>NZ_JAMYTF010000022.1:0-105284 GCF_040322295.1 Mesorhizobium sp. M0159
GCCGCGTCACGTGATCGGGCTCAGACCTTGGACCGAAACTGCGAAGGAGGAAAATCACACTTGACCATGTAATCCCCATGTGAGGGCTTATTTGGGCGTCAGTACCTCGGTGCCGTTGCCTTCCTTGCCGGCAATCGTCCACAGGCCATGCAGCGAGCCGTCTTCCTGCACCTTGTAGACGACTAGACCGACCGCCTTGCCCATGACATAGCCGGCGGAGAAGGCATCGTCGTTGCGCATGCAGATACCGTCCGAGGACGAGCCGCCTGTCTCCCAATGGATCGTGCAGGTCGTCTCGCTGGTCAGCGTGATCGTCGCGTCGCCACCATAGGACGACCCATCGAAATTGGTGCCGGCCACGGCATAGGTGCCGCCGATCGACTGAGCCGCCGCGGGCAGGGCCGCGAGGCTGAGCAATGCAAGAGAAAGAATGAGTTTGCGCATATCGTATTCCCCCACTGGGCGAAGAACCGCTCCAGAGCAGAGGCTAGGCCCGAATGGGCTTCCGGTAAATCCGGTGACCGTTTGCGGACAAGACCTTTTCTGGGTGTGACCCCAAAAAAGGTGCCGTTCTAAAGGATGGGTTCGGAGGGCAAATTTGTCACACTGCGGCTCGAGGAAAATTTTTCGACGAGATCAAATTTGCTCGGCAAGATTCACCAAATTGGTCATTGTAAGCTTCTGATCGTGTTGGGGAGATGGTCCATGATGAATGCACGAGGCAATGCGGACTGGCTTGGCACAGGCAGCAGGCGGCATGTTTCGTCGGCTTTCCGGTTCTCTTCTGCCCTGGCGGTTATCCTCATGGCGATAGCGCCTGCGTTCGCCGAGAACGGCGCTTCGGCGTCGGCAGTCGAACGGATGTCCACGTCGGGTCACGAAGCGGATGAGCTCGCTCGCCGCGTCGGGAAATGGTCCGTCGTCAACACGATCTGGCCAACGCCCGGCGCCCAGCCGATCGTGATGACGGGGCTGGTGGCCGAGCGCACGATGATCGGTCCCTTCATGCAGGAGGTGATGCGCCCGGCGCCCGGGTCGAAAATGCCGGACTTCCAGCGGATAGCCTATTTGAGCTATGACCGGGTGGAGGGCCGCTGGAAGTATGTCTCCATGGACACCCGTTTCCCGGCAGGGATCATGCCCGCCTGGAGTTTTGGTGGTGAGGAGGACGGCAAGATTTCACTGCTGTTCCAGCCGCTTGGTTTCGTCGGCTTCGGCCCCGAGGTCGAAGGGCGGTTCACGGCCTCCGATTTCGTCATTTCCAGGGACGGCGACAATCACGAAGTGGCCGAGCAACATTTCCTCCAGGCCAATGGCAGCGGCAAAAAATGGCTTGCCGTACGATATGATTACACGCGCCAACAACCGTGATTTGCTAGCAAAAACAATAGGCTGCCAATAAGTTCTGACGTCGCCGGATGCTCGCGGTCCCCTGAGGCTGCCGGCGATCGCATCGACGAGCGGGTCGTATTTCGATTTCAGGGCTGGCGGGTAGTCGATCCAGACCGTGCGGATGACACCGTCTTTTCCGAACAGGCGGCGTTCATAGAAGATGTTCCCACCTTTGATGCCCGACAGCACCGCCCAGTCCTTGCCGGTCTTGCTGTAGGTGATCCTGTAGCCAGGTTCCTTGCTGGCCCTCTCGGCGGAGACGAAGGCTGTCGGGGTGTCATCATCGATGTTGAGGATACCCGAACAGATCAGGCTGGCGCCATCGGCAGTGAGCCATTGTTGTCCATCGCCATTGTCCGGCTCAGGCTGGCGAAGAGTGAAGATTTCATCCGGAAAGGTGCAGATGGTACCGAAGCGCTCGTTCGTGTAGGTAAATGGCGCGGCAACTGCCGTGGTCCCCGCCATCACTCCGAAAAACCTCAGGACTGCAAAAAACCGCTGCACGCCTTGCCTCGCGCCGATACCAAGGCGATTATTCTTGCACGAAATCGGCGAAAAATCAGCCGCCGGTGACGCTCATATGCCGCGACACCGACGGACGGTTGGTGCGGCGATCGATGATGAAGTCGTGGCCTTTGGGCTTGCGGCCGATTGCTTCGTCAATGGCATCGGCGACCAGCTCGTTGCCTTCCGACGCACGCAGCGGCGCGCGCAGGTCGGCCGCATCTTCCTGGCCGAGGCACATGTAAAGGGTGCCGGTGCAGGTCAGCCGGACCCGGTTGCAGCTTTCGCA
Organism: Mesorhizobium sp. M0159; assembly: GCF_040322295.1. Classification (NCBI taxonomy): domain Bacteria; kingdom Pseudomonadati; phylum Pseudomonadota; class Alphaproteobacteria; order Hyphomicrobiales; family Phyllobacteriaceae; genus Mesorhizobium; species Mesorhizobium sp. M0159. Next base: position 2,186 of record NZ_JAMYTF010000022.1, read on the forward strand.
GAAATTATGCGTCATCGGCGTGATGAAGCCCAGCCGTCCGCCGGTCTCGGCGACTTGGACATAGCGGGCCGGGCCACCGGTCTTGTAGGGAATATCGCTCAGCGTGAACTGGCGCTCGAGTGCTGCGCGCAGCAGCGACAGCGGCAAATACTGGTCGGTGCGGTCGGCGTCGATCTCGCCCATGGGCATGGTTTCGATGACCGTCAGATCCATGCCGCGGCCATGCGCCCAGCGCAGCATTTCCGGCAATTCGGCGTCATTGAAGTCCTTCAACGCCACGGCGTTGAGCTTTACCTTTAGCCCGGCCGCCTGCGCGGCGTCGATGCCGTCCATGACCTTGTCCAGATTGCCCCAGCGGGTGATCTGGCGGAATTTGTCGGCATCGAGGGTATCGAGCGAGACGTTAATGCGCTTGACGCCGCAGTCGGCGAGCTCGGCGGCAAAGCGGGAAAGCTGCGATCCGTTGGTGGTCAGCGTCAGCTCTTCCAGTGCACCACTCTCGAGATGCCGCGAAAGCTGGCGTACCAGGTGCATGATGTTCTTGCGCACAAGCGGCTCACCGCCGGTGAGGCGGAGCTTGCGCACACCCTTTTCGATGAAGACCGTGCAGAGCCGGTCGAGCTCTTCCAGCGACAGCAGGTCCTTCTTCGGCAGGAACGTCATGTCCTCGGCCATGCAATAGGTGCAGCGGAAATCGCAGCGGTCGGTGACCGACACGCGCAGGTAGGTGATCGTGCGACCGAAAGGATCGATCATATCCATGCTTGTGCGCTTCCCGTGGGCGTGAACGGCTTCGTTATATATGGCTATGTGATACGAGCCAACTTGGCATTCAAGATAGAAGCTCGCGATCATCGGTAACATTCCGACGCCGACAGATCATGTCGGAACTTTCCATGCGGCCTTTTCCCTCGACGCGAAGCGGCGTAGGGAAGGGAAGTTCTCCGCAGGATCCACCACCATGACAGCGCCAAAAGAACTTAGGGTCTCGAAGGACCGCAAGCTGCTTTCCGTCACCTTTCCGGGCCATCAGCCGTTCGAATTGTCGGCCGAGCTGCTGCGCGTCGCCTCGCCATCGGCCGAGGTGCAGGGCCATTCGCCCGAACAGCGCGTCACCGTTCCCGGCAAGCGCAATGTAGCGATTCTGAAGATCGAGCCGGTCGGCAACTATGCCGTGCGCATCACCTTCGACGATTTCCACGACACCGGTATCTTCACCTGGAACTACCTGCATACGCTGGGTCATGAGAAGGATGCACGCTGGGGCGCCTATCTCGCCGAACTGGAAGAGAAGGGGCTGAGCCGCGACCGTTGAAATGCATCCCGCAGGACTCTCAGGTCAACGCAAGATCGCCAGTATCTCGCTGGTGTCGTAATAAAACGGCGTGCCTTCGATCAGCCGGTCATCCTTGAAGCGCAAGACTTCGGCAAACGGCTGTTTGATGGTTGCACCATTGGCCCGCGATGTCAGCGAAAGCGAGCAGCTCATGAACACCGTGTCATCGTTTTGGGCGACCTGAAGGTCCTCCACCGCCACGTCGCTCCAGATTTCCCGCATTTTGCGGAAAAGGGCGCCAACGCCGTCGAGGCCGTTCCAGTCACCGGCATAGGGCAGGGAGCGCGGCTCATGCACGACAATGTCGGCATGAAATGCGCCGGCAAGCACATCGAGGCTCTCCGAGCCTGATTGCAGGAAACGCATTTCAACATTGAACATGTTTTCAATAAGTTCCATGGCGGTGCGTCGCCGGTCGAGCGGTTTATCCATTTTTGACCTCCGTATCCGTTGGCACGATCATGCAGGTAAAGCGGTTTGCCCTTGTTTGCGTTGCCTCGACACCCGTTTCCTGATGACCGGCAAACGGGCACTTGTCGTGAAAACGTCATCCATCTGGAGTAGCGCCGGCAAAGCTTTGGAGACGAAACCATGTCCATGATCACCAGCATCGAACAGCTTGAAGCGCTCTATGGCCTGCCCGGCGAGGCGTCGGTGGTCAAGGAACTCGACCAGCTGATTCGCGAATACGCAGCTATCATCGAGGCTTCGCCGTTTGCCGCGCTCGCAACCTGCGGGCCAGAAGGGCTGGACTGCTCGCCGCGCGGCGATCTCGCCGGCTTCGTCCGCATCCACGATCCGAAAACGCTGATGATGCCGGACCGGCGCGGCAACAACCGTGCCGATTCGCTAAGGAACATCCTTCGCGATCCGCGCGTCGCGCTCCTGTTCCTGGTGCCGGGTTCCGGCACGACGCTGCGCGTCAATGGCCGCGCCCACATCACCACCGATACCGGGCTCTGCGCCTCGTTCGCCGTCGAGGGCAAGCCGGCGCGCTCGGTGACGATCATCGAGATCGATGCGGTTTATTTCCAGTGCGCCCGCGCCATCCACCGATCGGAACTGTGGAATCCGGCAAGGCATGTCGACCCGAGATCGCTGCCGACTCCCGGCCAAATCCTGGAAATCACCAGCCGCAAGAACATTGACGGCGAAGTCTACGACAAGGAATGGCCCGAGCGCGCGAAAAAATCGATGTGGTGAAGCATTTGGTGGTGGAGCACTGGGCTGTCAGGCGGTCTTCAAAACCTCGGCAACCCTACGCATCTGTTCGCCGATCATGTCACATTGTTCCGGCGTCGACTGGCTCATCGCCTTCTCGATCAGCGCCATATGGACCTTCAGCGCCTGCATCAGCAGTGCCTCGCCGGCCTCTGTCAACGTCAGCCTCAGCACGCGCTTGTCCTTCTCGTCGCCCTCGCGGCGCAGCAGGCCACGGGTCTCCAGCTGAGGCAAAAGCATGGTGATGTTGGAGCGGCCGACCAGCAGCCGACGAGCAAGGTCGTGCTGCGACATGCCGGGATGACGGTAGAGGTTCATCAGCACGTCGAGCTGCGCCGGCTTCAGGTCGAGCGGCGCAAGCTTCACCGCCAGGGTGCGTTCCACCACATGGCAGGCGCGCGCCACCGCGACCCAGTTGCGAAAACGCGGGTTGTCCCAGGGCAGGTCTTGCTTAATGTTCATGTTTGAACTATTATGTTCATGCTTGAACCAATGAATGGATCGCCACTATGGCATCATTTGGACTGAAGGTCATCCGCGGCACGTTCGGCGTGGCTGAGCATGTGGCACCGCGACTCACCGGGCGTGCTGCATTCGAGCTGTTCTGCCGCACGCCGCACGAGAAGAGCTTGAGCGAAGGCGAGCGCCGCGCAATTGATCGCGCCGCCGATTTCATGACCCAGGCACGCCATCACCGGCTAAAGACCAGAACCGGCTGCGTCATGGTGCATGAATTCCGGCCCGAGCCGGGCAGGGCGACTGCCGGCACCGTGCTCGTCATCCATGGTTGGCGTTCGCGCACCGAATACATGCGCGCGCTGATCGAAGCCTATCGCGATGCCGGCTACAAGGTGGTCTCGCTCGATCTGCCGGGCCACGGCCAGTCGCAGGGCCGCCGGCTTACCCTGGTCAGTGCGGTCGATGCGGCACGGGTTGCCGGCGAATGGTTCGGCCCGTTCGCGGCCATTGTCGGCCATTCCTTTGGTGGTGCCGTTGCCGCCAACGCCGTCGCCGGTTCGATCAGGAACATCCCGCGATTGGCGGCCGGGCGGCTGGTGCTTATCGCCGCGCCGAGCTCGCTGCCGGCGATCTTCGCTGATTTCAGCCGCATGCTGAATGTCGGCTCGCGCTCGCAGGCCGCCATGGCCGACCGGGTCGAGCGCATCGCCGGCCGGCCGTTGCACGAGTTCACCGGTGACCGCCAGCTCGCAAGCACGCCGCTGCCGACGCTGGTGATCCACGCGCCGAACGACCGCGAAGTGTCCGCCGAGCATGCAAGGCTCTACGCGCGCGCCGGCGACCATGTGCGGCTTTACTGGGCCGACGGGCTCGGCCACCGCCGCATTCTCGCCGACAGGGGTGTGGCGGAGCGTGCCGTTGGCTTCGTTGCCGGCAGACTGGAGCCGTCTCTGCAGTGACCTGAATATCGTTCTTGTCAGCCGGTTTCGACCGTCACGCCGCCCCGGTGCTGGCCATCGCTATCCAAGCTGCCATCGCCCCGGCCACCGTCGCCAGAAGAGCCGAGCGCGACGCGCCGTCGCGCGCCTGGATCGACATGCCGTGCTGCACGGTCGCGTAGAAGGTCGCGGCCGTACCGCAGTCGAAATCGGCCGGCAACTCTCCCTCGGCCACGCCACTCTCGAGGCGTCTCAGCAAGGCTTCGCGGTTTTCGGCGCGGCGACGGCGCAGATCATCGCAGATGGCGCCGCGGCTTGAATCCTGGTGCAAAGCGCCGAGCGCGATAAGGCAGCCTTGCGGGCGACCGGTCTGTGAATAGGCCCTGGCCGTCTGCCGCAGGAACCGCTCGACCGCCTGGCGCGCGGTCGGCGCCTTGTCCAGCGCGGACCAGATCTCGGTTCCCTCGACCCGCGTGTAAAGCTCGGTTGCCTCGAGAAACAGCGCTTCCTTGCTGCCGAAGGCGGCATAGAGGCTGGGAGAGTTGATGCCCATTGCGGCGGTCAGGTCGCTTATCGACGCGCCCTCATAACCCTTGGCCCAAAACACTTCCATTGCCCGCCGCAAGGCGGCGGCTCGATCGAAGGTGCGGGGGCGGCCTCGTTCCGGCATGGCATCCTTTCTGTATTGATCGATACATAATTTGGTTGACGCGGTTCAGCAAGGCTGGCAGATATTTATGTATCAATCACTACAAATGGAGAAGCAGGTGTCATCCAGAAGATTGAACGGCAAGGCCGCCCTCGTCACCGGCGGCAGCCGCGGCATTGGTGCGGCGATCGCAAGAAGGCTCGCGGCCGACGGCGCAGGCGTGGCGATCACCTATGTGAATGGCGAGGAAGGGGCGCGTGCGGTGGTCAGGGAAATCGAGGCGGCCGGCGGCCGGGCCTTTGCCATCAAGGCCGACAATCGCGATGCTGGGGCGATCGAGGCGGCAGTCGATGAGGCAGCAAAAGCCTTCGGACGGCTCGACATCCTCGTCAACAGCGCCGGCATCTGGCGCGCTGCGCCGATCGATGCCCTGTCGCTTGCCGACTTCGACGAGACGATGGAGGTCAACCTCAGAGCCCCGTTCGTCGCCGCCAAGGCGGCAGCAGCGCATATGGGTGAGGGTGGCCGGATCATCTCGATCGGCAGCAATCTGGCCGAGCGTGCCACCGACGCCGGCCTGTGCGCCTATTCGGCCAGCAAGGCTGCTTTGGTTGGCCTGACCAAGGCCTTTGCACGCGATCTCGGTCCGCGCGGCATCACCGCCAATGTCGTCCATCCGGGGTCGACCGATACCGACATGAATCCGGCAGGCGGCCCGCACGCCGAGCATCAGCGCCAGAAGATGGCGATGCCTCGCTTCGGCACGGCCGACGAGATCGCCGGCATGGTTGCGTGGCTTGCCGGCCCCGAAGGGCGCTTCGTGACAGGCGCGGCATTGACCATCGACGGCGGCGCCAACGCTTGAGGTTTGGCTCACGGGCACTACCATTGGTCGGGAGCGACGGCGGATTCGCTCCCCCGTCACGACGTTGTGAAACCGTTCTGCAACAGACGTTCCGAAATTTATGAAAGCTTAACGAAATCAGTATGAATCAGTGTAGTCACGCCTTACATCCGCCATGCGGTGGGCGAGACCGTGAAAGCGGTGCGGAACGGGATCCGGTTCAACCGGAGCGGGTGATCCATGAAACTCCTTGGAAACAAAGCAACCGTGCTGCCGTTTGCGGTCGCCGCGGCAATGCTGGCCTTCGGGGCGCCGAAGGCTGAAGCGCAAGGGTTCTTCGACATGCTTTTCGGCGGCGGCGTCAAACACGCGCCGCCGAAAGGTAACTTTCCGCCGCCACCGTCAAAATACAAGCCGAAGCCCAGGGCGCCGGCCGCTTCCGGTGGTGGGGGCGGTGGTGGTGCGCAAATCAGCGGCCCGTCCTATTATACCTACAAGAGCGATCCGCTGGTGCGCGTCGATTTTTCGGCACTGTCGGCAGCGCCTGAACCAGCAACGCCTCAGGACGCTGCTTTCGAGCCGGCGGCCACCGGGGCTGCATTCCGCGAAGCCATTGCCGGCCTCGACGGCTATGATCTCTACGCCGAGAAGGACATCGCCAAGGCGCTGATCGCCTATTACTCGGCCAATCCGGATTTCATCTGGGTGACGGGAACCAGTCCCAGCAGCCGTGCCCAGGATGCCGTGCGGGTGCTGGGCGAGGCCGCGAGCTACGGCCTGACGCCCGCCGACTACACCGTCGAAGTTCCGGCAGCAGGCACATCGGCGGGCAATGTCGATGAACGCCTGAAAGAGCTGGTCCGCTTCGAGATGGCGCTGTCGGCGCGTGTCCTGCGCTACGCCCGTGACGCACAAAGCGGCCGCGTCGATCCCAACCGAATGACCGGCTACTACGATCTTCCGCCGAAGCCGCTCGACATGGATGGGGTGCTGAAGACGCTGGCCCATACCCAGCAAGTGCGCACTTATCTCGAGTCACGGCATCCACAGAATTCCGAGTATCAGGCGCTGCGCGTCGAACTGGAAGCGCTCCAGGCCAGCACCGAAGACGAAATCACCATCGATCCCAATCTGCTGTTGAAGCCGGGGCAGACCAGCCCCGAGCTGCCGAAGCTTTTGACAAAGATCGCGCGCAATCTCGATGACGAGATGGGCGGCGCCTATGGCGAGGTCCTGGCGAGGCTCGCTACCAGCGAGGTCTACGATCCGGAGCTGGTGCCGGTGATCAAGGCGGTGCAGAAACGGGCCGGCATGAAAGGCGACGGCGTCATCGGCCCGCGTACCGTTGCATCGTTGGCCGGAACGTCCAAGGCCGACAAAGTTCAGAAGGTTCGGGTTGCGCTCGAAGAGTTGCGCTGGTTGCCTTCCGACCTTGGCAGCCCGCGCGTCTTCATCAACCAGCCGGCTTTCACCGCGAGCTATATCGATGATGGCGAGGAGAAGCTGAAGACCCGTGCCGTCGTCGGCAGGCCCACCAACCAGACTGCTTTCTTCTATGATCAGATCGAGCAGGTCGACTTTCATCCCTATTGGGGCGTGCCGCAGTCGATCCTGGTCAACGAGATGCTGCCGCGGCTGCGCCGGGATCCTGGCTATCTCGACCGCGCCGGCTACGAGGTGGTCAATGCCCGCGGCAAGCGCATTCCCTCGTCCTCGGTCAATTGGGGCGCCTACGGCGCAAAGATACCCTACGGCGTGCGCCAGCTGCCGAGCGAGGCCAACGCGCTTGGCGAGCTGAAGATACTGTTCCCCAACAAGCATGCAATCTACATGCACGATACGCCGCAGAAGTCGTTTTTCCAGCGCGACATGCGTGCGCTCAGCCATGGCTGCGTTCGCTTGCAGGATCCGCGCGGCATGGCCGCTGCCGTGCTCGGCACCTCGGTCGACTACATCGAGGACAAACTGAAACACGGACATTCGACCGAGGACGTGACACGCAAGATCCCGGTCTATGTCGCCTATTTCACCGCATGGCCGGACCTGTCCGGCAAGGTCGAATACTTCAACGACGTCTACGGCCGGGATACAAGGCTGCAGCAGGCGCTCGACAGCACGGAAGCGGTGCGTTCGCCGGCAAGCTGACGAATGCGGTTCTAGCGCTGAAACAGCGGACGCCGGAAACCGGCATCGCGTCCGGCGATGAGCCAATAGACCAGGCCCGCGACAACGCCTGCGGCGGCAATGATGCCGATATCGGCCCAGCGCTCCGGGTTCGTGTCATCCGGTACACTGGGCCAGATCAAGGCGAAGCCGCCAACCGCGGCCGCCGCGCCGAAGACCATGTGCAGCCAAAAAGTGCGCAGCGAGAAGAACTCGGCAATCAGTGCGAAGATCAGCGTCTGCAGGCCGGTCAGCACGATCGTCAGAAAATAGATGAACATGCCGAGCGGTGGCAATAGTAGCACTGCGACAGGTGTGACACCCATGACGTCGAAGTAACTTGGCGCATTTGGCAGCGAGCTCAGCCCGCCATAGATCGCCGCCACCGCGATCAGCCCAACCAGTACCGCTATGAAATAACCCGCGAACATCATCAGAAAGCGTTTCAATACGTGCCTTACCGTCGCCATGCCCACCCCCGCGCGCAATGATAGCACCCAGTCAGCCATCAAAGTCATATCTACGCAAGGGTGTGCCGAAGGCCGGGGCCTTCGAGGCGCGCCATTTTTTAGAATCTGGACCGTTGGCGGCCAGCTTCATTTCGGCGCGGCTGTCACCGGATCATAGGTGATTTCGACTTTCGCCTTGTCGCTCGTGTAATAAATGACGGTGTAGCCATCGCTGTCCCAATCGATTTCCTTGATGTAGCGGAAGTCGTCGCGCTGCTCGACCTTGGCGATGATTTCCGACAGCTTCTTGGCATTCTGCGGCGGCACCGGATTTTCGTCCGCGGCAAAGGCCGATCCGCCGACAAGCAGCACGGCGGCCGCCAAAACAAGTCTGGACATGGCTTTCCCTCACATTTCGATGAGCAGAAACTCGTTTCCATGCAGGTTTGTTCCGGGATAGCGGACCGTTGCGCAACAAGGAGGCGCCGTCCGTACCTGATTTATGGCTGCCGAAAGAACACGGCGACTGCTTAAAATCATGATGCGTCGCCTCAACATCGCGGCCGTAATAGTGCCGGTGGTCATTCGGGTTTTACATGCAAATGCGTCATGCCATCATATTTGTACTTTTCATATTTTCCATTCCGGCCATTTCGATGCCTGTCCAGAAAGCCGAGGCGCCGGAACCTGAACGCTATACGGTCTATTCCGCCGACGACCGCATCGAGGTTTCGTTCTGGGATATCGAGCAGATGAAGGTGCGAGCCGGCTCCAACGTTTGCCAGTTCCGAGAGCTATACGAGCTACACCAGCGCTTTGAATTTCGCCCAAAAGAATTTTGGCGGCGAGGGGGGCTACCTGCAGCTGCTAGTGGTAAAAATCTGACGCTTGGTGCCCGATGCGGATTAACTGTTCCGACCCTTTCCGGTCGTACAGACGTGGCAATGCTACGGCGTCAGTTGACCCGTTCCGATCATTGGCCATCTTGCAACCGTTTGAAATCTGGCGCTAGATGGGACATGGGACCATTACTGCGCGAGGTCTCTATGGCAAACACAGAAGAAGGAACGCGCGTAGCAGGAGTTTGGCTTGCGATCGCCTCTATCCTGCTGGCAGGCGCGCTGGTCGGCCATGGTCCGATCGATCCCGATATGGGTCGCCAGATGGGAGTCATCACCGACGACCCTGTCCGATGGGCGATCATCCATTGGGTTTCCGCGGTAGCGCTATCACTGTTCGTCCTGACAGGTCTGATCGTGCTGGCGGCCAGATGGCGCCTCACCGAGGCGTGGTGGACGTTGTCTGCCTGGGGTGTGCTGACTGTCGGCGCCCTCTGGACCATGACGACCGCGGTGGCCGGGGCCACCGTGGTCTCCGCCGCTGCTGCCGCCGGGGACACGGCAACTTTCGAGGCCTGGTGGGCATTTTCCGAAGGAAAGGCTAACGGCTTCATGTTTTTGGCGTTGGCCGTTGCCGTGATCGCTGGCAACGAGGCGCAGACCACTCACCGAGCCACGCCGGTCTGGGCATCGTACATCGCAGTCGTGGCCGGAATTGGAGCCTTCCTCGGTTGGCCCCTGGGCATGTGGCTCGGAGTCACCCTGGGCAGCTTCGTCTGGGTCGTGGCATCACTGGTGATGTCCCTGTGGACACTTTGGTTCGGGTTGGGTTTAGCGCGGACCGTGATCGGGCTGCGGCCTCACAATGGGTGACATCGAGTCCGTAGCGGGAGCGTAGCGAGCGACCGCTTGATGACCGCGACGGGCGCTCCAGCCGCTCCGAGGCGGCGGGGATTGCTTCGCGCCGCTGAAAACGGCCTCGACGCGCGAGTTTGCCGAATGGGCAATATGCTTGCAGTAGGCGCGATAAAGCCGCGTCAGCAGCCGGAGCGAAAGGCAGGTTTACCCAGAGCGGGCCACTGCTTCGGCACCAAGCGTCAGATTTTGACCACTAGCCGCTCTGATTTGGAATTGATTCAGGAAAGCAGATGGTGGGCGATGCAGGGATTGAACCTGCGACCCCACCCGTGTGAAGGGTGTGCTCTCCCGCTGAGCTAATCGCCCGCTCGTTGCCCGAAGGCCAAGCGCGCCGCGATATAAGGGAGGCCGGCCTGCTAAGTCAACCACTTGTCGGTCGGCATCTGGCGGTCCGCCCGATGGGCAGCTTTCAGCCTTCTGCCGCGGCCATCAGCCCTTGTACCAGATCGAGCGTCAGCGAATCGAAATGCGAGATCACCGCCGACGGTTCGAACTCTCGCACATGGCGATCGGTGTAGCCGAAATCGACTGCCACCACCGGAATCCCGGCGGCTTTCGCCGTGTCGATGTCGGTCTGCGAATCACCGACCATCAGTGCACGATGCGGGTCGCCACCGGCGCGCGCGATGGTCTGCGTGAGATGGCGCGGGTCGGGCTTGCGGAACGGAAAACTATCCTGACCGCAGATCGCCGCGAAATGCCTGGTCATACCGAGCGCCTCGATCAGCGCCACCGAATTGGCCTCGTATTTATTGGTGCAGATGGCCAGCAGGTAACCGGCTGCCTCGAACCGTGCGATCGCCTCCGGGACGCCGGGGTAGGGGCGCGATTTGCCGGGGATGTTAACGGTGTAATGGTCCAGAAACAGCTTGAGCAGGCGGTCGTGCTCCTCCACTGCCAGCGACCTGTGCTGCGCGGCGTGGGCCCGCTCGATCATCACCCGGCCGCCATGGCCGACGAAGCGCCTGAAGCCGGCTTCGTCGACGGCCGCGAGTTGGCTGGCGGCAAGGCTGTGGTTGAGACTGTCGAGCAGGTCCGGCGCCGTGTCGATCAGCGTCCCGTCGAGGTCGAACACGATGATCGGTCGGGTCATGGCCTGTCCTGTGACGATTTTGATTGCCGGCAGGCGATAACCGCTGCGGCCCGTTCAGGCAAGCCGGCTTGTCCACCGCGGGCAAGGTCCTTTGACCAGCCCGGCAAAAATGCTACGAGCGCCGAAACAAATCTCGGGACCCGGCATGGATGCGAGGCAATTGAAGGTTGAGGCCGCGCGGGCAGCGCTTGCCCATGTCACGGATGGCATGCGGCTCGGCATCGGCACCGGCACGACGGCGGACGAGTTCGTGCGGCTGCTCGCCGACAAGGTCGCCACCGGCCTGACTGTCATCGGCGTGCCGACCTCGGAGCGCACCGCGGTCCTTTGCACCGAGCTTGGTGTGCCGCTGTCCACCCTCGAGGAAACCCCCGAGCTCGATCTCACCATCGACGGCGCCGACGAGATCGATCCGGCGCTGACATTGGTCAAGGGCGGCGGCGGCGCGCTGCTGCGCGAAAAGATCGTCGCGGCGGCCTCCGCCCGCATGATCGTCATCGCCGACAGCTCCAAGATGGTCGAGATGATCGGCCGTTTTCCGCTGCCCATCGAAGTCAACCGGTTTGGCCTGCGCGCCACCGAAATTGCGGTCGGCGCGGCGGCTGCAAACCTTGGCCTTTCCGGCCCTGTTACATTGAGGATGACGGGGAGCCAGCCATTTGTTACAGACGGCGGCCATTTTATCCTCGATGCATCTTTTGGCCGCATTCCGGATACAAGAGCGCTTTCGAATGCTCTCCACGCCATTCCGGGCGTGGTCGAGCATGGTCTTTTCATCGGGCTGGCATCAACGGCCATCATAGCCGGCGGCGACGGCATCCAAACCGTCCATGCCGCCCGAAAATCAGGGAGTTTTACCGATCATGATGTTGCATAACCGGGTTGGCCGCTTTTTTGCCATTCTGGCGGCCTCGGCCGTTTTCGCGTTTTCGTCGCCTGCGTTTTCGCAGGACGTCACCGATGCGCATTTGAAGGCGGCGCGCGCCGCCGTCGCGGCGATCCATGCGACGGATACGTTCGACAGCATCCTGCCGCAAGCGGCCGCGGCACTGGAGCAGCAGCTGATCCAGAAGAACCCGGACATGCAGGAACTGATCGCCAAGACGATCAACGAGAAGGCGATGGCCTTGGCATCGCGCCGCGCCGACCTGGAAAAGGAAGCGGCGCTCGCCTATGCAAAGGTGTTCTCGGAAAAGGAACTCAATGAAATCGCCGCCTTCTACAATTCCGATTCCGGCAAGAAGCTGCTCGACAACGGCCCGATCGTGACGCGCGAACTGGTGAAGGCTGCCGAGATCTGGCAGAACGGCCTGGCTCGCGATCTCGCCCAGCAGGTCGGCGAAACCCTGGGTGCAGCGGCGAATGCCAAGGCGCCGGCTGCACCTGCCGACGGTACCGCTCCGGCCGATGGCGCAGCTCCCGCGGACGCTACACCGAATTGATTGCGGACTTCCGAGCCGCCTGACCGCCACTGGACCAAAAGCCCGGCAAGTCCGGGCTTTTCTTTTGATAGTCGGCAGCCTACCTGTCTCGGGGTTTGAGGGGCAAGGAGTTCAGCCATGGCCGGTTACGACTACGATCTTTTCGTCATCGGCGGCGGCTCCGGCGGGGTGAGGGCGGCGCGCGTCGCGGCAGCACTCGGCAAGCGTGTCGGCATTGCCGAGGAATACCGCTATGGCGGCACATGCGTGATCCGTGGCTGCGTGCCGAAGAAGCTCTATGTCTACGCCTCGCAATTCCCCGAGCGTTTCGCCGACGCCGTCGGTTATGGCTGGACGGTGCCTGAGGCGCGTTTCGACTGGCAGACGCTGGTCGCCAACAAGGACCGCGAAATCAGCCGGCTGGAGGCCATCTACAAGAAGAACGTGCAGGGCGCCGGCGGCGAGGTCTTTCATTCGCGCGCCACCCTGGTCGATCGGCATGTGGTGCATCTTCTTGGTGAGGATCGCACCGTTACCGCCGACCAGATCCTGATCGCTACCGGCGGGCGACCGGCGCCGCATCCGGCATTGCCCGGCCATGAGCACTGCATCTTTTCCAACGAGGCCTTCGACCTCAAGGAACTGCCGAAGGCAATCATGATCGAGGGCGGCGGCTATATCGCCGTCGAATTCGCCAACATCTTTCACGGCCTCGGCGTCGACACGACGCTGGTCTACCGCGGCAAGGAGATCCTCAGCCGTTTCGACATGGACCTCAGACGCATGCTGCACGACACGATGGAAAAGAAAGGGATAAAAATCCTCTGCCACGCCGTGTCCGAGTGGGTCAGGAAGCGGCCTGACGGCCGGCTCGACGCGCTTGTCACCGGCGGCACGGTGCTGACGGTCGACCAGGTTATGCTCGCCATCGGCCGCATTCCCAATACCGAGAACATGGGCCTGGAAGGCGTCGGCATCGAGATGACCAAAACCGGGGCAATCCACGTCGACGAATACTCCCGCACGAACATCGACAACGTCTGGGCAATCGGTGACGTCACCCATCGCGTGCAATTGACGCCGGTGGCAATCCACGAGGCGATGTGCTTCGTCGAGACCGCCTTCAAGGACAAGCCGACGGCGCCCGACCATGACACGATCGCTACCGCAGTCTTTTCGCAGCCCGAGATCGGTACGGTCGGCCTGTCGGAGGATGAGGCGGCAAAGCGCTTTTCGGATGTTGAAATCTACCGCGCCACCTTCCGGCCGATGCGGCACACACTTTCCGGCCGCGACGAAAAGATGCTGATGAAGCTGGTCGTCGACGGCGCCTCGAAAAGGGTCCTCGGCGCCCACATTCTCGGGCCGGATGCCGGCGAAATGGCGCAGCTTCTCGGCATACCGCTGAAGGCCGGCCTGACCAAGGATGATTTCGATCGCACCATGGCGGTGCATCCGACCGCCGCGGAAGAACTCGTCACCATGTACAAGCCGACTTACCGGGTGAGAGATGGTGAGCGCGTCTGACGCGACGACAACCCATCGCGGCAACGAAATTGCCGCGATGGAAGTGCGTGAGTTTTCTTACAGCAACGTTCCGCGCAGGATCACCAGCGCCACAGAAAAATAGATCACCAGCCCGGTGACGTCGACCAGCGTGGCGACGAACGGGGCCGAGGCGCTGGCCGGGTCGAAGCCCATGCGCTTCAGGGCGAACGGCAGCATCGATCCAGACAGCGAGCCGAAGGTGACGATGCCAACCAGCGTGGCGCCGATCGTCATTGCGATCAGCGGCCAGTGCGGGCCGTAGTCGTAGAAGCCGAGATACTGCCAGAGCGCGATGCGGCAGACGCCGACCACGCCAAGAATCGAGCCAAGCACCAGGCCGGTGGGCAGCTCGCGCAATGCCACCCGCCACCAGTCGCCAAGGCCGATCTCGCGCAGTGCCAGCGCCCGGATGACGAGCGAGGTCGCCTGCGAGCCGGAATTGCCGCCGGAGCTCATGATCAATGGAATAAATAGCGTCAGCACGATCGCCTTTTCCAGCTCGCCCTCGTAACTTTGCATCGCGTTGGCGGTCAGCATCTCGCTGATAAACAGCGCGCACAGCCAGCCGCCGCGTTTCTGGATCATCGCCAGAAAGCCCATCTTCATATACGGCTCGTCGAGAGCCTCCATGCCGCCGAAACGATGCACATCCTCCGTCGTTTCGTCGATCATCGTGTCGATAATATCGTCGATGGTAACGATGCCGAGCAGTTTGCCGTTGTCCACGACCGGAACGGCGAGCAGATCATATTTCGAGATCAACTGAGCAACCTTTTCACTATCGGTCAGCGGTGAAACGGTGATAGGCGCACGATCCGGCGCGATTGCCATGATCAGCTCGTCGGGCCCGCCAGCGATCAGTCGACGCAGGCTGGTCGAGCGCAACAGGACATGCGTTTGCGGATCGACGATGTAGATCGCGTAGACGGTTTCGCGAGTCCGCTCCACCTTGCGGATATAATCCAGCGTGCGGGCCACGCTCCAGTCCGGCGGCACGCTGACATATTCGGTCGTCATGAGCGAGGCGGCGCTGCCTTCGGGATAGCCGAGAATGGCAAGCAGCGTCGCGCGCAGCGGTGGCGCCAGGCCACCAAGCAGTTCGGAACGAGCCGGCTCGTTCAGATCGCGCAGTATGTCGGCGGCGCGGTCGACCGACATGGCGGCAAGCAGTCTGCCTGCCTTGATGCGGGGCAGCGCCTCGACCAGTTCGGATGCGCCGTCGAGTTCAGGCTGGTCGAAGATCTCGACCAGCCGCTCGAACGGCACTTCGCAAAGCAGCTCCGATGCCGTCTCGCGGGGCTCCTGGTTCAAGGCCTCGACGATGTCGGCGACGTGGTCGTTGGCAAGTACGCGAGCGATGGCGATGGCATCGCCGCCCGCGACAGGGGAAAACTCGTTCATGGCTCACTCCTTGCCGTCCGGCAGGACGTGAGCCTGTCAGGTCACGTCAAGCGGACGGCGGTTGCGTTCGACTGTGACTGTCGCCAGGCATGGCGCGGTGACCTTTCTGCTCGCGGGTTCGAGTTGAGATTCTGCAAGCCGGCGCAACATAGGAGCGCGCCTTGCCGAGTCAATCGCGAGAGCGGTTAAAGCGGCGGCAAACCGACTGGATCGCGAGACTGTGATCGGGCGACGTGGCAGGCTGGCTGGATGCCGGCAGTGGTGCCCGCGGCTATCTCTGCTTCAGCCGGCGGGGAAAGCGCAGCCATTTGTCCTCGGCCGGCCGCGTCGGCTGCGTGAGGATGGTGGTGAGCTCTACCGGCAAGCTCGGAACCAGCGGCTTCTTGGTGGCGACGCCGTCGGCGATCGCAACCACGCTGTGGTAGAATTCGGTGCCCGCGAGCGATCTCGGCGGCGTCGCCTCATGCATGATCGAGATCACAGTTGCATCAGGGCAATTATCCTTGATCGCCTGGTGGAAGGCGATCCGTCCATCGGGGTCGAGCGCGCCGGTGGCTTCATCGAGGAACAGCAATCCCGGCTGCTGCAGCACGATACGGGCGACAACCAGCTTCTGTTTCTGCCCACCCGAGAGAACCTGATCCCAGATCTTTCCTTCACGACTCTCATCGGCCAAATGCTCGATGAAATCGCCGAGGCCGGCCTTGTGCAGGGCGGATGCGACCTGCAGGTCGGCGTAATCATGCTCGGAACCGGGCAGGCAGACCAGTTGCTTCAACGAGACCTGCTGCAGCTTCACCTCCTGGGCGGCGTAGAAACTCCTGACCCCTTCCGGGAAGACGATGGTACCGCGGCCATAAGGCCACAGCCCGTTGATCGCCTTAATCAGCGAGGTCTTGCCGCAGCCGGATTCGCCCTTGAGGAAAGTCCACTCGCCACGCCGGAAGCGCAAATTTGCAGCACTCAGGAAGGGCGTTGCGTCCTCGCCCTGATGCGCCAGTTCGAGCTTCTGGATGGTCAGGCCGAAAACCGGGTTTTGGCGGTCGTAGCGAAAATCGGAGCGGCCGGTCTGCTGATAAAATTCCTGCGGGTGCTGGACGTCTTCGATCGCCTGCGCCAATTCAATGACGCGCAAGCTGTTGGCGCGCAACGTGGCAAGACTTGGCATGACATGGATGAACCACGAACATTTGCTGATCAGCGCGTTGACCTGTTCGGAACCTGTTATGTAACCCTTGAGGTCGAGGCCGTTATGGATGAACGGCACAAGGCCAGGCCCGAAGGCGACAATTTTGGCACCGACAAAGTTATAGACCGATTCGAATCCCGAATAGATGGTGTTGACGATGTTGAACTTCGACCAAGTCCTATCGATGTCGAGATAGAGCCGGCTATGTATCGTCTTCTGCACGACTTCGCCTTGCGAGGCCGCCACATGAAAGCTGCGGCGCAATAACGTGATCAGTTCGCCCCGATAGCTGCCTTCAGCCTTCTGCATCCTGATGTTGAGCCACTCCAGCATTCCGCCGATTTTGACTGCGATCCAGGTGTTGAACGGCACGTAGAGAGCGACCGCCAGCAGAGCAAGCACGACACTCCCGTAGCTGCCGAGGAACTCGAGTCCTTTTACCTCCACAGAATTTGCCAACAAAGCTCCACCGACAAAGTAGAGCGAGGTAAAGACACTGAATACCCCCATGGCAAGCCCAATAGCGCCGCCTGTCATGTCCTTGATCGATTCCTGCACGCGCTGGTCGATGTTGTCGGGCGCTGCCGTGCCGGACGAGCCATGCTGGGCGTGGTAGTGTGAATGGTTGGGGTCGAGTAGCGCCGCATTGAAACGGCTATCTAGCCAGCCGCGCCATTTGCGATGCAATGTCGCCGATACAAACTTGCATGTACTGGTAATGCCCATGTCCTTGAGCACGACCAGCAGCACGAGCAGGCCGGCATTGGTCAGCAACGTTTTGAGCGGCGTGGTATTCGCGGCGTCGTGAAAAAAAGCGATTGAGGTATATAGTTCAGCCGCCGCCACGGTAAACCAGACGTCGGCTTTGCTAGAGAGCCCTGTCAGCAAGCCTATTACCAAGGTGAGCGTCCAGGCTTCGACCCACTTGTCCGAGAACCAGTAGGCCCGCATCAGTCCCCAGAAGCTGCGCATCGACGATACGGGCGTCAGGGGCGACTGCCTTGCGGCACCGCGGAGCCATTTTTCCGATATTGAATGTCGCGTTGGTCTATCGACCCGAATCACTATCCCGCCCAAACGATTTTTCTTTTGTTACGGACAGTAACACCAATTGATCATTTTCCATTAGCTTTTCACCAGTCGCAGGTGGCTTAGCTCGCCGGCCGTTGCAGTGGAGCAACAGAATGAATGATCACGGCGCTATGTCGTCATGCTTCGAGAGGCGGAATACCAACGCAATTTCAAATAGTTACTTGCCTGCGCCGGAGCAAGTAGAGACCTTCCCCTGGGGAAGGTCTTCACACAGCTTTGTGAACATAGAAGCGCCGTCCAGCGGTCGATCTTCACAGCCTGACTCGCCTTCACGGCCAGTCCGGCCTCGTCGGCGGCCAGAACGTGACCGTATGATTCGTGGTTGAAGCCGCCTTGTCAGGACCCGTAGTCGGCCAAGCAATGACTTTGCCGACACAGTCCAGGATGAAGATCAATATCAATTAGCCCGTGCCTTTTTAAGAGCGCGCACAAACCGCGTTTGACAAACACGCGCTTCGGATTGAACCTGCCGGACGCATCCAGGTTTGAACCGGGGGGAAGTTCGCCATGCTTGCACGGACATTTTTTGTCGCGACGCTCGCAACATTTTTCTGGCTGCCGCAAACATATGCCGGCAGCCAGACCGTTCCCGCAAACGCCGAGGGACAGATCGAGTTCAACACGCCGTCCGGCAATATTGGCTGCATCTACACGCCGAACGGCGGCACCAGCACCTACGAGCCACAGGATGGCGGACCGGAACTGAGCTGTTCGCGCGTCGAGCCCAGCTACGTCACCGTCATCCTCGGCCCGAAAGGTCCGGCGACGCTGATCAAGAATCCGGGCGAGCAAGGCTGCTGCGGCGGCGTCACCAGGCTGGCGTACGGCGCCAGCTGGAGTAAGGGCCCGTTTTCCTGCCAGTCATCCACCAAGGGATTGACCTGCACCGGCAAGCATGGCCATGGCTTTTTCATCAGCAAGGCCAAGGTGACGGTGAAGTAGCCCGACTCAGTTCGCTGTTTCCAGTTCGCCGCGTGCCTTGGCCGCGGCGACCTGGCGGAGTGCATCGGCGAGCGTATCGGCGTCCTGGGCGCCCATCACCGCATATTTGCCTTCAAGCAGAAAGCACGGCACACCCGATATGCCCATGCGCGAAGCGGTGGCGATTTCGGTGCGCACCGCCTCGACATCGGCGTCGGTCGGCAGAAGCGTTTCGACCACGGAGGCATCCATGCCGGCTTCGCGCGCGGCTTCGATCAGCACGGCATGATCGCCGAGATTGGCGCCTTCCTCGAAATTCAGCTGGAACAGCCGACGCACCACCCGGTTCTGAATGGCCTCGCCGGCCGTCCCGGCCCAGCGAATGAGACGGTGCGCATCCAGCGTATTGGGCGCGACCTTGATAGCGTCGAAGGCGAAGGAAATCCCTTCAGCCTCGCCCAGCGGCTCGATCCGGGCATGGATTTCGCGGATGCGTTGCTCGCTGCCGAATTTCGCCACCATATAGTCGCGGCGGTTCTTGCCCTCGGGCGGGATTGTCGGGTCGAGTTGGAAGGGCCGCCAGCGTATGTGAACGTCGATATCGACGGCGGCAATCGCCTTGTCGAGCCGTTTCTGGCCGATAAAGCACCAGGGGCACACGACGTCGGAGACCACATCGACGGTAATCGAGTTCTCGTCGTTCATCTTGATCTCCTGTTGTGAAGAGGTCACTTCGGTTTGCGCCACCAGGTCGGCAACTGATAACCGTATATGGGCGTCTTTTGCGGATGTTCCAGATAGTTCCAATAAGCGAGCCATTGCTGGTTGTTGTGCTGCGTCGGCACCATGTAGTTGCCGGAGATCAGCAGCCGGTCGAGAACGCGGACGGCGGCGACGGAGTCCTCCTTCGAACGAGCTCTCAGCATCGCCTCGATCGCCGCATCCACCGCCGGATCGGCGACGCCGGCGAGGTTGAACGATCCTTCGGCCTTGGCGGCAGCGGATCCCCAGCGCCCGGTTTGCTCGATACCGGGCGACAGCGAGTTGTTGAAACCGGTCGAGCCGACCAGCACCTCGAAATCGAAACGCTGCTTGCGCGACTGGATCTGATCACCGTCGAGGCTGCGGATGCCGACATCGATGCCGAGCTTCTCAAGGGTGCGCTGATAGATAGCGGCAAGTCGCTCTTCGTCCTGCGAGGCGGTCAGGATCTCGAAACCGAACGGCTTTCCCTCGGGATCGAGCATCGCGCCGTCCTGCACCGTATAGCCCGCGCCCTTCAGCAGCTCGAATGCCGCCTTCAGCACCTTGCGGTCCTGGCCGGAGCCGTCGGTAACGGGCGGCCTGTAGGTGCCGTCCATGACATCTGCGGGCACGCGGCCGGGGTAGGGGGCCAGCAGGGCCTTTTCCTTTTCGCTGGCCGGGTGGCCGAGCGCGGACAGTTCGGAATTCTGCCAAAAGCTCATCGTGCGCGTGTATTTGCCGCCGAACAGATTCTTGTTGGCCCATTCGAAATCGTAGAGCATGCCGAGCGCGCGCCGCACGACCGGATTGGAAAATTTCGGCAGCCGCGTGTTGAACAGGAAACCGTTGACCACCGGCGGAATGCCGGTATCGAAAGTTTCGGCGATGATTTCGCCCCTGTGGAAGGCCGGAAAATCGAGATCGCGCTCGCGTTTGACCGGGTCGCTGTCGTCGTCGATGGCGCAGATGCCTTTCTTGAACGCTTCCTGCTTGGCGTTGGCGTTGAGGAAATATTCGATGGTGATCTGGTCGTAATTGTCGAAGCCGCGCTTGGACGGCACGTCCTTGCCCCAATAGTCCGGATTGCGCTTGAACACGATGCGCTGACCGGGCACGACTTGCGCCACCGTGTAAGGCCCGCTGCCGATCACCGGCTTTAGCGTCGTCCTGTCGAAGGTGTCCTTGTTGAAGGCGTGTTTCGGGATGATCGGCGTCAGCGCAATGATCAAAGGAAATTCGCGGTCGGCCTTGTCGTTGAAGGTGAAGCGCACACTGCGGTCGCCGGTCTTTTCGAGCTTGGCAATCGCTTTCATTCGCTGGCTGTAAGGTGGGCGGCCCTTCTCGGTGAAGACGTCATAGGTAAACAACACGTCTTCCGGCGTCACCGGCTCGCCGTCCGACCATTTGGCGTTGGGATCGAGGTGGAATTCGATGCTCTTGCGCTCGGGATCCATGTCGGCGGTATCGGCGAGCAGGCCGTAGAGACTGAAGGCCTCGTCGTAGTTGCGCTGCATCAACGGCTCGAAGACAAGATTACCAAAGGCTTGATCCATCATGCCGCGCGCGGTGGTGCGCAGGCTTCTCAGGATGAACGGATTGAGATTGTCGAAGCTGCAGACGACGCAATAGGTAATGCTGCCGCCTTTCGGCGCGTCGGGATTCACATAGTTGAAATGCTTGTAGTCGGATGGCAGCGCCGGCTCGCCCTGCATGGCAAGCGCGTGCTTCGGTTCCGACAGGCCCGGCTGCAGGGAAAGGCCGACAAACAACATTGTGGCGATCAGCCAAACGACAACGCGGCCCATGACTGTCTCCTTCCCGATTCGATGCGCAGCATACATGAGCCGGTCGTGCACCGGCCAACCCCTTGAGCCTATCCCTCGGCCAAGATTCGCGAGACCCGGGCTGGATTCGGCACCGCTTGCAGTGTAACACGCCGTCCGAAGTCATTCTGTTGCCTCATTTCGGCAACAGGTAGCTGGACCACACGGCATGAAAAAAGCCGGTTCCGGGATCATTTGAGAGGAATGCACGACATGACGAGCCTGAACAGCAACGCGTACCGCCTGTCGGTCATGGCCGCTGGCGTAGTCGGCATTCTGGGCGCCGGGATTCCCGCTGCTTCCGCGCAGCAGCAACAGCAGATTCCGCAAGGCTGGTTCAAGGCCTGCACCAAGCAGGAAGACGTCGACATCTGCAATGTCCAGAACATCACCACCGCCGGCAACGGCCAGCTCATCACTGGCGTCAGCCTGATCGAATTGAAGGGCAAGGTGAACCGCAAGGTGTTCCAGGTGACGGTTCCGACCGGCCGTCTCGTTCCTCCCGGCATCGGCCTCCAGATCGACGGCGGCAAGGCGCAGAAGCTCGACTATGTGATCTGTTTTCCGGATCGCTGCGTGGCGGAAGTGCCGCTGACCGATCAGCTCGTCGCGTCCTTCAAGAAAGGTTCGAACCTGACGCTGACCTCGGTCAATTTCCAGAACCAGCCGAACCCGATCAAGATCGCGCTGACCGGCTTCAGCGGCGCCTTCGACGGCCCGCCGCTGCAGCAGTCGGACATCGAGGACCGACAGAAGAAGCTCCAGGAGTTCGTCGCCAAGAACAATCAGGACTTTGCCAAGAAGCTCAAGGAAGAGCAGGAAAAGGCGAAGGCCGCCAACTGATCGACGGGTTTTCGAACCAACAAAAAAGCGGGGGCTTATACCCCGCTTTTTTCGTTTGGACCGGCTGTTTGTCGGGTCCAGCCATGTCTCAAGCCTGTCCCAGTCCAGCCAGATTCCGACTAAGTCAATGTCTCAATTGGTGCTTCGGCTCGTAGCGCCCGTCCGGCTTCTTGTCGAACATTTCACCAATCTGCGGATGCCGGACCGGTTCGCCCGACCGGTCCTCGAGCAAATTCTGTTCGGACACATAGGCAATGTATTCCGTTTCGGAATTCTCGGCGAGCAGATGATAGAAAGGCTGGTCCTTGCGCGGCCGCACGTCAGCGGGTATCGCCTCGTACCATTCGTCCGTATTGGCGAATTGCGGATCGACGTCGAAAATGACGCCGCGGAACGGAAACAGCCGGTGCCGAACCACCTGTCCGATCGAGAATTTGGCTGTCTTCATCGCACTCACCACTTGAACTTCTTGAACGCCACGCATCCTGGAACACGCAAGGAACGCTCCAGGACTTTAGATTCTTACGCACCGGTCCGGCAAAGACTGGCCCAGACCTAAAGGTCGACATCGTCATTATTTGGCGCAGACGCCGCGTCAATTCAATCCCGATCCCCTTGATGCCGGGTTGAGCATCGCGAGATGCGGATCAAGGGCGGTGGCCAAGATCGCTATCGCTCAGCCGATTTTCGCAATCGGCCAAAAAACGCCGCAAAACCGCTGCCGGGTCGAAGACCCTCGCGCATGAAAAACGCCCGCAACGGCGCAAACCCCTCAAGCGCGCCCAGGCCAGCGCTGCGCGCCAGCTGGGCCGGCAGCATGTCGGAAAGCAGCGACATGTTGAGCAGGTTGACCGCGCTGCTGCGCGCCAGAATGTCCGGCCGCCGCTTGAAATCATAGGCTGCAAGCGCCTTGGCGGCGCCCGGGTCCGAGCGGTTTCTGCTTGCGGCACCAATCAGGTCGTCGATGTCCCTGATGCCGAGATTGAGGCCTTGCGCGCCGATTGGGGGAAACACGTGGGCGGCTTCGCCGACTAGGGCTACGCGGCGCTGCGCAAACCGCCACGGGCTCACCGCTGAAAGGGGGTAGACCTGCCGGCCGGGCTCAACCGACACGCGGCCCAACATCGATTGCATTCGCTGTTCGACCCGCGTCGAAAGCTCGGCGTCGTCGAGTGCTGCAAGGTCCTTGGCGATATCGGGTTCGAGCACCCAGACAAGGCTGGACCGGTTGCCGGGCAGGGGAACCTGTGTGAACGGACCGGTCTCGGTGTGGAATTCGGTCGAGGTGAAGGCATGGTCGCTGCGGTGACCGAAATTGAGCACCAACGCCGCCTGCGGATAGGATCGGATCGAGGTCCGGATGCCGGCTGCCTCGCGGGCCGGCGACTGACGGCCATCGGCGGCAACTGCCAACGATGCCTCAACCTCGCTGCCGTCGGCGAGAACGGCATGGGCATGGTCGGCATCGAGGCGCCATGCCTCCACCATCGACTTTCGCCATTCGATGCCCGAATGCGCGACAGCCTCGGCTAGCGTGCGGTTGAGAACGCTGTTGGGCAAGTTCAGCCCGAATTGCTCTTCGTTGATCTCGCTGGCGCGAAAGGTCACTGTCGGGCTGCGGATCAGCCGGTTGGTTGCGTCAACGATACGCATCACCTTGAGCGGCGCTGCGTGCGGCCTGATTCCGTCGAAGATCCCTAGCCGTTCGAACATCTTCAGGGCAGGGTTCATCAAGGCTGTCGTCCGGCCGTCGGGGCCGGTTGCATCGGGGCCGACGAGCGTCACGGGAAAGCCCGCCTCGGCAAAGCCAAGCGCCGCGATCAGCCCCGCAGGGCCGCTGCCGGCGACCAGTATCCGTGCTGTTTCCCGATGGATCAAATTCGGCTTCCGGATTGCGAGGTGAGGCCCGTCCGACCTGCTGGTCCATATAGGTCAGGTGATGCGGCTTGATCAACGCGGCGATTCGGCCCATTCGGTTGCCATGACCGGCCAACAAGACGATTTCAGCCACCTCGACGGCACCGGCCGCGCGATGGCGAGCGTTGCGCGCAGCCCTCGACTGACGGTGAGCGTCGTTGCCGGCATGGGCATCGCCCTTGCCTGGCTCCTTCTCGGCGCAATGGCAGTTCGGGGGGCGGTGAGCCGGCTCCCGGGCGCCGATGTACCCGGCGACGCCGTGCTGGAATACCTGCCGCAACTGCCGCTGCCGGATTTCCTTGCGCGTTTCTTCGCCCTTTGCCTGCCGCCGGCGCCGCTTCGCGCAAGCGTAGGCGCGCAAGGCGGGGCACTCACCGCGATGTGGCTGTTGATGGCCATCGCATTTTCCGGCTCTGTATGGAGCAGGGCCTGTGGTGCCTTGGATGCTGCTGGGCGCTGATGCTGGTAATGTTTGCCGTCGGTGTGATGAACGTGTTCTGGATGGCACTGATCGGCTTGTTCAGCCTGGTCGAAAAACAGACGGCAGGCAATCTGCCGACGCGGTTGGGCGGTGCGATACTGCTTGTCTGGGCAGCCGCGCTACTAGTAGTCTCGGCATGAGGGGGAGAATTCGATGACAGATCAAAACTGGGCAATGAAGGGAGAGCTCATCCTTTCCTGCAATTGCACGGTTTTTTGCCCTTGCGTTCTGTCGCTCGGCAATCATCCGCCTACGGAAGGCTATTGCCAAACCTGGGCGGGGTTCCGGATCGATGCCGGCCATTTCGGCGAGGTCGACCTGTCCGGCCTCAATCTTGGGCTGGTCATGGAAATCCCCGGTTATATGAGCCGCGGCAACTGGACGGCGGGCCTGTTCATCGACAAGCGCGCCTCGGTTTACGCTGTGAAGGGACTGACGAAGATATTCACCGGCAAGGCCGGTGGAACCACATCGCTGCTCTCCATCCTGGTCGGACAGTTCCTCGGCGCCGAGCAGGTGCCGATCACCTACGAGACGCGTGCGAAAACACGCATCTTTCAGATACCGAAGATCATCGATGGTGCGGTGACGCCAATCACCGGCAAGGATCGCGACAAGGATGCGGTCATCAGCAATTCGGAATACTGGATTGCGCCGGAAATCATCGTCGCCAAATCCGACAAGAGCAAAATGCGGGCCTTTGGCCGCAACTGGAACTTTGCTGGCCGTTCGGCCGAAATCTGCAAGCTGGACTGGCGGGGCCCGTGAGCAAGAAGACGACGGCCAGGAAAATCGCCGACCGGATTCCGCGGCCGAAGAAGAAAGTCACATGGCCTCAGGCGCGGGCGTTCTCGGTCCATCTCTTGACCGCGTCGGGCTCATTCCTGGCGTTTCTGTCGCTAGTGGCAGCAAGCGAGCAGCGCTGGACGGCGATGTTCTGGTGGCTGGGGCTGGCGCTTTTCGTCGACGGCATCGACGGGCCGATCGCCAGGAAGCTCGATGTCAAGGAAATCCTGCCGACTTGGTCGGGCGAACTGCTCGACAACATCATCGACTACGTGACCTACGTGTTGATTCCGGCCTTCGCGCTCTATCAGCGCGGCTTCATGGGCGAGCGCCTGTCGTTCCTGTCGGCGGCGATCATCGTGGTGTCGAGCGCAATCTACTATGCCGATACCGGCATGAAGACGAAGGAGAATTTCTTCAAGGGCTTTCCGGTCGTCTGGAACATGGTGGTGTTCACGCTGTTCGTCATCGAGCCCGGACAATGGGTTTCTTTCGCGGTGGTCGTGGTGGCCGCCATTCTCACCTTCGTGCCGATCAATTTCATCCATCCGGTGCGGGTGAAGCGGCTGCGGCCGATCAATCTCGGCATGACGCTGCTTTGGTGCGCTTTCGGCGCGCTGGCGCTGGCGCAGGCCGCACTTGCCTCCTTCTACGACCAGATCGGCGTGCTGGGCGAGCAGGTCAGCGATTTCATCAAGTTCGGGATTACGTTCACCGGGCTTTACCTCGCCTGCATCGGCGCTATCATGCAGTTCTTCCCAAATCTCGGCGCCAAGTCGGATAAGAAAGCCTGATCCCAAGAGAGCCAGAAAATGTCCAAAGCGATCCGCATCCATGCCCATGGCGGCCCGGAGGTCCTGACCTATGAGGATGCCGATCCCGGGCAGCCGGGCTCGGGACAGATCCTGGTCAAGCATACCGCGATCGGTCTCAATTTCATCGACGTCTATTATCGCTCTGGCCTTTATCCGCCGCAGGGCGGATTTCCGCTGGTCCCTGGCGGCGAGGCGGCCGGCGTGGTCTTGGATGTCGGCTCGGATGTCGACTGGCTCAAACCCGGCGATCGCATCGCCTACGCCGTGACGACCGGCGCCTATGCCGGGCAGCGCGTGATCGCCGCCGACCGCGTGGTGAAGGTGCCGGACGGCATCAGCGACGAACAGGCCGCAGCCATGATGCTAAAGGGCATGACCGCCGAATATCTGTTGCGTCGTACATTCAAGGTGAAAGCCGGCGACACGATCCTGTTTCATGCGGCGGCCGGCGGTGTCGGGCTGATCCTCGGCCAATGGGCCAAGCATCTCGGCGCGACAGTGATCGGCACGGCGAGTTCCACCGACAAGATCGAGCTCGCCAAGGCGCATGGCTTCGACCACGTGATCAACTATCGCGAACAGGATTTCGTGGCCGGCGTTGCCGCTATCACCGGTGGCAAGAAATGCGACGTTGTCTACGATTCAGTCGGCAACGACACATTTCCAGCCTCGCTCGATTGCCTGCGGCCGCTCGGCACTTTCGTCAGCTTCGGTCAATCGTCTGGGCCGATCCCGCCCTTCAGCATCTCGTTGCTGGCGCAGAAGGGCTCGCTGTTCGCAACGCGGCCGACGCTGTTCGTCTATAATGCCAGGCGCGAAGACCTCGAGGCTTCCGCCGCCGCCTTGTTCGGTGTGGTGCTCAGCGGCGCCGTCAAGATCAAGATCAACCAGCGTTACGCGCTCAGCGAGGCCGGCAAAGCGCATTCCGATCTCGAAGGGCGCCGGACCACCGGGACAACAATACTTATCCCTTAGGCGCCCGCAGTTTCGGGCCGCCGATGCCGCCGTTCTTGCGAACTGCTCTTTACCGCTTGAGTTTCCGCTGAAATTCTTGAAGCTCTTTCAAGTCGTGAGGCGCTTACCGTAGAGAGCAGCCCGCGCATACGATGGTTGCGGGAACACAGAACATGTCTGGCAAACCAGATGGAGGCACCGTGAGTGCAGATCAGGACGGCGCAAACCTGCTTGAGGTTCGCGGCCTCACAAAGATATTCGGCACGTTGACGGCGTGCGACCATGTCGATCTCAACATCGCCAAGGGCGAGATCCATGCGTTGCTTGGCGAGAACGGCGCCGGCAAGTCGACCCTGGTGAAAATGCTGTTTGGATCGCTGGAACCGAATTCCGGCGAGATTTTCTGGAATGGCCAGGCGGTCAGGATCACCAGCCCCGGCACCGCAAAAAAGCTCGGCATCGGCATGGTTTTCCAGCATTTTTCCCTGTTCGAAGCGCTGACGGCGGCGGAGAACATCGCGCTGTCGCTGGATGACGGCTCGCCGATCAGCACGATCGCGGCCAAGGCGAGGGCGCTCTCCTACAGTTACGGCCTGCCTCTCGATCCGCTATCGCTGGTCGGTGATCTGTCGGTCGGCGAGCGTCAGCGTATCGAAATCATCCGCTGCCTGCTGCAGACGCCGCAACTCATCATCCTCGACGAACCAACTTCGGTGCTGACGCCGCAGGAGGCCGATAAGTTGTTCGAGACGCTCGAACGGCTGCGTTCGGAAGGAAAGTCCATCCTCTACATTTCGCACCGGCTGGAAGAGGTCAAACGGATCTGCGACCGCGCCACCGTGCTGCGTCACGGCAAGGTGGTCGGCCATTGCAATCCGCGCCAGGAAACCGCGTCTTCGTTGGCGCGGATGATGGTCGGCAACGAGGTGCTGGCCGTGGTGCGGGCGCCGGCCGAGGGTATCGAGACCGCGCCGGTGCTGCTTCAAATCCGCGAACTCACCCGCAAGCCGGCGACCCCGTTCTCGATCCCGCTCAGGAACATCAATCTCGAGGTCCGCGCCGGCGAGGTGATCGGCATTGCCGGTGTGGCCGGCAACGGCCAGGGCGAATTCTTCGAATCCGTTTCCGGCGAGGTGCTGCAGCAGGATGCCGGCTCGGTCCGCATCCGCGGCAAGGATGCCGGCGGCCTCACCATCACCGGCAGGCGCCTGATGGGCGCTGCCTTCGTCCCGGAAGAGCGGCTCGGCCATGGCGCAGCACCGCGCATGAAGCTTTCGGAGAACCTGCTTCTGTCGCGCCACGCCACCGATGGCAAGATGTTTGTCGGCGCCGGTGGAATGGTCAAGGGCGATGCGATCCATACCGCTGCCCAGCGCATCATAAAGGCAATGGACGTGCGCAAGAGCGCGCCGGATCCGGAGGCTGCGGCTCTTTCGGGCGGCAATCTGCAGAAATTCATCGTTGGCCGCGAACTCGACCGCCGGCCGAGCGTCTTGGTGGTCAATCAGCCGACCTGGGGGGTCGACGCGGGTGCGGCGGCCCACATCCGCCAGGCGCTGATCGAACTGGCGCGCAGCGGCTCGGCGGTGCTGGTGATCAGCCAGGACCTCGACGAGCTGTTCGAGATTTCCGATGCGATCACGGTCATGCACAATGGCGAACTGTCGAAGCCGCTGCCGATAGCTGAAGCGACATTCGAGAAAATCGGGCTGCTGATGGGCGGCGCCGAACCCGGTCATGCCGAACATACGCTGGAGACGGCCTGATGCGCCTCGAACTTGTAAAACGCCCGCAGCGCTCGATGCTGTTTTCGGCACTCTCGCCTTTCATCGCTTTCGTTTTGACGATCATTGCCGGTGCCATCATGTTCGCGCTGCTCGGCGTCAACCCGTTGACCGCGTTCCGCATCTACTTCATCGAACCGATCAGCCAGGTCTGGCAGTTGCATGAGCTGGCGATCAAGGCCGCCCCCCTGATCCTGATCGCGGTCGGACTGTCGGTCTGCTACAAGGCCAACATCTGGAACATCGGCGCCGAAGGCCAGTTCATCCTGGGCGGCATTGTCGGCTCGATCATCCCCGTGCTGTTTCCGCAGTTCGAAGGCCCATTGGTGCTGCCGCTGATGCTTCTGCTCGGCATGGTCGGTGGGGCCGCGTATGCTGCAATCCCGGCACTGCTGAAGACGCGCTTCAACACCAACGAGATCCTGACCAGCCTGATGCTGGTCTATGTCGCCCAGCTCTTCCTCGATTGGCTCGTACGCGGGCCGTGGCGCGATCCGCAGGGCCACGGTTTCCCGCAGACCATCCAGTTCAACGACTCCGCCATACTGCCGGAACTCCTCCCGGAATCCGGCCGGGCAAACTGGGGATTTGTCTTCGCGCTGATCGCGGCGATACTGATCTGGATCCTGATGAGCCGTATGCTGAAAGGCTTCGAGGTCCGCGTGCTCGGCTCAAGTCCGAGGGCAGGGCGCTTCGCCGGGTTTGGCCTTAACCGCATGGTCTTCTTTGCCTTCCTGCTGTCGGGCGCACTGGCCGGACTTGCAGGGATTTCGGAGGTCTCGGGAGCCATCGGACAATTGCAGCCGGTGATCTCGCCCGGCTACGGATTTACCGCTATCATCGTGGCATTTCTCGGCCGGCTCAATCCGCTCGGCATCGTCGCCGCAGGCCTTGTACTGGCGCTGACCTATCTGGGCGGCGAGGCAGTGCAAAGCGCGCTCGGCATCTCCGACAAGGTGGCGCGCGTGTTCCAGGGCATGCTTTTGTTCTTCGTGCTCGGCTGCGACACGCTCATCCATTACCGCATTCGCCTGACCGGCTTTTCCGCGCCGAAGCTCGAGGCGGGGCCGAAGCTGGAGGAAGCCCGCTGATGGACATCACCGTCAACATCCTCTTGACCATCGCGACGGCGGCGACGCCGCTGCTGATCGCGGCGATCGGCGAACTGGTGGTCGAACGTTCGGGTGTGCTCAATCTCGGCGTCGAAGGAATGATGATCATGGGTGCCGTCGGCGGTTTCGGCGCCGGCTATCTCACCGGCTCGCCTTGGATAGGGCTGTTGGCGGCAGTCACCATGGGGGCAGTGTTCTCACTGCTGTTCGCCGTCATGACGCTGTCGCTGGCCACCAATCAGGTGGCCACCGGCCTGTCGCTGACACTGCTCGGCCTCGGCCTTTCCGGCATGATGGGAACGAATTTTGTCGGCCAGCCCGGCGAAAGGCTGCCAAACCTCGATATTCCCGGCCTGACCGCAATCCCGGTCGTTGGCAGGCTGCTGTTCGGCCAGGATCCAATCTTCTACATCTCGATCGCGCTGACCGCCGCCGTCATGTGGTTCCTGTTCAAGACCCGCACCGGGCTCACGCTGCGCTCGATCGGCGACAGCCATGCCTCCGCCCATGCGCTTGGCATCCACGTCATCCGCTACCGCTATCTCTCAGTGATTTTCGGCGGCGCTTGTGCCGGCCTCGCCGGCGGTCACCTATCGCTGGTCTACACACCGCAATGGGTGGAGAACATGACCGCCGGCCGCGGCTGGATCGCGCTGGCTCTGGTCGTCTTCGCCTCCTGGCGGCCATGGCGGGTGCTGGCCGGCGCCTATATTTTCGGCGCGATCTGGGTTGGCCAGCTTCACGTCCAAGCCATAAATCTGCAGGACTTCGTCGACGCGCCCTGGTTGCTCTACAAGTTAATTGCGTTCTTAAAATCGTTTCCCTCGCAACTGCTTTCTTCGCTGCCCTATCTGGCAACCGTCGTGGTTCTCGTTCTAATCTCGCGCAACAAGCGTTTGACGATGATGAACACGCCGGCCTCCTTGGGCCAGCCATTCGTTCCGGATCGTTGACAGCAAAAAGACGGAAGCTCCAAGGCTTAACTCAGAGAGGTAACACAATGAAAAAACTGCTTATTGCCCTGATGGCGACGACGGCCGCATTGTCGCTGGCGGCCTCAGCCGAGGCGGCGGACAAGCTGAAGGCGTGCTGGGTCTACACCGGCCCGATCGGCGATTTCGGCTACTCCTACCAGCACGACCAAGGCCGCCTCGAGGTGGAAAAGGCACTCGGCGACAAGGTCGAGACCGCCTATCTCGAAAACGTCTCCGAAGGCCCCGATGCCGACCGCGCCTTCGAGCGCCTGGCGCGCGAGGGATGCAAGATCATTTTCGGCACGTCCTTCGGCTTCATGGACCCGGAAGTAAAGATCGCCAAGAAATTCCCCAAGGTGATGTTCGAGCACGCCACCGGCTACAAGACGGCCGAAAATCTCGGCATCTACAATGCGCGTTTCTACGAAGGCCGCTACGTGCTTGGCCAGATCGCCGCCAAGCAATCGAAGTCGGGCGTCGCCGGCTACATCGTTTCCTTCCCGATCCCGGAAGTGGTGATGGGCATAAATTCCTTTATGCTCGGCGCACAGTCGATCAACCCGAACTTCAAGGCGAAGATCGTGTGGGTGAACTCCTGGTTCGATCCGGGCAAGGAGGCCGATGCTGCCAAGGCATTGTTCGACCAGGGCGCCGATATCATCGTCCAGCACACCGACTCGACCGCTGCCTTGCAGGTGGCGGAGGAGCGCAAGCTGCACGGCTTCGGGCAGTCCTCCGACATGATCAAGTTCGCGCCGCACGCGCAGCTGACCGCGCTGACCGACGAGTGGGGTCCCTACTACATCAGCCGGGTCCAGGCGGCGCTCGACGGCACCTGGAAGCCCGACAATGTCTGGCTCGGTATTAAGGACGGCGCCGTCAAGCTGGCGCCGTTCACCAACATGCCCGACGACGTCAAGGCGATGGCCGAAGCCACCACCAAGAAGATCGCCGACGGCTGGAACCCCTTCACCGGGCCGATCGCCAAGCAGGACGGCACACCTTGGCTGAAGGAGGGCGAGGTCGCCGACGACGCCACGTTGCTCGGCATGAATTTCTACGTGAAGGGCGTCGACGACAAGCTGCCGCAGTAGGCGGTCGGAAACATATCGAACGAAAGGGCGCCACGCGGCGCCCTTTTCATTTTGGACGGAATATCAGACTGCTGAGCCGTAAAGGTCGTAAGCGTCGGCGCGCTCGATCTTGACCGTGACGATGTCGCCGGCGCGCAGTGGCCGCCGCGACTGGATATGGACCGAACCGTCGATTTCGGGCGCATCGTATTTGGTCCGGCCCTTGGCCGAATTGCCATGCGCCTCGTCGATCAGGACCGGCAGTCGCTTGCCAATTTTCTTGGTTAGCTGCGTTGCCGAAATCTTCTGCTGGCGCTGCATGAAGCGGTGCCAGCGGGCTTCCTTGATATCCTGCGGCACTTGCTCGAGGCCGAGCTCGTTGGAGCGGGCGCCTCTGACCGGCTCGTATTTGAAACAGCCGGCGCGGTCGATCTTGGCCTCGTCCAGCCAGTCGAGCAGCATCTCGAAATCGTCATCCGTCTCGCCGGGGAAGCCGACGATGAAGGTGGAGCGGATGGCAAGGTCCGGGCAGATGTCGCGCCAGCCGCGAATACGCTCGAGCGTCTTTTCGCCATGAGCGGGCCGGCGCATGTTCTTCAGCACCTGCGGCGAGGCGTGCTGGAACGGAATGTCGAGATAGGGAACGATCTTACCTTCGGCCATCAATGGGATGACGTCTGCGACATGCGGGTAGGGATAGACATAGTGCATGCGCACCCAGACACCGAGCTTGCCCAGTTCTTCCGATAGATCGAGGAATTTCGCCCGCACTTCGCGATCGCCGAACATGCTGGTCTGGTATTTGATATCGATGCCGTAGGCGCTGGTATCCTGCGAGATGACGAGGATCTCCTTGACCCCGGCCTTGGCCAGCTTCTCGGCTTCGCGCAACACGTCGGCCGCCGGCCGCGATACGAGGTCGCCACGCAGCGCCGGGATGATGCAGAAGGTGCAGCGGTTGTTGCAGCCTTCCGAAATCTTGAGATACGCATAGTGGCGCGGTGTGAGCTTGACCCCTTGCGGCGGCAAAAGGTCGATGTGGGGATCATGGCTCGGGGGGGCAGCCTCATGCACCGCCGCCATCACGCTTTCATAAGCTTGTGGTCCGGTGATGGCGAGGACGTTCGGATGTCTTTCACGGATGACGTCCGGCTCGGCGCCGAGGCAGCCGGTGACGATAACTTTGCCATTCTCCGAAAGTGCGGAGCCGATGGCGTTGAGCGATTCGTCGCGAGCCGAATCGAGGAAGCCACAGGTGTTGACGACGACCAGGTCGGCGCCGTCGTGCTTGCGGGCGATCTCGTAGCCTTCGGCGCGCAGGCGGGTGATAATGCGCTCCGAATCCACAAGGGCTTTCGGGCATCCAAGGCTGACGAAACTGACGCGAAGGGCGGACATCTAAGCTTTTCCGGATTTTCAGGATTGGCGGCGCAGTATCACACTTGTCGCGGCATTGGTATGGGCAGCGGCTGCGGCGAAACGCAACCGCCAGCGTCGCCGAAGGCTCGCCGAAGCTGAAAGGCCGACCGATGAGAATTCGAGTCGGCGTGTCAGCTCACCGCACTGCTGACATGCGGCAAGACTTCCACCGCGCCCCGGTAGATCATATCGAGTGCGACATAGAAGATGATCAAAAGGCCGATATAGGCGATCCAGCGATGGCGGTGCAGCAGCTTGGCGATGAAGCTCGCGGCAAGGCCCATCAGCGCGATCGACAGGACGAGGCCTATTACCAGCACCTGGAAGTGATCGCGCGCCGCGCCGGCGACCGCCAGTACGTTGTCGAGCGACATCGACACGTCGGCGATGACGATCTGCAATGCCGCCTGACCCAAGGTCTTCTTGCGCGCCTTGCCGGCCACCATATCATCCCTGTTGATATCGGAATTGGACAGCGCTTCGGTCGCCTCCACCTCGTCGGCATACGACGTGCGCAGCTCGCGATACATCTTCCAGCACACCCACAGCAGCAAGATGCCGCCGGCCAGCAGCAGGCCGACAATCTGTAACAGGGTGACGGTGATCGCAGCAAAACCGATACGCAGCACCGTCGCCGCCACCACGCCGATGAGGATCGCTCTCTTGCGCTGCTCGACCGGCAAGCCCGCCGCGGCCAAGCCGATGACGATGGCGTTATCGCCTGCAAGCACGAGGTCGATGGCGATGACCTGGAGCAGGGCAGAGAAGCCCGCGGCAGTGAAAATTTCCATCGACTGGAAGTTCCTTGCTGGTTGGCCAACTGTTCGCGTCGAATGCCTGGAGGGCCTAACGTGTATGGTTCCCGCGCGTCAAGGGACTGGTTGGAACAAGGTCGGCAATATACAGAGTTTGCGACGATCGGCCCGAAACACCGGCAAAATGCGGCCACAGGTCGCGAATGCCTAGTTATAGAGGTTGTATTTGGGCCAGTCGCTTTCCGGAATTTCATCACCGATCCGGTAGCGCAGCTGCAGGACTTCCATATGGTCCGGCGCTGTCTCGCATTTGAATTTCAGCCGGTACCATTGTCCCTTGCTGCGAAACGCAGCACCCGGGCTCTTGATCGCATCGGCGCCCATTTCGGGCGTCGCAAAAGCGTAGGCGACGACACGATCGGCTTTGTATTTGTGGTCGTCGCGGGTAATCCGGTCGAGAATTTCGGCGTCGCATCGCTGCTCCAGCCGGGTTTGCGGATCGAGTTTCAGCAGGCCGGCGCGCAATGCGCTGTCCATTGCGCTGGCCGGCCAAGCCACTATCGTCCATGCGAGGACCGCAGAAAATAGTTTATTCATAGGCGGGAGAAGCACCATATTCGGACGGAGAAATCAACCCGACGAAGCGCGGCTGCGCGGCGGGTGACAGTCTTCGCTTTGTGGCAGGTTGTTGATTACGCAATCACCGGTACTTTGGTATCGTTGCCACGATCAGCACCTGTCGCATTTCAGCGACGCGAGAGGTGGTGCGCTGCATGGGGCAGAGCGGCGGTTCTCCCCGAAGCGGACCGGCCTGTTAGACCCAGGCAGTCGAGAATCCGACGAGCGGAAAACTCGACGTCATGCCTGCAGGATTGAAGAAATTGGCCGGATATGGCGGAGGGAGTGGGATTCGAACCCACGGTGGGCTTGCACCCACGCCGGTTTTCAAGACCGGTGCCTTAAACCGCTCGGCCATCCCTCCAAGGTGATTTTTCAATCACTTAGGATATCGCGAGAGGAGCGGGTTCGAGCTGTCGGTACCGGATTGGCACCAGGACGTTCCCCGACCGGTTCGCGCTCCATTCCTGTAAAGCCGCATTCAACGCCAAGTCAACCGTGGCGGCCGCACCTTTCGGCGCGATCCAGGACGGTGAGCAGCGTCATGGCGAGCTGTGTTTGTGCTGAGTGTGGAAAATCGTTTTTAAAACCCGCACGGACTATTAATCGTTGAGCGCTGATATGTGGAGCGCATTAGGCACATGTAAGTAAATCGTATTCTGGAGTTGATTTTGGCCGTACTTGGCGCTCTCCCGCCCGGTCTTCGCTGTAGACCAATCCGCGAAACCGACTGGGAGGGAGTGGTTGATTGCCTGTGCAGGGGCTTTCCGGCGCGTAACCGGAGTTACTGGATACACGCTCTGACCCGTTTGTCGCAGCGTCCTGCGGTTGCCGAGTTCCCACGATATGGCTTTGTTTTGGAGCATGCCGGTCGGATCGTCGGCGTTGTGCTCACCCTTTATGCTCGCTACCAGGGGCCAGAGGGCGACGAAATCCGCTGCAATCTTTCAAGCTGGTCAGTCGATGCAGAATTCCGTCCTTATGGCGCCATGTTGGTTGTGGCGGTTCTCAAGCGGAAGGACGTGACCTACACGAACATTTCGCCGGCACAAGCGACATTGAAAGCCAACCGGGCGCTAGGCTTTCGGCTCTTCTCCAGCGGACAATTTACCTTCTTGCCGGCTTTAAGTTTGACGCAGCGGTCATGTCGCGTAGTCGAAGTGCGTCCCGATCTCCCGGAATTGGCGATGCTGCCCGAGAGTGAGAGGTACATACTCTCGG
This sequence comes from Mesorhizobium sp. M0159, assembly GCF_040322295.1. NCBI lineage: Bacteria > Pseudomonadati > Pseudomonadota > Alphaproteobacteria > Hyphomicrobiales > Phyllobacteriaceae > Mesorhizobium > Mesorhizobium sp. M0159. The sequence goes on from NZ_JAMYTF010000022.1 coordinate 37,986, forward strand.
AACACGCCGCGCTGGGCTGCCTGTCGTTGATCTGCATTTGCGACGGAGCAGCGTTCCCCCTGGTATTGATGCCGCGCCGAATGTTGCACGGTGTTATCCAGTGCCATCAGGTCATCTATTGCCGCTCGCTTGCGGATTTGAGCCGCTGCGCCGGTGCGATGGGGCGCTTTCTCTTGCGAAGCGGAATCCTGGTTTGCTTTGTCGACGCCAAGGAGCCGATTCCAGGTTTGGTGGGATGGTACCGGCCCAACAAGGGGCTGAAATACTTCAAAGGTCCCAGACCACCCGCACCTGGAGATCTGACGTTCACCGAACTTGTGATATTCGGTCCCTGAATCTGCGCTCGCAGACACGCCAAGCCAGGGGCAAAGTGCGCCACGAACGGCGTTTCTGATCGATAAGCGATGATTTTCATGCCGATCAGCGAGGCGGTCCGTGCCACAATCTCGCCCGGTTCCGACCACAATCGGTTAATACGGTGATAAACAATTCCTGCGCACAAAAAGGATTGGGGTAGGGCGTCGCCGGCGTTTCTGGAGTGGGTGCTTTGGCATCGCTGACGTTCATGCTGCGGTGCCTTCGTCGATGCTATAGGGGATAATCAAAATATGCAGACCACGGCGCGCCCGCGTCTTCGTCGCGCTTCCGCTTTCGCGCTGTTTGCCTTGTCGGCAGCCTTTCTTGCAGCATGTGCCGGGCCGCAGCAAAAGGCGATGGTCAACAAAAAACCTCGCTCCAAGGAATATTTTTCCGAAGCCGAATACGGCGTGAAAGCCAGCCCGCGCGTCATGTTCAAGACGTCTCGCGGACGCGACCAGCTCGGCAAGCCCTATCAGGTGCGCGGCAAGTGGTATTATCCGAAGGAAGACAAACGTTACGCCAAGGTTGGCCTCGCATCCTGGTACGGTGAGGCCTTCCACGGCCGGTTGACCGCCAACGGCGAAGTCTACGACATGGCAGATCTGACGGCGGCGCATCCGACCATGCCGCTGCCGAGCTATGCGCGGGTCACCAACATGAAGACCGGCAGCTCGGTGATCGTGCGCGTCAACGACCGCGGACCCTATCATGATGGACGCATCATCGATGTGTCGAAGCGCGCTGCTGAAATGCTCGATTATGCCAACATCGGTACGGCCGAGGTGAAGGTCGAATATGTCGGCCGTGCGCCGCTCGAAGGCAATGACGGGCAGTATCTTGTGGCTTCGTATCGTCCAGGCAACAGGGCGCCGGATCCGTCGGACGGCCTGCCCAGCGGTGTCATGGTCGCGATGAATGGGCCGTCGCCAAGCCTGCCGGTGAGCGCTGCTGCCGTGCCGTTCCCCGGTCAGCTGACGAATTCCGGGCAGGGATCCGATGCAGGGCCTGTCATGGCAGTGCAAGCATCTGCTTTGGGAGACATTGTACTGCCCGATTTCGGCCCGATCGTGCCGGAGCGCCCGGAGATCAACCTGCCGGCGCAATCGCCGTTCACCGTGGCGTCGCTGTCTTACGCGGACGAGCGCGTGCAACGCGCCTCCAACGCGTTTGCCGAGCTGGATGGCGCCGGCATGTCGCCCGCCGAAATTCTTCAATCGTGGAAGCGGCAAGCTCCTCCAACCGGGTCGCCCACGGACTATGTCGCGGCGGGTTCGTTCGAGAATGCCGCCGAAGCGGAGCGTGTGGCGGCCCAGCTTTCCAGCTTCGGCAAGACCGAGATCCAGCGCTCGGAACTTGAAGGCAAGGACTGGTACTCGGTCAACCTCTTTGCCGACGGTCGTGGCAGCCTGGACGAGATGCTGCAGGCAGCGTGGTCGCATGGTGCGCCGGATGCGCTTGCTGTACGCAACTGAGCTCGGGGCTGCCTGGTTTTTTCGCGCGCGATTGATCCGCCAGGCAAAAGCCTGATAGCTTCTGCCAACTTGCAAAAGCGCCGGCTCACTGGTCGAACCTGATGAAATCTTTTCACCCTTTCACCGGGCTTATGGCGCTCGGCCTGCTGCTGCTCTCGCTTGCGCCGGCCTCAGCACAGCTTTTCGAGACCAAGGCCGCGCAGGCCTTCATGATCGATGCCGAAACCGGAACCGTGCTGTTTTCCAAGGACGCCGACAGGTTGATTCCGCCGGCCTCGCTGGCCAAGCTGATGACGATGGAAGTGGTTTTCGACGCCATCAAATCAGGGCGCATGACGCTCGATGATACCTTCGTGGTGAGCGAGAACGCCTGGCGCAAAGGCGGCGCTCCTTCGGGGACATCGACCATGTTCGCCAAGCTCAAGTCGACGATCCGGCTGGAAGACCTGATCCAGGGCGTGACCGTGCAGGCGGCCAATGACGGCTGTATCGTCATTGCTGAAGGGATGGCCGGGTCCGAAGCAAACTTCGCAGCGCAGATGACCGGGCGTGCCCGCCAGATCGGCTTGCAGAAATCGACTTTCGTCAATTCCACCGGTCTGCCGGCCGATGAGCAGCAAACGAGCGTTCGCGAACTTGCGCTTCTGGCGCTGCATATCTGGCGCAACTACCCGGATCTCTACCGCTATTACGGCCAGAAGGATTTTACCTGGAACAAGATTTCCCAGAGGAACCGCAATCCGCTACTGGCCATGGACATAGGCGCCGACGGGCTCGCGGTCGGTGCCAGCGAGCAATCCGGGTTCGGCATTGTCGGCTCGGTCAGCCACAACGGCACAAGGGTGATCGCGGCGATGAGCGGCCTGGCAAACGACCGTGAGCGTGCTGAGGAAGCGCGAAAGCTGCTCGACTGGGGCGTTCGCTCCTTCGAGAAGACTGAAGTATTCGCCAAGGACGAAGTGGTTGGCGAAGCCCAGGTCTTTGGCGGCGCCAAGTCCGGTGTCGCGTTAAAGGCAAAAGGACCGGTGCAGATCTTCCTGCCGATCACCAACCGCGACAAGCTCACCGCCAGGATCGTCTATGACGGACCGGTGGCAGCGCCGGTGGAGGAGGGGCAGCCGGTGGGTACGCTGCGCGTCTGGATCGGCGATACGCTGAGCCAGGAGACGCCGCTGTTTGCCGCCGAGTCGATCGGTGTCGGTTCGCTGCCGCAGCGCGCGCTCGACGCCGCCAAGGAACTGGCCGTCGGCTGGCTGCGTTAGCACCGTCGCGGTGGACCTTTTTTCCCGCCGGGACTATACGGTCCCCGAAGTATGGACAAAGGCTTTGGCGCGCGGATTTTTCATCACTTTTGAAGGCGGCGAAGGAGCAGGCAAGTCGACGCAGATCGAGCGGCTGGCAAAGAAGATGCGCGCCAAGAAATACGATGTGCTGGTGACACGTGAGCCGGGTGGCTCGCCGGGCGCGGAGGCGGTCAGGCATGTCCTGCTTTCAGGCGCAGCCGAGCCGTTCGGCCCCAAGATGGAAGCGCTGCTTTTCGCCGCTGCGCGTTCCGACCATGTCGAACAGGTCATCCGGCCGGCAGTCGAGCGCGGTTCGGTCGTGCTTTGCGATCGTTTCATGGATTCCTCGCGCGTCTACCAGGGCGTGACCGGCGGCCTCGACCCGGCATTCATGGACGCATTGGAGAAGGTCGCCATCAACGGCATGGTGCCGGACATGACACTGATCTTCGACATCGACCCCGCCGAGGGCCTGAGGCGCGCTACCGCCCGGCGGGGCAGCAGTGACGGACCGGACCGCTTCGAGAAAGAAACGTTGGCCATCCACCAACGCCGGCGCGAGGCGTTTCTCGCGATCGCCTCAGCTGAACCCGAACGCTGCGTTGTCGTCGATGCCTCAGCCGACCTAGATGCGGTGGAGGATGTCGTTACCGCCGCGGTGTTCGCGGCTCTCGAGAGGATGATGCCGGCACAAAGAAGGCAGGCGGCGCCAGCATGATTTTCGAACGCATCGCGCCCGAACAGCACGATACGCTGGACGGGGTGCCCGAGCCATCCGAGACGCCGCGTCTTGTCGGTCACCTGCAGGCGGCCAACATGCTCGCCACCGCTTACCGCTCGGGAAAGCTGCCGCACGCACTGATCTTTGCCGGACCGGTTGGCATCGGCAAGGCGACGCTGGCCTTTCACCTGGCGCATCATCTGTTGAAGCACCCGGCCTTCGAGCAGGCGCCGGAAAGCCTTGCCGTTCCAGATCCGGCTTCGTCGCTGTTTCGACAGATCGCCACCGGCGCGCATCCTTCGGTGCTGCATCTTACACGCCCGGCGAACGACAAGACCAAGAGCTTCAAGACAGTGGTCACGGTCGACGAAATCCGCAAGGTCAGCCGTTTTCTGTCGCTGACCTCGCACGACGGCAGCTACCGGGTGGTTATCGTCGATCCCGCCGACGACATGAACACCAATGCTGCCAATGCCTTGCTGAAGAATCTTGAAGAGCCACCCGCGCGCACCTTGTTCATCCTCATCGTCCATGCGCCGGGCAGTCTGCTGCCGACGATCCGGTCGCGCTGCCAGATGGTGCGGTTGGCGCCGCTCGATGCCGAGAACTTGATGACGGTTCTGGAAGGCATCGAGCCGACGCCACCGGAGGATCCTGGGGCGCGCGCGGCGCTGGCGGAGCGGGCAGGGGGCAGCGCGCGCAATGCGATCCTGTTGACGCAGTATGGAGGGCTCGAAATCGCCGCCACCCTCGACGCCCTGGTCATGTCCAAGAAGATAGATGTCGCAGGCGCCTACCGTCTTGCCGAGGCGGTCGCCGGCCGCGACCAGGCAATCCCGTTCGAGATATTCAATCGCCGCGCGCTTGATCTGCTGTCGGCCGGCGCCAGCCAGGCCGCGCTCGCCGGCGATCTCGCGCGGGCCAAAACGCTGTCGGATACTTGGCACGAGGCTTTGAACGCTATATCTGAAACCGAGACCTACAATCTCGACAAAAAGCAGCACGCCCTGACCATGATCGACCGCCTGAATTCTGCAATGCGAATGTGACGGCCGCTGGCGTGGCTTTGAAGCCCCTGAGTATTGATCCCAATCAATCGCAGGAACTTCGAAGCCACCACATTGGCGTCGGATGGCAATTGCCGTTTCGATGCGATATCTCACCGCGACATCTTTCATTCAGACATTCATGACGGCTCATCCATGGCACGCGAAAAATACTACGTCACGACGGCTATTTCCTATCCGAACGGCAAACCGCATATCGGCCATGCCTACGAGTTGATTGCCACCGACGCGGTGGCCCGCTTCCAGCGGCTCGACGGTAAGGACGTGCTCTTTCTCACCGGCACCGACGAGCACGGCATAAAGATGCTGCAGACGGCGAAGAGAGAAGGTATTTCAGCGCGCGAGCTGGCAGACCGCAACTCGGCCGATTTCGAGCGCATGGCCGTCGCGCTCGATGCCTCCAACGACGATTTCATCCGCACCACGGAAAAGCGGCACTACAAGGCCTCGCAGGCGATCTGGAAGGCGATGGCCGCCAATGGCGACGTCTATAAGGGCGGCTATGCCGGCTGGTACTCGGTGCGTGACGAAGCCTATTACGGCGAAGAAGAGACCGAGGTGCGTGCCGACAATGTCCGCTATGGGCCGCAGGGGACGCCGGTCGAATGGGTCGAGGAAGAGAGCTACTTCTTCCGGCTGTCGGCTTATCAGGACAGGCTCCTTGCACTTTACGAAAACCAGCCCGATTTCGTCGGTCCTGCCGAGAGGCGCAATGAGGTGATGAGCTTCGTCAGGTCCGGCCTGAAGGACCTATCGATCTCGCGCACCACGTTCGACTGGGGCATCCCGGTGCCGGGCGACGAGAAGCATGTGATGTATGTCTGGGTCGACGCCTTGACCAACTACATCACCGCCGCCGGCTATCCGGATCTGGCCAATGAGAGATGGTCGTTCTGGCCGGCAAACGCGCACGTCATCGGCAAGGACATCGTCCGCTTCCACGCGGTCTACTGGCCGGCTTTCCTGATGTCGGCTGGCATCGAATTGCCGAAGCGCGTGTTCGCGCATGGTTTTTTGTTCAACCGCGGCGAGAAAATGTCGAAGTCGGTCGGCAACGTCATCGACCCGTTCGCGATGATCGAGCACTACGGCCTCGACCAGGTGCGCTATTTCTTGCTGCGCGAAGTGCCGTTCGGCCAGGACGGCAGCTACAGCCATGATGCGATCGTCAACCGCACCAATGCCGACCTTGCCAATGGCCTCGGCAACCTGGCGCAGCGCTCGCTGAAGATGGTCGCCAAGAACTGCAGCGGCGCGGTGCCAAAGCGCGGCGAACTGACCGAAGCCGACAGCGCCATCCTCGACCAAGCGGTGGGGGCACTCGCCGTCGCGCGAAAGGCGATGGCGGATCAGGGCATCCATTTGGCGCTGGCGGCGATCTTCGGAGTGGTGGCCGAAGCTGACCGCTATTTCGCCTCTCAGCAACCCTGGGCGCTAAGCAAAAGCGATCCAGAGCGTATGAAGACAGTTCTGTGGACGACGATCGAAGTCGTCCGGCGCGTGACGCTGCTCTGCCAGCCCTTTGTTCCGGGGTCGGCTGCTAAGCTGCTCGACCTGCTGGCGGTGCCGGCAGACAACCGTGACTTTGCGCATGTCCACGCCGACTATGCGCTGGTGCCCGGCACGGCATTGCCCGCGCCGGAGGCGGTCTTTCCGCGTTACGAAAAGCAGGACGCGAACGCCTGATGCTGGTCGACAGTCACTGCCACCTCGACTTTCCGGATTTCGCCGAAGAGCGGACGGCCATTGTCGCCCGCGCCCTAGCGGCCGGCATCGGCCGAATGGTGACGATCTCGACGAGGGTGAAGCGATTTAACCAAGTGCTTGAGATTGCAGAGACTTTCGATGAGGTCTATTGCTCGGTCGGCACCCATCCGCATAATGCGGCCGAAGAGCTTGATGTCACTGTCGATGATCTGGTGCGGCTCTCTGCTCATCGCAAAGTGGTGGCGATTGGCGAGGCCGGACTCGACTATTTCTACGATCATGCGCCGCGCGACGCACAGGCGCAGGGCTTTCGCACCCACATCGCCGCGGCGCGCGTGACCGGTCTGCCGCTGGTCATCCATTCGCGCGACGCCGACGACGACATGGCTGATATCCTCGAAGAAGAAACGGGGAAGGGCGCCTTCCCCTTCATCCTGCACTGTTTTTCGTCGGGGCGCCGGCTGGCCGAGATCGGCGTGGCGCTCGGCGGCTACGTCTCGTTTTCCGGCATCCTGACCTTCAAGAACTCCGCCGAGCTGCGCGCCGTCGCCGCCGATGTGCCGCGCGACCGTCTGCTGCTCGAAACCGACGCGCCATACCTTGCGCCAATCCCGTTTCGCGGTAAGCGTAATGAGCCCGCCTATGTCGCGCATACAGCCAAGGTGCTGGCCGAGACGATCGGCTTCAGCGAGGCCGAGATCGCTAATATCACCACGGATAATTTCTTCCGGCTGTTTAGGAAAATGCCGCGCCCGAGCGCGCCGGGCGCCTGACGCATGAGCGACCGGTTACGTCTTACCGTCCTCGGCTGCGGCTCATCGCCGGGCACGCCACGCATCACCGGCGACTGGGGCAATTGCGATCCCGCGGACCCCCGGAACCGGCGCACGCGCACCGCAGCGCTCGTCGAGCGGATCGCGGCGAGTGGCGCCCGGACCACGGTCGTCATCGACACCGGCCCGGATTTCCGCGAGCAGATGCTGCTGGCATCGGTCAAGCGCATCGATGCGGTGGTCTATACACATCCGCATGCCGACCATATCCACGGCATCGACGATTTGCGCGGCTTCGTGCTCGAGCAGCGCCACCGGATCGACATCCATGCGGATCAGGCTACCATGCTGCGCCTACGCGAGGCGTTCCGCTACTGTTTCGAAACACCGAAAGGCAGTTCGTATCCGCCGATCGTCAACGCCCATATCATCGACCACCACAGGCCGGTGGTGATCGCAGGCGAGGGCGGCGCCCTCACCCTCGAACCGCTGCTGCAGCTCCATGGCGACATCACCTCGCTGGGTTTCCGCATCGGCGGGCTGGCCTATTGCCCTGACGTCAGCGACTTTCCGGAGGCGACCGCCAAGCGTTTGCGCGGGCTGGACATGCTGGTCATCGACGCGCTGCAATACACCGTCCATCCGAGCCATCTGTCGCTTGGCCAGGCGCTTGGCTGGATCGAAAGACTGGCGCCGAAGAACGCGGTGCTGACGCATATGCATGTGCCACTCGACTACGCTACGGTAATGGCCGAGACGCCGGCCAACGTCGAGCCTGCTTATGACGGCATGACGATCGAAATCCCTTACGAATCAGCGTGAAAGACTAAGTTTTTACGGCCTGGGTTCCCGAGTTGGATCTCGCGAGGTGCTATCTTCACGTCACATCCAATCGGCCATGCCAGTTCCATAATCTATCTTATGCGACTACGCCTATAGCATCCGTTGGCGGCGAGATCAGGCCGGTCACTCTTAGACATTCGCAACAGCGGCAACGGGCATGCTAGGGTTGGGAATCATGAAAACGCTTCCGCTGCTTGCAAGTCTTGCCCTCACCCTCGCCTGCGCCCTCACTGGCGCGCGAGCGCAGGACTTTGATCGTGCGCCAGGCGAGAACGACCTGGCTTTCGCCAAACGTGTTGTTGGGTTCGCCGACAATGCTGATCCGCACACCGCAGTAGTGAGCTGGAACGGCCTCCAGACACTCTTCGTCGATTACCAGACCGCTGAGGACTATCCGGAACGCCCGCTCGTCGCGCTGCAACGGCTAGCTGACAATAGATATCGCGCAATCCAGGTCACAATCGGTGAACAAGAGGGCGACACACCGGACATAGCGCTCGGCCTCGCCAACGCCGACCACGACCCGGCGAAGGAACTGATCGTGATACTTTCCTGGGCTCAGATGCACTACGATGTCGAAGGGACGCTCTACGAAGTTCGCATCTTCGATGGCCCTAAGCCAGGCCAGAAGGCGCTGACTCAATTGAAAGCGAGCCGGAAGTTCGACGCCACATGCGACTGCCATTGGCGCGACGGCACAACGAAGCACTTCCGCTTCAAGACGATCGCGGCGGTCAAGGCTGAACTGAAGCGCCTGGGCTATTAGCCGCCGGCGAGGGCTCGCTTCCCGGATGTTGCCCTCGCCACCTCGCCTATGCTGACCCGCAATCGTCACCAGCGCCAGCACAGGCACAGGCTGGGTCGCTCGTCAGAACTCCATATCACCGAAGTCACCGCCATTATCGGAGCTGGAATCGCCTGCCTGATCGGCTTCGTCCGGCTGCGGCGTCGGCTGTTCAGCTGCCTTCGCTTCGCTGCCGCCAAACACGCCGGCGATCGCGTTGCCGAGCAGCACGCCGCCCGCCACGCCCATCGCGGTCTGCGCGGCGCCGGCAAGAAAACCGCCGCCTGCCCGCTGTGGCGTGTCCTGCGGCCCTTCAGTTGCAACGGAGGCGGTGCGCCCTACCCGCGGAACCGAGCCTGAGCGCCTGCCGCCGCTGCGGCCGAAGAAGCCGCTGAGCGGTCCACCGCCGGCCGGCTGCCGCGCCTGCTCCTCCAGTTCTTCTATGCGCGCCTGAGCTGCGTTCAGGGCCTGCTCCTGCACCACGATCGTCTGGGCCATGTAATATGGCGCCCCAGGCTGCTGGGTGATCTGGTCCTGGATGAAGCGCTCTGCTTCGGCATCGCGCGGCGGCGCCTGGCGCTCGGCGCTTGCCAACTTCTCGAAGAGCTGTCCGATCGCTTGCTGATCGTTTCTGTCCATGATGTCCAACTCCGGTCCTGGTTCAACGCCGGCTATTCGCGCTCGCCGGTGAAGTTCAACAGCAGTTGGAAGATGTTGATGAAGTTCAGATAGAGCGAGAATGCACCGAAGACAGCGAGTTTCTGCTGTGATTCCGCGCCGAAGTTTTCTGCATACTGCTCCTTGATCGTCTGGGTATCCCAGGCGGTGAGGCCGATGAAGACGGCGATGCCGATCACAGAGATCGCGAATTGGAGCGCGGTCGAGCCCAGGAAGATATTGACGATGCTGGCGATCACCACGCCGATCAGGCCCATGATCAGGAACGACGAAAACTGCGTCAGGTCGCGTTTGGTCGTGTACCCGTAAAGGCTGGTCGCGCCGAACATGGTGGCGGCGACGAAGAAGGTGCGTGCGATGCTGGTGCCGGTAAAGACCAGGAACACGGAAGCCAGCGACAGGCCCATGACCGCGCAGAATGCCCAGAACATCGCCTGGGCGCCGGCTGCCGACATCGCCTGCATCCGAAACGAGAACAAGACCACAAAGGCCAGCGGGGCCAGCATCACCACCCATTTCAGCGGTGTGGAGAAGATCGGCACGTAAAGAGCGGGCGTGGAAGCCACCACGAACGCGATCACGCCCGTAACGACGAGGCCAAGGCCCATATAGTTATAGACGCGCAGCATGTGCCGGCGCAGGCCTTCATTGTAGACGGCTCCGGCTCGGGCTTCGGCCCCGATATATCCGAGATTGTTCATGTGGTTCTCCTTCTTGCAGGTCGATCAGTAAAGCGTTTTGGCGAGGGCTTCGGCCGTGCGATCGAGACCGCCGACATCGCTGCGTCCGACGACCGCGTAGGCGACCTCGCCGATCTGGAAATAAGCCGAGGAAACTTCGCCCGAGGGAACGACGGTCGGCTTGACGACGTCGAATGTTCCGGGCCTGATCGCGAACAACGAGACCAGCCCCATCTCTTTCGTCTCGACAGCCATCTCGACGCTCGGTCCGAATTGCGATGGATAGATCTGCACGTCACGGACCGTCCAGTCCGCTGGCAGCGATGGCATCACGATCGCCGTCGCGGCGCGGATTTCGTCGGCATTGTAGCCGGGTGCTTCGGGTTGCGACGACATCGCCTCGCGCACGAGCGTCGTGCGGTGCGCCCGGACCGCGTCCTCCACATAGGCCGGCGGATGGGTCGAAGCGACGACTTCCGTCACCGATATCGGTCCGATGAGCCCGTTCGCAAGCCAGCCGGCAGCGACGAAGACAGCGACTGCCGCAGCTCGCTGCAAAGCACCAAGGACGCGGCCGCGCGCCAATCCCCGCTCCAGCCGCCGTGCAGCATCGGCCGTCGCGGGCCGCGCCATGCCTTTCGATCCGGCAAGCGCCACGCGCAATTCGTCACGCATCCGTAAGTCGGACATCACCCGCGCGGCCGCGTCCGGGCGGGCCGAAAGGAACGCCTCGACCTCGATGCGACGAGCCACGTCCAGCTGATCGTCGACATAGGCGTCGAGATCGGCGTCGGTCACGGGATCGCGCAGTTGGTTCATGATCCACCTCCGACGATCTTCAGATGGCCTTTCGCGCGTGCCGGCACCGCGTCCTCCATCTCGCGCAGGGCCGCACGCGCCCTGCCGATGCGCGACATCAGCGTGCCAAGCGGCACGCCACTCACCTCAGCGGCCTGGCTGTAGCTAAGCCCCTCGATGGCGACGAGATGCAACGCCGAACGCTGCTCCTCCGGCAATTCGAAAAACGCTTCGCGCACCTGCGCCAGACGGACCGAATGTTCCTGCGGAGCCTGGACATTCGCCTCGGCGAGATAGCCGGCCTGTTCGATGCGCATTGCTTCGGATTTGCGGGACCGCAGACCGTCGATGAATGCATTATGGACGATCGACAGCAGCCATACGCGAAGATTTCCGCCGGAGCGGAAGCTGCCGCGTCGCTCATAGGCACGCACCAGCGCATCATGCACCAGATCCTCTGCATCGGCGCTGTCGCGCGTCAGCGAGCGTGCATAGCGGCGCAGCGAACCGAGCTGTCCCAGAATATCGAAGCGTGGCATCGGCCGTTTCATGTCCTGTTTACGGAGCAGGTCGGGATGTTAATCCCGCTCTCCCCGAAATTTTCTTACGGCTCGCCGCGTTCTCGTCCTGGGAGATATCGGGCCCGCTCTCGCCCGCCAGATAGTATCGGCCGCCCTCGAGGCAAACCGGCGCCGAGTTGGCGCATATGAAACTGCTGGCAAAGTACGGCCGGTTTGCGTATCACTCCGCCGCCAACGGAACCTTATCGATGTTCGAAAATCTCCAGCCCGCGCCTGCCGACAAGATCCTGGCCTTGATCGGTCTCTATCGCGCCGACCCGCGTCCCGACAAGGTCGATCTTGGTGTCGGCGTTTATAGGGATCGCGACGGCAAGACGCCGGTGATGCGCGCGGTGCGCGAAGCCGAAAAGCGGCTGCTGCAGGGCCAGGATACCAAGACCTATCTCGGCCTTGCCGGCGATACCGCCTTCAACGCGGCGATGGCCAGGTTGGTGTTCGGCCCAGCCCCCGACCTGACGCGCATTCGTGCGGCGCAGGCGCCAGGCGGCTCCGGCGCGCTGCGGCTGGTAGCAGAGCTGCTGAAAAGGACCCGCACCGACGCGATGGTCTGGCTGTCGGATCCGACATGGCCGAACCACATGCCGGTGATGCGCGCCGCTGGCCTGCAGACACGCGAATATCCCTATTTCGACGCTGCTTCTGGTGCGGTTCGCTTCGACGACATGCTGAATGCATTGAGAACCGCCAATCCTGGCGACGTCGTATTGTTGCATGGCTGTTGCCATAACCCGACAGGCGCCAATCTAGACATCTCGCAATGGGCTGCCATTGCCGATCTTGTCGTTGAGCGCGGCCTGCTGCCCTTTGTCGACATCGCCTATCAGGGCTTTGGCGAGGGACTTGATGCGGATGCCGCCGGCTTGCGCCTTCTGGCGGCAAAAGTTCCGGAAATGGTCGTTGCCTCGAGCTGCTCGAAGAACTTTGCCGTCTATCGCGACCGAGTCGGTGCAGCGCTGATCATGGCGAAAGGTGGCGCGCAGGCGGATTTGGCGATGGGCCAGATGCTGTCGGCGGCGCGCGCCATGTATTCGATGCCGCCGGACCACGGCGCGGCGGCGGTGCGCATCGTGCTTGAAGACCCCGCATTGCGTTCCGACTGGGAGGCAGAGCTTGAAGAGATGCGGCTGCGCATGCTGCGGCTGCGCGTCCAGTTCGCCGAGGCGCTGCGGCGGCAGTCCAACTCCGACCGTTTCGATTTCGTCGCCAGCCATCGCGGCATGTTTTCCCGGCTTGGCCTGTCGGAAGCGCAAGTCGGGCGGCTGCGCGCCGAGCATGCCATCTACATGGTCGGCGACAGCCGCATCAACGTTGCCGGCCTGCCCGAGGACGGCATGGATGCGCTCGCCAAGGCGATAGTCTCCGTGCTCGACTGATACTTTTTGCTAGTTAGGATCTTTTCCGGAAACCGGCTTCCACTTTCGGATCATGGTCTGGCCGCCCATCTGTGGACAAGACGCCCTCGCCGGCTGAAGCCGTTGGCCGCGCGGCCAGGTACAGGATAGCGTTCGCCTGATGAAACCCTCGAAAGACATTTCCCGGCTGATCGAGATCATGGCCGCGCTGCGGGCGCCGGAAACCGGCTGCCCGTGGGATATCGAGCAGGACTTTTCGACAATCGCGCCGTACACGATCGAGGAAGCCTACGAAGTGGCGGACGCCATTGCGCGCGGCGACCTCGACGATCTGCGGGATGAACTCGGCGATCTCCTGCTGCAAGTGGTCTACCACGCGCAAATGGCCGAGGAGGCCGGCGAATTTTCATTCGGCGATGTGGTCCTGGCCATCACCACAAAAATGATCCGCCGCCACCCCCATGTCTTCGGCGACGACAAGGCGCGCAGCGCCGGCATGGCCAAGGGCATGTGGGAAAAGATCAAGGCAGAGGAAATGGCGGAGAAGCGCAGTGCGCGCCTCGCCCGTGGGCTCGACCCGGAAGACCATGGCAAGGGCTTTCTCGACAGTGTGCCGGTCGCCCTGCCCGCGCTGACCCGGGCGCTCAAGCTGCAGGAAAAGGCCGCCCGCGTCGGCTTCGACTGGAGCGAGGCGGCACCGATCCTCGACAAGATCGAGGAGGAGATCGGCGAACTACGCGAGGCGCTGGCCAAAGGCGACACTGCGCCGATCAAGGACGAGTTCGGCGACATGCTGTTTGCAGTCGTCAATCTCGGCCGGCACCTCAAAATTGATTCCGAAGCGGCACTCAGCGGCACCAACGAAAAATTCCGGTCGCGCTTCCACTATGTCGAGCGGACGCTGCAAGCGTCGGGAAACAGCCTCGAAGAGGCGACGCTGGACGAGATGGAAGCGCTCTGGCAGCAGGCAAAAAGCGCGAAGTAAACGCCTCTACCCGTTGTTTTGACGGCGCAATCGGCTTTCGATCTCTTGCCGAGCGCTGTGTGTAGCCTTGAGCGCGACGGTTACGCTGCCATCCTCATTGTCGTCGCGCGAGATGATGTCGCCGTTGCGGTAAAGCCAGTCGACGACGCCGAGTTGGTCGGGCTTGAGTGTGACGGTGAACGTCTCCAGTTCGCCCGACATCATCGTCTCGATGATCGCCTTCAGCGCATCGATGCCCTCGCCGGTTACCGCCGATATGGCGATCGGCGGTGCCTTCTTGCCGTCAGCACCATCGGCAAGCAGCCGCGCCCGGTTGCCCTCGTCGAGCCGGTCGATCTTGTTCCATACTTCGATGACGCGCTTGCTATCGCGGGCATCGACGCCGAGATCGGCAAGGATGCGCTCGACATCTTCGGCCTGCGCGGCCGTATCGGGATCGGAGATGTCGCGCAGATGAATGACGAGGTCTGCCTCGACCACTTCCTCCAGCGTCGCCCTGAAGGCCGCGACCAGATGCGTTGGCAGGTCGGAAATGAAGCCGACCGTATCGGAAAGGATGATCGGCGTGCCGTGCGGCAGGCGCACGCGGCGCAGCGTCGGGTCGAGCGTGGCAAACAGCATGTCTTCGGCCAGCACCCCTGCTCCGGTCAGCCGGTTGAACAGAGTCGACTTGCCGGCATTGGTGTAGCCGACGATCGCCATCACCGGAAATGGCACCTTCTTGCGCTTGGCGCGGTGCAGGTCGCGGGTGCGGCGCACAGTTTCGAGCTCGTGCTTCAGCTTGGTGATCTTGTCCTGCAGCACACGCCGATCCGACTCGATCTGGGTCTCGCCAGGGCCGCCGAGAAAGCCGGCGCCGCCACGCTGGCGCTCGAGGTGGGTCCAGCTCCGCACAAGGCGGCCTTTCTGGTAGTTGAGATGGGCAAGATCGACCTGCAGCGTGCCTTCCTTGGTGCGGGCGCGCTCGCCGAAAATCTCCAGGATCAGCCCGGTGCGGTCGAGCACCTTGGCGTTCAACTCTTTTTCGAGGTTGCGCTGCTGTACCGGGGTCAGCGGATGATCGACAATGACCACTTCCGCGTGGCCCTCTTTGACGATCTCAGCGAACTCCGCCACCTTGCCGCTGCCGAGCAAGGTCGCCGGGCGTGGATCGTTGACGGTCACCACCGCCGTGTGGACCAGGTCGAGGTCGATTGCGCTGGCGAGGCCGACGGCCTCGTCGCGACGAGCCTCGGCGGAACGGCTCAGGCGGGGGCGGTTGGTGTCGTCGTCGCCACGCGGCTGCCGGGTAAGCACCGGCACGATAACCACCGCCCGGGTCGGGCCGTTGGCCTCTGTCCCGGTCTGATGTGCTGGTTTTCCGCGAACGCTGCGGTCCGCGTCTTTCTCACGTGCCAATCAGGCGCCCTGGCTTTCCTCACCATCGAACATCTGAACCGGCTGGCTCGGCATGATCGTGGAAATAGCGTGCTTGTAGACAAGCTGGGAATGGCCGTCGCGACGCAGCAGAACGCAGAAATTGTCGAACGAAGTGACCACGCCGGTCAGCTTCACGCCGTTGATGAGAAAGATGGTGAGTGGATTTTTGCTCTTGCGAACTGAATTCAGGAACAGGTCCTGAAGATTTTGCGATCGTTCCGCCATTGTTCTTGTCTTTCGCCGATCCCCTTCGGTTTGCAGGCCAATGCGCCAAATTAGCCGGCACATGTCAAGCACGCAAACACCATCTTGCCGTCAGTAACGACAAGCAGAACGAGATATATTGATGTTCATTCCATCTGTGCGGTTATCAGGCTGGACTTTTTTCCGCAACGTCAAAAAAGGCCTGCCGTAATGAAACTGTTAGCGAGCCCGGGTGGCCGTTGGCGACGGGAGCGCCATCGATCGCCACCACCGGCATGGCAATCGTGGTCGCGGAGCTGATGAAAACCTCGCGCGCGGCCTTGGCTTCGGCCACGGAAAAACCGCGCTCCTCGATCTTCAGGCCGAGCTTGGCGGCCACGTCGAACAGCGTCGTACGGGTGATGCCGCGCAGGATGCCGTGCTCGGCCGGCCGCGTCACCAGCACGCCATCCCCGGTGATGATCCAGGCGTTCGACGATCCACCTTCCTTGACGGTGCCGTCGACATCGACGAACCAGGCCTCCTGAGCGCCGGCTTCCTTGGCTTTCTGCTTGGCCAGCACGTTCGGCAGCAGGCCGACCGACTTGATATCGACCCGATCCCACCGGTTCTCCGGCACCGTGATAACCCGGATCCCGCTCTCGGCCCGCTTCGCGGCAGCTGCAGGATCGGCTTTTTTGGCAGTCACCACCAGCGACGGCTTCGTGTCCGCCGGCGGGAAGAAAAACTCGCGGCTGGCGACGCCGCGTGTCACCTGGACATAGACCAGGCCGTCGACGACATGGTTGCGGCGCACCACCTCGCGCATGACGAGCGGCAGCACGCCGCGCGTGATCGGCCAATCGATCGAGAGTTCGGCAAGTGAGCGGTTCAATCGGGCGAGATGGCGCGGCATGTCGACGATGAAGCCTCGTGCCACCTCGCAGACCTCGTAGACGCCGTCGGCGAATTGATAGCCACGGTCCTCGATATGCACGGAAGCTTCGGCGTGAGCGACGTAGCGCCCGTTCACATACGCAATGCGCGGCATGGCTAATCCCTGAAAGAAGTCCAGCTTTCTTATGCGATTCCAAGACCGCCGTAACCGATAATTGGGTGGCCCACGACTGGTTTGGCTGTCAGACGCCCAGCGACTTCAGCTTGCGGTGCAATGCAGAGCGTTCCATGCCGATAAACTCTGCCGTCTTCGAGATATTGCCGCCAAAACGGTTGATCTGGGCGATCAGATAGTCCTTCTCGAATTGTTCGCGCGCTTCCCGCAGCGGCAGC
Organism: Mesorhizobium sp. M0159; assembly: GCF_040322295.1. NCBI lineage: Bacteria > Pseudomonadati > Pseudomonadota > Alphaproteobacteria > Hyphomicrobiales > Phyllobacteriaceae > Mesorhizobium > Mesorhizobium sp. M0159. Next base: position 54,962 of record NZ_JAMYTF010000022.1, read on the forward strand.
GCCATTATGTGCTGATCGGATTTGTTTGGAGTGCGCGGCATGACGTCGCCGATCTCGGCAGGCAGGAGATCGGCGGTGATCGGCGCATCGACATCGTCGCCGCGCGCCAGGATCATCAGCCGCTCGACATTGTTGCGCAACTGGCGAACGTTGCCCGGCCAGTTATGCGCCTGCAGCACCGCCAGCGCGTCGTCGCCGATGCGGCGCGGCTTGATGCCGGCCTGGCGAGCGATCTGCTTCATGAAATTGTCGACCAGATAAGGAATGTCCTCGCGACGCTCGGCCAGTCCCGGCACCATGACCGGAACCACGGCCAGGCGATGATAAAGGTCCTCACGGAAACGGCCGTCGGCGATCATGGCTTCCAGGTTCTGCGAGGTCGACGAGACGATGCGCACGTCGACCTTGACCCGCTTGGTGCCCCCTACCCGCTCGAACTGCTGTTCGACCAGCACGCGCAGGATCTTGTTTTGCGTCTCGCGCGGCATGTCGGCCACTTCATCGATGTAGAGAATGCCGCGATGGGCTTCCTCCAGCGCGCCGACCTTGCGTTCGACGCCGTTCGATTCGGTGCCGAACAACTCGATCTCCATACGCTCAGGCGTGATGTTGGCGGCGCTCAGCGTCACAAACGGTGCACTCTTGCGCGCCGACAGTGCGTGGATGGCGCGCGCCGCCAGTTCTTTGCCCGAGCCGGAGGGGCCAATGATCATGACGCGGCTGTTGGTCGGCGCGACGCGCTCGATGGTCTGGCGCAATTGGCTCATTGCCGACGACATGCCGATGAGGTCGAAAGTCTCGCCGCTGCGCAGCTTGAGATCCGAAACCTCGCGTCTCAATTTGGAGGTTTCGAGCGCCCGTTCGGCAATGAGGATCAGCCTGTCGGCCTTGAATGGCTTTTCGATGAAATCATAGGCGCCGCGGCGGATGGCCGAGACTGCCGTTTCGATATTGCCGTGGCCCGAGATCATCACCACCGGCAGGTTCGGGTGCATCGTCTTGATCTCGTCCAGCAAGGCCAGGCCATCGAGCCGCGAGCCCTGCAGCCAGATGTCGAGGAAGACCAGCCTGGGTGCCCGGTCGGCAACCGCCGCAAGCGCGCTGTCGGCGTCAAACGCCGTGCGTGTTTCGTGACCTTCGTCGCTCAGGATACCGGCGACGAGTTCGCGGATGTCTTCCTCGTCATCGACGATGAGAATATCAGACGCCATTTCCGACCTTTTCAGTTTCTTTTTCGTGTTCCGTCTTGCCCTCGCCGCGTACCGGAACGGTGGCGGCAACCGGCAGGATGATGCTGATCATTGCACCCCGCCCATCGTGGAAGTCCGCTGGTGCATCGTGCAATTCGAGTCGCCCGCCATGGTCCTCCACGATCTTCTTGACGATAGCGAGGCCAAGCCCGGTGCCTTTCTCGCGTGTCGTCATGTAAGGCTCGAGCAAGCGCTGCCGGTTTTCGCGCGGCAAGCCCCTGCCGTTGTCGATGACGTCGATTCGAATCGCGCCATTCTGACGCCCGGCTTGAATCCGGATTATGCCGTGCGGACGATCCTCTGCATCAAGTCCGTCGATGGCTTCGGCAGCATTCTTGATGACGTTGCCGAACGCCTGCGCCATCAGGCGGCTGTCGAACGTGCCTTTGAGCGGCTCATTGCCAAAGACGCGCTCGAAGGTGATGTCGGCGCGGCTCACTTCGACCAGGAACGAGGCCTCGCGCAACGAATCGCGCAGATCGATGGCCTTCATTTCCGGTTTCGGCATGCGGGCGAACGCCGAGAACTCGTCGACCATGCGGCCGATGTCCTCCACTTGCCGGATGATGGTGTCGGTGCATTGATCGAAAACCTCACGGTCCTCGGTGATGACCTTGCCGTAACGGCGCTTGATACGCTCGGCCGAAAGCTGGATCGGCGTCAGTGGATTCTTGATCTCGTGGGCGATGCGCCGCGCCACGTCGGCCCATGCGGAGGAACGCTGTGCCTGGACCAGATCGGTAATGTCATCGACTGTAACGACGTAGGATTTATCCTCCGAACCGTCGTCGCCGGCTTCAATCGTGATCTGCACGTTGAAGGTCCGTTCGGTGCCGGCACGATAGAAGGTGACCTGTTCGCGATAGACCGGCTTGCCCGATTTGCGGCCGATCTCGAAGACGCGGCCGACATGCGGCAGCACGGCGGAAAGGTTCTGCCCAAGCGCTGCCGTGGCGGATATGGCCAGCATCGTTTCGGCCGAACGGTTGACGATGGTGACGATGCCATATGGATCGACGCCGATGACCCCGGCGGTGACGCCGGCAAGCACCGCCTCCGAAAAGCGCCGCCGCTCGTCGATCAAATCCTTGGCCGACAGGATCTCGTTGCGCTGCGATTTCAGCTCCATCAGCATCTTGTTGAAGGTGTCGCCGAGCGAGGCGACGTCACCGTCGGAGGGGCGGACAGGCACGGCTACGTCGAGATTGCCGGTAGCGACCTCATCGGCCGCGCCGATGAGCTGACGAATCGGCCGCACCAGGCGGTCGGCCACCGCAATGCCGGTCCAGATGGCGGACAGGATGATGATCAGCGTCAGCGACAGATAGGGAAGCGCGAAAGCCACTTGCGAGGTGCGGCGATTGTCTTCGAGACCGCGATATTCGGCGGTGTTGGATTTGACGATCTGCCGCGCCTTGATCACCTCGGGATCGACGAGGCGGATGGTGTAGAGATAGAGGCCGTCGATCTCGCGCAGCTTGACGATGGCACCCATGATGTTGCGGGTGCGCGGTTCTATCAGCACCGGCTTGCCGTCGGCAGCGCTTGCCACGGCGCCCTCAGGCGGCTCCGGCATGGCAAAGTCCGCGTCGGTCTTGGCGCTCATAACGAAGGAACCATCGGGCTTGATGAGTGCTGCGTGCGCCAGCGAGCGTCCCACCGCCTCCTTGTTCATGAGGTCGAGAAAACCGGTACGATCGAGGCCGTAAAGCGTGCGCGAAGCGTCGAGGTCGTAAGCCATCGACAACGTCGTGCCCTGAAGATTTCGCGCGTTTTCCTGCACATAGGCGTCAGCGATCGACAACGACGAATTGACGATCGTTTTGGTGCGGATCTCGAACCAGCGGTCGAGGCCGATGTCGAGCGTGATCGACGCGATGATCGCCACCATGATCGCGGGGATGGCGGCGACCAGCGCAAACATCGCCACTATGCGCACATGCAGGCGCGACGCAGCCTTGCCATGCCGTCGTGCCATCAGGATGCGATGCACCTCGCGGCCGACCAGCAAGATCAGAAACAGGACGAACGCCGCATTAAGCGCAATCAGCGCCAGCGTCGTCCTCGCGTCGGGCGTGATCGGCGTCGCGCCGACCAGAATGGCGAAGGAGATCGCCGCCGTCACCAGCGCACCGGCAACGGCGATCACGCCCGGCAGCGCAAGCAGCCGGCGACCGTCTCGCGCGCCCGTATTGCTGAAAAGCGATTTGCTCAGTGTCGGTGCCTGCAGGGCCATGTCGCCGTCTAGAGCCAGTGATTGCGTCGGATGTATGCAACGCATTGTGGCGATTATGCAACAAGTGTGGCCGAGACGGAAATCTTTCGGCAATCGATCCCCTGGAAAGCGCTCGTAAAGGGATTCGTCTAGACCTGCCTGGACGATTTGTAGACGTTGACGCCGAGTTCGCGAATCTTTTTGCGCAGCGTGTTGCGGTTGAGCCCCAGCAATTCCGCAGCCTTGATCTGGTTACCGCGCGTTGCGGTCATCGAGGCGAGGACCAGCGGGTATTCGACCTCGGAGAGGATTCGCTGATAGAGCCCGGCCGGGGGCAAGTCGCCGGCAAACGAGGCAAAATAGCGTTGCAGGAAATGCTCCACCGCCTGGCCGATGGAAAGGTCGTCGGGAATGAGGTTGCCGCCACCTGGAACGACAGGCCTTTCGCCGGTCTTCAACTCCGCCTCGATGATCTCGGCAGAAATCTCGTCCTGCGAATACAGTGCAGCCAGCCTGCGGATGAGGTTTTCGAGTTCGCGCACGTTGCCCGGCCATGGGTAGCGCTTCATCAGCTCGATGCCGCCGGTGGAAATGCGCTTGGTCTGCAGGCCTTCACTGGCGCCGAGCTTGAAGAAGTGCCGGACGAGGTCCGGAATGTCCTCCGATCGCTCGCGCAGCGCCGGCAGCCTGAGCGGCACAACGTTCAAGCGGTAGAACAGGTCCTCGCGGAAAAGCCCCTGATTGATCAGCGTGCGCAGGTCCTTGTTGGTGGCAGCGACGATGCGCACGTCAGTCTTGATCGGCGTGCGGCCGCCGACCGTGGTGTATTCGCCCTGCTGCAGCACACGCAGCAGCCGCGTCTGCGCTTCCATCGGCATGTCGCCGATCTCGTCGAGGAACAGCGTGCCGCCTTCGGCCTGCTCGAAACGGCCAGTGGAGCGGTTCTGTGCGCCGGTAAAGGCGCCCTTCTCGTGCCCGAATAGTTCCGATTCGATCAGGTCGCGTGGGATCGCCGCCATGTTGATGGCGACGAAGGGGCCACCACGACGACGGCCATATTCATGCAGCGCGCGCGCCACCAGTTCCTTGCCGGTACCCGATTCGCCCGAGATCATCACCGTCAGGTCGGTCTGCATCATGCGCGCCAGCATGCGGTAGATGTCCTGCATGGCCGCCGAGCGGCCGACCAGCGGCATGGTTTCAGGCGGCTCGTCGGCACGCGTATCGATCTTGGGCCGCCGCGGCTCGGAAAGCGCGCGGTTGACGATGTTGAGCAGCTCCGTCAGGTCGAACGGTTTCGGCAGATATTCATAGGCTCCGGTTTCGGAGGCCCGGATCGCAGTCATGAACGTGTTCTGCGCACTCATGACGATGACCGGCAGTTCCGGTCGCGCCTTCTTGATGCGCGGCAGCATGTCGAAGGCGTTCTCGTCAGGCATGACAACGTCGGTGATAACCAGATCGCCCTCGCCCGCCGCAACCCAGCGCCACAGCGTCGAAGCATTGGAGGTGACACGCACGTCGTGGCCGACGCGCGAAAGCGCCTGGTTGAGGACTGTGCGGATGGCCGCATCGTCGTCAGCGACGAGAATATTGCCGCGAACGGTCATTTGCGGTCTCCTTCACCGTCGTCGTCGGTGCCAAACTGAGTTTCTTTCCACGCCGGCATCAGAATACGGAAGGTGGTGCCGCGCGGCGTCGATTCGCATTCAATGATGCCGCCATGCTCGCCGACGATCTTTGCGACCAGCGCCAGACCGAGACCGGAGCCGTTCGGCTTGGTGGTGATGAAAGGATCGAACAGGATCGGCAGGATATCCTCGGAGACACCCGAACCGTTGTCGCGCACGCAGAATTCCAATGGCAGCGACACGCGGTCCTGCGTTCCGGGCACGGAAACACGGATGCCCGGGCGGAAGGCGGTCGACAGCATGATCTCGCCCTGCGGATCGCTGCCGATCGCCTCGGCGGCATTTTTTACCAGATTGAGGAACACTTGGATGAGCTGGTCGCGATTGGCAAAGACCGGAGGCAATGATGGATCATAATCCTCTAATATCTTGATCCTCTTGGCAAAACCGTTCTTGGCGATTGCTTTGACATGGTCGAGCACGACATGGATGTTGACGGGGTAGCGGTCGATCGGCCGCTCGTCGGAAAACACCTCCATGCGGTCGACCAGCGAGACAATGCGGTCGGTCTCGTCGGTGATCAGCCTGGTCAGTGCGCGATCCTCGTCGGACGCCGACAGCTCAAGCAGCTGCGCGGCTCCACGAATGCCGGACAGCGGGTTCTTGATCTCATGGGCAAGCATCGCGGCAAGGCCGGTGACCGAGCGCGCCGCACCGCGATGCGTCATCTGCCGGTCGATCTTATCGGCCATTGAGCGTTCCTGGAACATTACCACGACGGAGCCTGGAAATTCCGTCACAGGCGCGACGTAGAGATCGACCACCTTCTCGATGCCGAGCCGCGGCGACGACACGTCCACCCGGTATTCGTTGACTGGCGCCCGGCGCTCGCGCACCTGGTCGACAAGCGTCAGCAGCGGACTGCCGAAAGGAATGAGCTTGTGCAGCGTATTGCGCGCGAGCATCGTGGCGCTCGAACGGAAAAAATCCTCGGCATCGGCATTGGCGAAGGTGATGAAGCCTTGCGGATCGACCATGATCACCGGCCGGCGAATGGTGTTGAGCACAATATGCGCGGCGTCCGCCATATCCGTGCTCTGTGTGACGGTGGCGTTCATGCCGCACTCCGCAGGTTCGCCGCTTCGGGAGCGCTTGAAAATACGTCGCGCAGCAAGGAAATGACGCGCCCAGGCTCGAAAGACGTGAGTATGGCCTTGCGCCGGTCGTCGCTTGTGGCGGCGTGGCGGTCGAGATACCAGCCGAGATGCTTGCGCGCCTGGCGCAATCCGCTTTCCACGCCATAGAGCGTCAGCATGTCTTCGTAATGGGCAATGACGTAGTCGGACAGCGTTTGCGGGCTTTCCGGCATGCCGGATACTGGCTCGGCCAGCGCGGCCGCTACAATGCTGCCGGCGGTCCACGGCGCGCCATAGTGCGCACGGCCGATCATCACCGCGTCGGCGCCGGACTGGTCAAGGATCGACGCAGCCTCTGCCAGCGAGCCGACATCGCCATTGGCAACCACAGGGATCGAGACGGCCTGCTTGACGCGTGCAATGGCACGCCAGTCGGCCGTGCCCTGATAGAACTGGCAACGCGTGCGGCCGTGCACCGTCACCATCATCACCCCGGCCTGCTCAGCGCGTCGCGCCAGCATCGGCGCGTTGAGCGCGCCTTCGTCCCAGCCGAGCCGCATCTTGACCGTGACCGGCACGTCGACCGCGCCGAGTACCGCTTCGATCAGCGACAGCGCGTGGTCGAGGTCTCGCATCAGTGCCGAACCGGCATAGCCGCCCGTCACCTTCTTGGCCGGACAGCCCATATTGATGTCGATGATGTCGGCGCCTTCGCCGACCGCGATTCGCGCGCCCTCGGCCATGTGCACCGCCTCACGGCCGGCAAGCTGGACCATGTGGACAGGCAGCCCGGAATGACGGATGCGCAGGCCCGAGCCAGCCCTGCCCTTTGCAAGCTCCCCGCTCGCCACCATTTCCGAAACAACCAGCCCGGCGCCATGCGCATGGGCGCGCTGCCGGAACGGTTCGTCGGTGATGCCCGACATCGGCGCGAGAAACACGCGGTTGTGGATTCTCACGCCACCCACATCCAGCGGCGAAGCCAATTTGGTCACATCAGGCATGCACAAAAACCAAGCACCTTCGGTTGCTGCACATTCTCTAGCCAGAACGACGGCAATGTGCAACGCGCAATGTCGTGATATTAAGGCGCATTTGGGAAAAATACGGATCGCCGCACCGCATCAATCCTGGGTCTTCCAAAAGCGATACCACTTTTCGGGATCATGCGCTAAGCGTCTCGGCATGAGAGATGTGAGCGAAAAGCAAGCTGCGGACGACAAGGTCGCGGTGGTCATCGTTGCCGCCGGCCGCGGCGCGCGCGCCGGACAGGCCAAGGGGCCGAAGCAGTACCAGCAAATTGGCGGCGGCGCCGTTATCGCACGCACGCTCGGCGCCTTTCTGATGCATCCGAAGATTGGACCTGTCGTCGTTGCTATCCATGCCGACGACGGCGCGCTTTTTCGCCGTGCGGCGGGTGCGAACGCCGACCGTGTCGTCGCGGTGACCGGCGGTACGTCACGGCAGGAGTCCGTCCGGCTTGGACTGCTGGCGTTAAGAAGCCATGCGCCGGGCCGGGTGCTGATCCATGATGCGGCTCGGCCGTTTGTCGACGCGGAACTGATAGACCGCACGATCGCCGCCATTGGCGAGCGCCAGGGAGCACTGCCTGCCTTGCCCGTTGCCGATACGCTCAAGCGCGAAACGGCCGAAGGCATGATCGGCGAAACCGTGTCCAGGGCCGGGCTTCATGCCGCACAGACACCGCAAGGCTTTCCGTTCTGGCCGATCCTGGCTGCGCACGAAAAGGCTCATCATCTGGGCAAAGCGGATTTCACGGACGATGCGGCAATCGCCGAATGGGCGCATATTCCGGTGAAGATCGTTCCCGGCTCGCCGGACAATGTCAAACTGACCTGGGCAAGGGATATTGCGATGGCGGATCAGCGGCTTTCCGGGGGGGCACGTTTTCCGGACATCCGAACCGGCAATGGCTATGACGTCCATGCCTTCGAGCCCGGCGACCATGTCACCCTGTGCGGTGTAGCTATTCCGCACGGCAAGAAATTGTCCGGCCATTCGGATGCCGATGTCGGTCTCCACGCCTTGACCGACGCCCTGCTGGCCACCTGCGGCGCCGGTGACATCGGCACGCATTTCCCGCCCTCCGACCCGCAGTGGAAAGGGGCCGCTTCACGCATCTTCGTCGAACACGCGGTGAAGCTGGTGCGCGAGGGCGGCGGGCGCATTGCCAACGCCGACATCACCCTGATCTGCGAGGCGCCGCGCGTCGGCCCACATCGCGAGGCCATGACCGAAGCGCTTTCGGCAATGCTGCGAATTTCGCGCGATCGCATCTCGATCAAGGCGACAACCAATGAGAAGCTCGGCTTCGTCGGCCGTGAGGAAGGCATAGCGGCCATCGCGACTGCCAGCGTTGTGTTTCCAGGGGATGTCCCTGAATGAGCAATAGCGGTCTCGCAGATGTCCTGCTTAAGGCCTGCCAGCAGCGCGGCATGATGCTGGCGACGGCGGAGAGCTGCACCGGCGGCATGATCATCGCCGCGCTGACCGACATCGCCGGCTCTTCCGCGGTGGTCGATCGCGGCTTCATCACCTATTCCAACCGGGCCAAGACCGAGATGCTCGGCGTCTCGGCCGCTACGCTCGAGGCGCACGGCGCGGTCTCGCGCGAGACTGCGGTGGAGATGGCGGCCGGAGCCTTGACGCATTCGCCGGCCGGGCTCGCCCTGGCGGTGACCGGCATCGCCGGTCCGGACGGCGGCTCTGCGGAAAAACCTGTCGGCCTGGTCTGGTTCGGCGTTGCCGTGGCTGGCCGGCCGGTAGTCAGCGAATGCCAGCTGTTCGCCGACAAGGGCCGTGATTTCATCCGCCGGGAGACGGTCCGACATGCGCTTGAACTGGGTCTACGCGCGCTCGCCGCGGATCAGGCTGCCGATGGCGCGCCGTAGATGATTTCGGCACGTTTCTCGAACGCCTCGGAGAACATGCGGAAGGCGCGGTCGAACATGGTTCCCATGAGCGCACCCAGAATGCGGCTCTTGAACTCATAGTCGATAAAGAAACAGACGTTGCAACCGCCGCCGTCCGCCGGGTCGAAGCGCCAGACATTGCTGAGATATTTGAACGGGCCGTCGATATATTTGACGTCGATGGCGTTCTCGTCAGGCTTCAGCAGCACCTGCGTGGTGAAAGTCTCGCGGATCGCCTTGTAGCCGATGCTCATGTCCGCGATGAGCAGGGTGCGTCCGTTGCGTTCCTTGCGCGAACGAACCGTAAGTGCCTCGCAAAGCGGCAGGAATTGCGGATAGGATTCGATATCGGCAACCAGAGCGAACATCTGTTCCGGCGTATGCGCAACGCGGCGATGGGCTTCGAATTGTGGCATGAAACCAGTGGGTTAGGCGGACTTCCTGAGAAACGCTTCGCGCGCCGCGCGCAACCTGGCAAAGTCGTCCCCGGCGTGGTGCGACGAGCGCGTCAGCGGGCTCGACGCCACCAGCAGGAAGCCCTTGGTCCTGCCGATCGTCTCAAAGGACTTGAATTCCTCCGGCGTGACGAAGCGGATCACCGGATGGTGCTTCTTCGACGGCTGCAGATATTGGCCGATGGTCATGAAGTCGACATTGGCCGAACGCAAATCGTCCATCAGCTGCAGGATTTCGTTCCGCTCCTCGCCAAGGCCGACCATGATGCCGGACTTGGTGAAGATCGAGGGGTCGAGTTCCTTGACCCGCTGCAAGAGCCTGATGGAGTGGAAATAGCGCGCGCCCGGCCGAACCGTCAGATAGTTAGACGGCACGGTCTCGAGATTATGGTTGAAAACATCCGGCTTGGCCGCCACGACGATCTCCAGCGCACCGTCCTTGCGCAGGAAATCGGGCGTCAGGATTTCGATCGTCGTCGACGGGGTTGCTGCCCTGATCGCACGGATGACATCGGCAAAATGCTGGGCCCCGCCATCGGCGAGATCGTCGCGATCGACGGAGGTGATGACGACATGGCTCAAGCCCATTTGCTTGACCGCATGCGCGACACGCGCCGGCTCGTCGGGATCGAGTGCGGTCGGGATGCCGGTGGCGACATTGCAAAAGGCGCAGGCCCGCGTGCAGATCTCGCCCATGATCATGAAGGTGGCGTGCTTCTTCTCCCAGCACTCGCCGATATTGGGGCAGCCCGCCTCTTCGCAAACCGTCACCAGTTTGTGAGACTTCACGATTTCGCGCGTCTCGGCATAGCCTTTCGACATCGGCGCCTTGACGCGGATCCAGTCAGGCTTGCGCAGTACGTCCTGATCCGGCTTGTGCGCCTTTTCGGGATGCCGCAGGCGCGGCGCATTGGCAATCGTGTCGAGGACGGTGACCATGTGAAACCCGGCTCATTGGCAAGCGCTTGTCCAGCGCTCGCTCTACCCACGTCATCTAGGACTTTTCGGCGAAAAGAAAAAGGCCGCGATCACGCATGCCGCGGTGGCCTTTTTCGCATAGCAAGTGCCGACAGAGGTTAGCGGCGCACCAGTCGTCCGACCGCAATCAGAATGCAGGCACCGATGAAGCCGGTGATCAGATAGGCTATCCAGCCGACGCCGAAGATGCCGATGTTCAGGGCCTGCAAGATGGCATTCAACACGATTGCGCCGACAATGCCGAGAACGATGTTCATGAGGATGCCGGTATTGCTCTTCATGACCATCTCGGCGAGCCATCCCGCCAGGCCGCCGATGATGATGGCTGCAACCCAGCCCACGCCGTTCATTTCCATATGCCCTCTCCTTGTATGATGGATGATGCCTGCGAAACGAATTGCTCTGCCGTCGAGTTCCTTTGTGTCTTCCGTGTGAGACTCGCCCAACTAATTTATCATGCATTCAGTGCGCGGCCATAGGCGTCGAGTACACTCTCCTTCATCATCTCCGACAGCGTCGGGTGCGGGAAGATCGTGTGCATCAGCTCTTCCTCGGTGGTCTCCAGATTCATCGCCACGACGAAGCCCTGGATCAGTTCGGTTACTTCTGCGCCGACCATGTGGGCACCCAGCAACTGGCCGGTCTTCTTGTCGAAAATGGTCTTGACGAAGCCTTGGTCCTCGCCGAGCGCAATCGCCTTGCCGTTTGCGGCGAACTGGAAGCGGCCGACGCGGATGTCCTTGCCATCGGCGTTCGCTTTGGCTTCCGTCAGTCCGACCGAGGCGACTTGCGGATTGCAATAGGTGCAGCCCGGGATCTTCAGCTTGTCAATGGCATGCACGCCGGGGAAATTGGCGATCTTTTCCACGCACACCACGCCCTCATGCTCGGCCTTGTGGGCGAGCATCGGCGGTCCGGCGACATCGCCGATGGCATAGATGCCGGGCACGTTGGTCTTGCCGTAGCCGTCGACGACGACGCAGCCGCGTTCGGTCTTCACGCCGAGCGCCTCGAGGCCGAGATTCTCGATGTTGCCCTGTACGCCGACGGCCGAGATCATGCGGTCGGCGGTGATCTTCTCGACCTTGCCGTCCTTCATCTCGACATGCGCGGTGACCGAGTTAGTGCCCTTCTCGACCTTGGTCACCTTGGCTTCTAAGATGATCTTCATGCCCTGCTTCTCGAACTGCTTCTGCGCGAATTTCGAGACCTCGGCGTCCTCGACCGGCATCACAGCCGGCAGCAGTTCGACCACCGTCACCTCGGCGCCCATGGTGCGGTAGAACGAGGCGAACTCGATGCCGATGGCGCCCGAGCCCATCACCAGCAGCGATTTCGGCATCTCTTTCGGCACCATCGCCTCGAAATAGGTCCAGATCAACTTGCCGTCAGGCTCGATGCCGGGCAGCGCGCGCGGCCTGGCGCCGGTCGCCAGGATGATGTGCTTGGCGCTATAGGTGCCCTCGCCCTTGACGCCCTTGGGCGCCGGCGGCTGCGGCTCCATCGGCTTCTTCGACGATTTCGACACGACGATCTCGCCAGGTTTGGTCAGCTTGGCTTCGCCCCAGATGACGTCGACCTTGTTCTTCTTCATCAGGAAGCCGACGCCGCCGTTGAGCCGCAGCGAGACCTTTCGCGAGCGATCGACGACGGCGGCTGTGTCGACGCCGACCTTGCCATCGATCTTCAGGCCGTAGTCCTTCAGATGATCCGAATAGTGCATGATCTCGGCGGAGCGCAGCAGCGCTTTGGTCGGAATGCAGCCCCAGTTGAGGCAGATGCCGCCCAAGTGCTCGCGCTCGACGATCGCCGTCTTGAAGCCAAGCTGGGCCGAACGCACTGCAGTGACATAGCCGCCGGGGCCGGAGCCGATGATGATGACGTCGTAGTTCTCAGCCACGGCTTTCTCCTTCACAATTCCAACATGAGGCGCGCGAGCGGCGCCAGCGCTTGCCCGACGTTCCGCGTGTTTTCCGCGTCCAGGTGGACGCCGTCGAGCGGCGTGGTTTTGGCCACCGTGCCGGCATCGAAGAAGCCGCAGCCGGCCTCGTCGGCAAGGGCGGAATATTGCGGCGCCAGCCGCTTTGACGCGTCATCGCCGCCGGCGAACATTTCCTTGAACTCGGCGTTTTCCGTGCGGCTGACTACGGGCGGCGCGACGATCAGGATCTGCGGCGCCGGCCAATCGAACGGGTAATCATGACCGCGCACGATATCGATCAGGCGTTGCATACCTTGTTTGGCCGCGACCGGATTACCGTGAATCCACGGCTTCATATCGTTGGCGCCGAGCATGATGACGATCAAGTCGATCGGCGCATGCGTCGTCAGGATTGTTGGCAACAGCCTTGCGCCATTGCGGTCCGCTCCGGCCAAGTGATCGTCAAAGGCGGTGGTTCGGCCATTCAGGCCTTCGGCGATGACCTCGACGCCGCTGCCCAATGCCGCCTGCAGCACGCTCGGCCAGCGATCTTCCAGCGGATGCCGGCCGAGGTTTGCCGCGTCATAGCCCCAGGTAAGCGAATCGCCGTAGCAGAGGACCGTCTTCATGTGCCTGCCCCGCCGAAACCTGGTTGCGAGCGCGCCAATCGCCAGCGCACGAAAAGCCACTGGACCAGCACCGTAGCGATGCCTGGCAGGACGAGACCGGCGACGATAGGAAGATCGCCCGACCACTCGCGCTTGCCCGGCGGCTGGGAGAAAGTCCAGCCGATCAGGGAAACTCCAACGAGCACAAAAGATGCTACCCCTATGGTCGCGGTCAGTTTTGTTGCCCGTCGTGGGTCCGACATGAATTGTGCGATGAAGAATGCGAGCGTCGCGAAGATGGTGACGAGAGCCGAGATCATGAATACAAGGATGTACTCCACGTCGGCCTTGGTGGCGACGGCGAGCCACTGCACCACCAATCCGCCGGCCAAACCGGAAAGAAAGAAGGCAAAAAGGCTGGTGAAGAATTTCCGCACCGCCCTGTTTCCCTTCTCTTAAACCAGCATGCCCATTGGATTTTCGATCATACGCTTGAAGGCGACGAGCAGCTCGGCGCCGAGCGCACCGTCGACGGCGCGGTGATCGGTCGACAGCGTCACCGACATGATTGTGGCGATCTTGATCTCGCCGTTCTTGACCACTGCGCGTTGCTCGCCGGCGCCGACCGCAAGGATCGTCGCATGCGGCGGGTTGATGACGGCAGAAAAATCCTTGATGCCGAACATGCCGAGATTGGACACCGCCGTGGTGCCGCCCTGATATTCTTCCGGCTTCAGCTTGCGGCTGCGGGCGCGGCCGGCAAGATCCTTCATCTCGTTGGAGATGACGGACATCGTCTTTTCGTCAGCACGCCGGATGATCGGGGTGATCAGGCCGCCGGGGATCGATACGGCAACGCCGACATCGGCGTGCTTGTGTTTGATCATGGCGTTTTCTGTCCACGACGCATTGGCATCCGGAACCGCCATCAGCGCCATGGCAAGAGCCTTGATGACCATGTCGTTGACCGACAGCTTGTAGGCCGGCGTTTCGCCCTTCTCGGTCTTCTTCACCGGCGCGGCCGCATTGATCTGCGTGCGCAGGGCCAGAAGTGCGTCGAGCTCGCAGTCGAGCGTCAGATAGAAATGCGGGATGGTGGTCTTGGCTTCGACCAGCCGCCTCGCAATGGTCTTGCGCATATTGTCGTGCGGGATCAGCTCGTAGGAGCCTTCGGCAAACAGTTTGAGCACCTGCTCGTCCGACATCGCCTTGGGTGCTGCGGCCGCAGGTGCCGGAGCGCCGGCGGGCGCCGCTTTTGCTGCTGGTGCCGCCTTGGCGCCGCCACTGGAAATTGCGGCATCGACATCGGCCTTTACTACGCGGCCGCGGGGGCCGGAGCCTGTCAGCGCCGCGACATCGACGCCGGCTTCCCTGGCAATGCGCCGGGCCAGCGGCGAGGCGAAGATGCGCTCACCGCTTGCGTGGCCGTTGGCGACCGGCACCGCTTCCGCCTTAGGCGCAGGTGCGGCAGGCCCCTGCTTCGACGCTTCGGGCTTTGATGTTTCAGCTTTGGGGGCTTCCGCTTTCGGAGCCTCAGCCTTGGCCGGCGCAGCGCCATCACCGCTTTTGGCGGCAGAAGCAGCATCCTCGCCCTCGGCAGCCAGCACCGCGATCAGCGCATTGACCTTGACGCCTTCTGTGCCGGCCGGAACCACCAGCTTGGCGACCGTGCCCTCGTCGACGGCTTCGACTTCCATCGTCGCCTTGTCGGTCTCGATCTCGGCAATCACGTCGCCGGGCGAAACTTTATCGCCTTCCTTGACCAGCCACTTGGAAAGATTGCCCTCTTCCATTGTGGGCGACAGCGCCGGCATGGTGATGTTGATCGGCATTTTGTCCTCCCGCCCTGCTCAGCGATACGTGACGGCTTTGACCGCCTCGACGACCTCGCCGACATTGGGCAGCGCCAGCTTTTCGAGGTTCGCCGCATAGGGCATCGGCACGTCCTTGCCGGCAATTGTAATGACCGGTGCATCGAGGAAATCGAAGGCGCGCTGCGAGACCTGATTGGCGATATGGTCGCCGACCGAGTTCTGCGGAAAGCCTTCCTCGACCACCACGAGGCGATTGGTCTTTTTGACCGAGGCGACGATGGTGTCGAAGTCGAGCGGGCGGATGGTGCGCAAGTCGATGATCTCGGCATCGATGCCCATGCCGCGCAACTCCGCCTCCGCCTTGAGCGCGTAGGTCATGCCGATGCCGAACGAGACGATGGTCACGTCCTTGCCGGATTTGTGAATGCGCGCCTTGCCGATCGGCAGCACGAAATCGTCCATCTTCGGCACGTCGAAGGAGTGGCCGTAAAGGATTTCGTTCTCGAGGAAGATGACCGGGTTCGGGTCGCGGATCGCCGCCTTGAGCAGACCCTTGGCGTCGGCGGCGGTATAAGGCATCACCACCTTCAATCCAGGAATATGGCTGTACCAGGCGGCATAGCACTGCGAATGCTGCGCGGCGACGCGGGCAGCAGCGCCGTTCGGGCCGCGAAAGACGATCGGGGCGCCCATCTGGCCGCCGGACATGTAGAGCGTCTTGGCGGCTGAATTGATGATCTGGTCGATCGCCTGCATGGCGAAGTTGAAGGTCATGAATTCGACGATCGGCTTCAGGCCGGCCATCGCCGCGCCAACACCAACGCCGGCAAAGCCGTGCTCGGTGATCGGCGTGTCGACCACGCGTCTCGGACCGAATTCCTGCAACAGGCCCTGTGTGATCTTGTAGGCGCCCTGGTACTCGGCGACTTCCTCGCCCATGACAAAGACGTCGCCGTCGCGGCGCATTTCCTCCGCCATTGCGTCGCGCAAGGCTTCACGCACTGTGGTCGAGACCATTTCGGTGCCGGCCGGGATGTCCGGATCGGCGGCAATTTCCAACCTGGGCGCAGCGGCAACAGGTGCTGCCGCTTCGCTCTTGGCCGCAGCAGCCGCGGGGGCCGGAGCGGCAGCGGGCGCTGCTGCTTGCGCCTCAACAGCCTCCTCGCCGATACCTTCGCCTGCCTCGTCGATGTCTTCGCCATCGACGGCCAGCACAGCGATCAGCGTGTTGACCTTGACACCTTCGGTGCCGGCAGGAACCACGATCTTGGCAAGCGTGCCGTCGTCCACGGCTTCGACTTCCATCGTTGCCTTGTCGGTCTCAATCTCGGCAATGGCGTCACCCGCCGCGACCTTGTCGCCCTCTTTCTTCAACCACTTGGAAACATTACCCTCTTCCATGGTCGGCGAGAGGGCGGGCATGAGAATTTCGATCGGCATGTCCTTGCCCTCTCGTTAAAGTACGATGTCGGTCCAGAGCTCGGACGGATCCGGCTCCGCGTCGTTCTGGGCAAATTCTGCGGCGTCGGCGACAACGTCGCGGACTTCCTTGTCGATGACCTTGAGCTCGTCCTCGCTTGCCCATTTCTTGTCGAGCAGCCGCGCTTTGACCTGCTCGATCGGGTCACGTTCGGAGCGCATTTTCTGCACTTCTTCCTTGGAGCGGTATTTTGCCGGATCCGACATCGAATGGCCGCGGTAACGATAGGTCTGCATTTCGAGAATGAGCGGCCCGTTGCCGGCGCGGCACCATTCGGCGGCGAGGTCGCCGGCTGCCTTTACAGCGCGCACATCCATGCCGTCGACCTGGATGCCTGGAATCTTGAAGGACGCGCCGCGGTGCGAGAAATCCGTCTCGGCCGACGAGCGCGAGACCGAGGTACCCATGGCGTAGCGGTTGTTCTCGATGATGTAGATCACCGGAAGCTTCCACAGCGAGGCCATGTTGAAGCTTTCGTAGACCTGGCCCTGGTTCGCCGCGCCATCGCCGAAATAGGTCAGCGTCACATTGTTGTTGCCGCGATAGCGGTTGGCGAAGGCAATGCCGGTGCCGAGCGACACTTGCGCGCCGACGATGCCGTGGCCGCCGTAAAAATGCTTCTCCTTGGAGAACATGTGCATGGAGCCGCCTTTGCCTCTCGACAGGCCGCTACGGCGCCCGGTCAGTTCGGCCATGACGCCGCGCGGTGACAACTCCATGGCCAGCATATGACCATGGTCGCGATAGGCGGTGATCATCTGGTCGCCGTCGATCAGCGCCATCTTCATGCCGGTAACGACCGCTTCCTGGCCGATGTAGAGGTGGCAGAAACCGCCAATGAGGCCCATGCCGTAAAGCTGGCCGGCCTTTTCCTCGAAGCGGCGGATGAGCAGCATGTGCCGGTAGGCGGCAAGCTCCTGGTCTTTGGTGAATTCAACAGGCTTCGGGGTGGAAAGGCCCGGCATCTTGCCGTCTGATTTGGATTTGGCAGGCGCTTTTCTGGTGGCGGTGGCCATGCATCACTCCCTGTTGGCGTCTCTTGCGGACAGCGAGGGAGATCAGTTCTCCCACCGATTTGAGGCAGGCTAACATGCAGGGAAGGCTTTCGCCATGCCGAAAACGCATGGCTGTCATGCATCTAAGCAATTAAAATCATTGCAAATATCGCTGATTAACTGAGATCAGGTTATCTTGCGACCGGCCGCATGATGGTGATCTCGTCGGCGTGGGACAGATTAAGCGCCTTGCGCGCCTGCTCGTCCAGCATGTCCTTCTCCAGCGTGCCCTCATGCATCAGCTGAACGCGGCGCTCGAGATCGATCCGGCGCGCCCTGACGGCATCGAGCCTGCCCTGCAATTCGGCAGTCTCAGCTTCGAGCTGATACTTGGAATAGATGCCGAACTCGCCATGATAGGCATGGAAACCGAAATAAGTCAGGAACACCACGCAGAGCGAGGGGATGATCAGCCGGCCGGTGTTTCTTTGCTTGTGCTGGCGTGTCCACATGGTCCGAATCCTCTACGCCGCCTTTGTCGCCCGATTGTGCTTAATGGACGGTTACAGCCTGTTGGATTCAGAGCCTGGAAGCAAAAAAGGGCGGGAATGTCCCCGCCCTCGTCGCCACGGATTTTCTCTCGAAATCAGCTTTTCACGATCGACTTGCCGGCATATCGCGCCTGCTTGCCGAGCTCCTCCTCAATGCGGATGAGCTGGTTGTACTTGGCCATGCGATCCGAGCGCGACAGCGAGCCCGTCTTGATCTGCCCGCAATTGGTGGCAACGGCGAGGTCGGCGATGGTCGAATCCTCGGTCTCGCCCGAGCGGTGCGACATCACCGCGGTATAGCCGGCCTTGTGCGCGGTCTCGACGGCGTCGAGCGTTTCGGTAAGCGAGCCGATCTGGTTGACCTTGACCAGGATCGAATTGGCGACACCCATGCGGATGCCGTCGCGCAGCCGCGCCGTGTTGGTGACGAACAGATCGTCGCCAACCAGCTGTGTTTGCTTGCCGATGAGATCAGTCAGTATTTTCCAACCGTCCCAGTCATCCTCGGCCAGGCCGTCCTCAATGGTGATGATCGGGTAGTCGGCCGCGAGTTTGGCTAGATATTTGGCCTGCGCCTTCGGGTCGCGGGTTTTCCTCTCGCCTTCATAGACGTAGTTGCCATCCTTGAAGAATTCGGTCGCCGCGCAGTCGAGGCCTAGCGCAACCTCCTCGCCGGGCTTGAAGCCAGCCTGCTCGATCGATTCCATGATGAAGTCGAGCGCGGCCGGCGCGCTCTTCAGGTTGGGGGCAAAGCCGCCCTCGTCGCCGACATTGGTGTTATGGCCGGCGTCCTTCAGCTTCTTTCGCAGCGTATGAAAGATCTCCGAGCCCCAGCGCACGCCGTCGCGCAGCGTCGGCGCGCCGATCGGCAGGATCATGAATTCCTGGAAATCGATCGGGTTGTCGGCATGCGCGCCGCCATTGATGATGTTCATCATAGGCACCGGCAGCACATGGGCCTTGGTGCCGCCGACATAACGATAGAGCGGCAGGTCGGCCGCTTCGGCCGCGGCCTTGGCCACAGCCAGCGACACGCCGAGGATGGCATTGGCGCCGAGCCGGCTCTTGTTGGGCGTACCATCGAGCTCGATCATGGTCTGGTCGATATGGATCTGATTCTCTGCCTCCATGCCGCCGATCGCCTCGAACAGCTCGCCGTTCACCGCCTCGACCGCCGTGAGCACGCCCTTGCCGAGATAGCGGGGGCCGCCATCGCGCAGTTCGACCGCCTCATGCGCGCCGGTAGAGGCACCGGACGGCACCGCGGCGCGACCCATCGAACCGTCTTCAAGCACGACGTCGACCTCGACGGTCGGATTTCCGCGGCTGTCTAGGATTTCACGCCCGACAATGTCGATGATGGCCGTCATTGCGATGTCCCCGATTGATCGATTGAAGCGTCGCGCACCTCTTAGCCAAAGCGCCGCAAAACGCAATCGGGGCACTTGCAAATATTGCCCGCGCGCTACGGGATTCACGAAGCACGAAGCGCTGTCATCATTTGTCATACGCGGCATGCCGGTTTCTGGTTTATGGCTGTTGTCGCGCGGGGCGAAACAGGAGGAGTTTCGCCATGTCCCAGTTGAGCGGTATTGTGAGTTTGTTCCTGATCGCGGCTGCGTTCCTGACGTCGTGCGACAATCAGCAACCCCCGCAGGGATCGTCGCCTTTGCAGGCCATGCAGATTGCGCAGTAGCATCCCGCCACATCGAAAGGCCCCCGATTTCCCGGGGGCCTTTTTGATTCCAGGAGACTTAGTCAGTGCCAGTAAGGTCAGTGCCAGTAAGGCTCGACCTTGTAGTAGTTGTATGAGGCGTCACGCGCGGCCTCGCCGTCGGCGCCGGTCAGCTCGTTGATCGAATAGGAAGGAGCGGCCATCAGCTGGTCTTTGGTGAACGGCACGACATAGCCGCCCTTGTTCTCATCGTAGTCAAGGCTCGCCCACGGAATGGCGTGGTATTTCTCGCCGATGCCGAGAAATCCGCCAAAACCGATCACGGCAAACATGATTCCGTTCGACAGTTTGTCGAGCATGACGTCCTCGATGTCGCCGATATGAGTGCCTTCCGTATTGTAGACCGATGTGCCGATAACCCGCGAAGCGGCGATGGCTTCGGTGTGTCCCGTCTGGGTCGTCATGGTGTGCTCCTCGTCGTCGTTGACATTAGATTTTGACAATGAGGGCCGCGGGCTAAGGTTCCAGGCGGGTTCGAAATTCTTCAAAGTTTTCTTGGCGGCGCTGCTGTGGCGCAACTGCTGGTTCAACCCACGCTTTTGGCAATGCGATCGAACGCCATCAGCCGTTCAAGCAATGCGGGAAGATCCTTTAGCGGCACCATGTTGGGACCGTCGGAAGGCGCGTTGTCGGGGTCCTGGTGCGTCTCGATGAAGACGCCGGCGACGCCAACCGCGACGGCCGCGCGCGCCAGCGTCTCGACAAAGCGCCGGTCGCCTCCAGACGAACCGCCCTGCCCACCCGGCTGCTGCACGGAATGGGTGGCATCGAAAATCACCGGCGCGCCGATCTCGGCCATGATCGGCAGCGCCCGCATGTCGGACACCAGGGTGTTGTAACCAAAGGATGCGCCGCGCTCGGTGACCAAGACATTGGCGTTGCCGGAGCCGATGATTTTGGCGACGACGTTCTTCATGTCCCACGGCGCGAGGAATTGCCCCTTCTTCACATTGACCACCTTGCCGGTTCTTGCCGCAGCAATCAGCAAATCGGTCTGGCGGCTGAGGAAGGCAGGAATCTGCAGGATATCGGCATGCAGAGCGACGATCGCGCATTGTTCCTCAGTGTGGACGTCGGTCAGGATCGGCAGCGAAAAATTGTTGCGCAAGTCGTCGAAGATCGGCATTGCCGCTTCAAGTCCCGCACCGCGCGTGCCGCCAAGCGATGTGCGATTGGCCTTGTCGTAGCTGGTCTTGTAGACGAGCCCGATTCCGAGCCGTTCCGTCAATTCCTTCAGTGCACCGGCCATGTCGAACGCGTGCTGCCGCGATTCCAGCTGGCATGGACCGGCGATCAGCGACAGGGGCGCGCTGTTGCCGAAAATGACCTTGCCGATCGCAACGGAAGAATTTGGCATCAGAGGATTGAGATTGTTCATGCGATCTCCCGGAAAATGAAGGCTGCGCCCTGCCCTGGCGCCGGCGGCACGATGATATCACCGCCGCGCATGTGGTGTTCGACGGAATTGGCTGCAAGCAGCTTGGCGACGGTGTCGCCGTGCCTAACCGAAAAGACGATCCCAGCAAAGCGGAGTTCAGATGGCGCGCCGGCAGGAATGCCGAAGCGTGCCGAATAGGCTGCAGGATCCAGAACGGTCACGACGGCATTCGGCAGCTCATAGACAGTGCCGCCGCCCTGCGCCTTGATCCCAGCCGCGATCGAAATCACATTGCGTTGTTCGAAGGGTTCGCCACTGGCTGCCACGATTTCGACAATGCCGGTTGCGCCATTAGCGTGGGCCTGCGACGCAGTGCGGTCGACGTTCGGCGCATTGATCCGCTCGCAGGCGAAGAGAAAAGCGTCCGTTGCCTTGCCTGTAGCCGCGAAGGCCAGTTTGAACGATGCGGTGTCGCTCTTTCCCGTCGCATCGGTGAAGGCGCGCGAAAAGCTTAGCGCGTCTCCCGCCGACAGACCGGCTTCCATGTAGCGCGCGTGGTCCGCGGCGGCGCTTTCGGTGCCCAGCGCCACGGCAGAAAATCCTTCATCGCCGTTTTCTTCGCGATACGTGCGATCACGCACGACAAAGACATTGCGGTTCGAGATCGCCGTTGCCGCGGCCTGCCGGTCAGCGACCGCGAGCGGCTCGAGATAGGTGCCGTCGGTGAGGAAGACACAGCAGTTTTCGGTTCCGAAAGGGTGGATACCTGTCGGCGCAACGGTAAAGCCGAGCAAGGTCAAGCGCGCCCGCGCAACATCGAGGCTCGCTGTCGGCAGCACCAGGTGATCGAGCGGATGAGGGCTTGCGGGGGTGTCCTCTGTCATGTCCCGCGCGATGTGCCTCATTCCTGAAAATGGTTCAAGGGCTTGGCCGACGCCTCAGCGGAAAGACCACATCAGCGCGTAGGGGACGGCGGCTCGTCAACTTGCAACGATGTCGGCCGAATAACGCAATTCGCGCAGAGGTTTGACCCGGCTGGTCGTCTCTGCATAGAGCGGATGCGCCTTGTAGGCGGCGAGCGCCGCTTCGTCCTCGAACTCGGCGTAGACGACCACATCGATCTCATCCGAGAGCGGGTCGACCTTGGTGTTGAGCGTTACCTCGAAATGGCGCGAGTGGGGTATCTTGCCGAGCGCCAGCAGACCCGTACGCACTGCCTCGACGTCCACTTTACGCCGCGCGCTGAAGAAAACGATATGCCGGATCAACCCAGCCTCCTGGACCGTTGGACCGGCGTTCTTTTGTGTCAGCGGGAGCGTGCCGTCAATCGGCAGGATGTCGCGTCGGCGAACCGTGGCGAGGAAGAGAAACTACACCATACTGGTTACATAGTGCACGACGCGGGTCACCTCCCTGATGGTCCTGTCGAGGTAGCGGCCTTGGTTGTAAATGCCGTCCCAGATCAGGAAAAAGGTGACGGCAGTGATGATGATGACATAACGCATGGCTAAAACTAGCGCATATGGGTGGTTGCAACCATAGTGATTCCGGCCCTGCTGGGAACCTCCCCGAATTTTAACGGCCTCTGTGGTCTGTCTGCTGCGATGCTTGCTGGCCAGAATGGCGCTACCGCTGCAGGGCGGCTTGGAAAGATAACCCCGCTCGGCTTCGACGACCGCTTCCCGCCTCGATCGACCAACTGCCACACGATTATTCCGGTGGGATTTCGACGGACGCGCTGGATCTGGTCATGCCTGCCGTCAAGCGGCGTTTCGCACCACCTGCTTGAAGAGGCCCCCTGTCTCAAACGGATTGGCCGTATCGGCACACTGTCTTAACCCTGAGACAGTTGGAGCCGACGCTCAAATCCTCGCCTCAAAGAGTGATGCGGTACTTGGAAAACCCCGCTTCGCCCTCGCCCGCCGGCTCGATCTTCAGCGACTTCACTTGCGCAATAAACTCTCTCGCCTTGGCGCCGGTCTCGAACACGACGCTGGTTTCCGGCAGCGGCGCAAACGACCAGTTAGCATCCGCCGACGGGTTGATGGTGCCTTCGCTGACGATATAGCGCACGATCACGTCGCGGTTGGTGTCGGGCGCTTCGTAGATGATCTTCGAGGCATTGATCTCCGGGAAATTGCCCCCGCCGCCGGCTCGGTAGTTGTTGGTGGCGACGACGAATTTCCGCATGGGGCCAATTGGTTTGCCGTCGAACATCAAGTCAATGATGCGGGTCGAGCCAGCATTCACCAGCCCGCCCTTCGAATCATATTTCGGTGGCTGCGACAGATCGATCTTGTATGTGACGCCGTCGATCACGTCGAAATTATAAGACGGGAAGTCGGTGTTGATGAGCGCCTGGTCGGCTTTGCCCGGTTCGATCCGGTTGAAGATGCCGGCCGACATTTCCAGCCATTCCTTCACCTCTGCCCCGGTGATTTCGACGGCGCGCACCGTGTTTGGATAGAGGTAGAGGTCGGCGACGTTCTTGATGGCGATATCGCCCACCGG
This sequence comes from Mesorhizobium sp. M0159, assembly GCF_040322295.1. Classification (NCBI taxonomy): domain Bacteria; kingdom Pseudomonadati; phylum Pseudomonadota; class Alphaproteobacteria; order Hyphomicrobiales; family Phyllobacteriaceae; genus Mesorhizobium; species Mesorhizobium sp. M0159. Next base: position 78,553 of record NZ_JAMYTF010000022.1, read on the forward strand.
CACGTCGGTGTAATAGTCGGCGCCGTTGCGCCCGCCCGCCTTGAACGGTGCCGCCGCCGACAACAGCGGCATATCCTTCCACTCTGTGTTCTTCAGGATGTCCTTCAAGTACCAGGTCTGCGCCTGGCTGACGATCTGCACCGATGGATCGTCGGCGACCAGCGCAAAATAGGAATAGAGCGGCGCCGAGGTTTTGCCGACCGGCCGGCGCACATAGGCAAGCGTCGCCTCGTGGTCCTGTTTGAGCGCGTCGACGATGCGCTGGTCGTCCGCGACGGTCGGCTTGTTCGTCTTGTCGACCCGCTCAAAGATCGGCCTGGCCTCAGAGGTCGTCGAAACGATTTTCCACGTCGATCCGTCGCGCTCCAGCAACAGATCGATCAGCCCCATGTGCGAGCCCCAGAAGCCGGCCATGACGGCGGGCTTGCCTTGCAACGTGCCTTTCGCCGTATCGACGGCGTCCAGCGACTGAAAGTCCTTCTTGCCGGGGAAGACCAGATGCTGGTGGCCGGTGAACACCGCATCGATACCTTCGACACCGGCAACGAAGAAGGAGGCATTCTCCATCATGTCGCTTTGCTTCACATCGATGCCGGAATGGGAGAGCGCAATGACGATGTCGGCGCCTTCTTCCTTCATTTGCGGCACCCACGCCTTGGCCGCCTCGACGATGTCGCGCGTCTTGACGCTGCCCTCGAGATTTTTCAGGTCCCAGACCATGATCTGCGGCGGCACGAAGCCGATGATGCCGATCCTGATCGGTTGTTCGGTGCCCGACCCGTCTTTGATGTTCCTTTCGAGGATGACGTAAGGCTTGAGATAAAGCTTGTCGTCGCGCGGGTTCGCGGCGAGCTCCGTGCCGCGGATCAGGTTCGCGCAGACAAACGGGAAATTGGCACCGGCCAGCACCTTGTCCATGAACGACAGGCCATAGTTGAACTCGTGGTTGCCGAGCGTCGAGCATTCGTAGCCGAGCAGGTTCATGCCCTTCATGACCGGATGCAGATCGCCATCCTTCATCCCCCTCTCGTAGGCGATGTAGTCGCCCATCGGGTTGCCTTGCAGAAGGTCGCCATTATCGATCAGCATCGCGTTGGTTGCTTCCTTGCGCACGGCTTCAATCAACGATGCCGTTCGCGATAGCCCCATCGTGTCGTTAGCTTTGTCGGCGTAATAGTCGTAAGGCAGCACATTCACGTGGATGTCGGTCGTCTCCATAATCCTCAGATGCGCCTGATTGGCTTGAGCCCGGGCGGAGAACGGGTGCAGCATGATCAGCGCTCCGCTGGCGGCAACGCCGGCGAGGAAATCGCGGCGTGAGACGAGGTGGCGCAATTGGGACATTCGTTCTCTCTTCCTTCCACGACGTGACAAGTCCTGCCCGAAGCAAAGCTTCGCGCCGAAATCCAGCCGAGTCCAGAAGCCGATTCCATCAAGAGGAGGTGACGCGCCGATGAATGTCCGGCAGCGAACAATCAGCCCTTATCGTCGTCGCCCTGGGTGATCAGCCGCGCGCTGCGCTGACCGGTGAAGTAGATCCATAGCCAACTCAGGGAAACCGCAAGCCGGTTACGAAAGCCGATCAGGAAGTAAATATGCGCCAAGCCCCATAGCCACCAGGCAAGCCGGCCGGTAAGCTTGATCCAGCCGAAATCGATGGCCGCCGCGCGCTTGCCGATCGTCGCCAAATCGCCGTCATGCCTGTAGCTGAAAGGACGCGGTGTCGCGTCACCGGCAAGCCTTGCCTTGATCGCCGTGGCGACGTGCCGTCCCTGCTGCTTGGCGGCGGGCGCGACGCCCGGCACCAGCCGGCCATCCGGTCGCAGGACGTGCGCTACGTCACCGATGACGAAAATCTCCGGGTTTCCCGGTACAGTGAGGTCGGGCTCGACAAGCACCCTGCCCGCGCGGTCCGCTGCCGCGCCGAGCCATTCGGCGGCCGGCGAAGCGGCGACGCCCGCCGCCCACAGGATTGTCCTAGCCGGCAAATGCCTGTCGCCGAAGACGACACCCTCGGCATCGCAGCGCGTAACCGCCCGGCCGAGTTCGACGGTCACGCCGAGCCGTTCGAGCGCCTTCATTGCATAATCGGAGAGTTCCGGCGCGAAATTGGCAAGAACGCGGTCGCCGGCCTCAATCAGCGCCACACGCGTCTGCCGCGTGTCGATGTTGCGGAACTCGCCGCGCAGCGTGTCATGCGCCAGTTCGGCAATGGTGCCGGCCAATTCCACGCCGGTCGGCCCGCCGCCGACGATCGCCAGCGTCAGCAGTGCCTGGCGCTTGGCGGGATCGGTTTCCCGCTCGGCCTGCTCGAAAGCCAAAAGAATACGCCGTCGAATGGTGGTGGCGTCCTCCAGTGTCTTCAGGCCCGGCGCGAACGGCTCCCATTCGTCATGGCCGAAATAGGCGTGCCGCGCACCGGTGGCCAGCACCAGCGTGTCGTAGGCGACCGTGCCGCCGTCCTGCAGCAGCACCCGCTTGCCGGTGCGGTCGATGCCAGTCACGGTGGCAAGCAGCGTCGTCACGTCCTTGCGCCTGCGCAGGAGATGGCGGATCGGCCAAGCCACTTCGGAGGTGGCCAGGGCCGTCGTCGCCACCTGGTAGAGCAGCGGCTGAAAAAGGTGATGATTGCGCCTGTCGATCATGGTGATGCGCACCGGCGCGCCGGCAAGTGCGCGGGTGAATTCGAGGCCGCCGAAACCGGCGCCTACGACGACGACGTGATGGTTGGCTATGTTCATCTCACTCATCCCTCTCGCCAAGGCTGATGTAAGTATCGTTGTGCAGTGCAGCAATGCCTGCGCTGCAACTGCCTGGGACTCGTCTCTTGATGTCGTGAATACGCATGCTGCAGACTCATTCCCGGATATAGCTTACGTCCCAGATACGACTTGGTTGGAATAGTACATTGCAGGTGAAGCATGGCTAGGAATGAAGATGAAGACCCAGCGCAGTACGCCTCGCCGCCTTGTTTTATGCACGAGCTCGATCCGGAGTTCCAAGCGCCGCTATCCGACTGGACCGACGTAAGGCGCTGGCGCAAGGCCGAGCGCGAGCGGTTGATCGTATCCCGCCTTGCCGTTTCGGCCGACACGCGCGCAGCTATGTCGCAGCGCATTGCCGAAGGGCTCGACGCGGTGATCGGCGACATCGCCGGCCGCATGGTCAGCCTCTACTGGCCGTTTCGCGGCGAGCCGGACCTGCGCCCGTGGATGGAAACCGTTAACGCGCGGGGCGGGCGCACGGCGTTGCCCGTCGTCGTCGAGAAAGACCGGCCGCTTGTCTTTCGCGCCTATACCCACGGAGACCGGCTGGAGAAGGGCGTCTGGAATATCCCGATACCGGCCGAGGGTGATCCGGTGTTGCCCGACATCGTCATTTCGCCGATCGTCGGCATCGATCCCGGGCAGTTTCGCCTGGGTTATGGCGGCGGCTTCTTCGATCGCACGCTTGCCGCGATGCCCTTCAAACCGCTGGTCATCGGCGTCGGCTACGAACTGCAGCGCATCGTCACCATCTACCCGCAGCCGCACGACATTCGGATGGACCGTGTGGTGACCGAGGCAGTCAACACCTAGGCGAGTTCGGGGCCTAGGCGAGTTCAGGCTTCATTCCCACGGCCGTGCGATCGACGATTTCGCGCAAGGCAAAAGACGAATTGATCTTCGTCACATGCGGCATTGCCGACAGCCACTCCTTGTGGATGCGTTCGTAGTCGACGAGATCCTTTGCCGCGATGCGCAGGATGTAGTCATATTCGCCCGACATCAAATGGCAGGACAGGACGTTCGGGCAGCGCTTTATCGCTGCCTCGAAATCCGACAACGTCTTCTCGAATTGCCCGGACAGCGATATATGCACGATCGCCGTCATCTGGTGCCCAAGTGCAGCGTTGGACAGCCGTGCGTGATAGCCGCGGATGGTTCCGGATTTCTCCAGATTGTCCAGCCGCCGCGAACAGGCCGACTGCGACAGGCCAACCTTCTCGGCGAGCGCTGCGTTGGGTATCCGCCCGTCTTTCTGCAGCGTCTCGAGAATGGCGATATCAATCCTGTCGAGCGGCATTTTTGCGGGTTCCTGCGATAATTCTAATGTTTTGCGCAACGATTATCGAACAGTGGCCTCTCTGGCAAGCGCATTCGCAAACACTTACCGAACGATTCGTGGTTCACTATCTCTAGACAGGGAACGAGCCCCAAAGGGCCGGATCAGGAGAAAAAGATGCGCGTCGGTTGCCCCCGGGAAATCAAGAACCATGAATACCGCGTCGGCCTGACACCGGGTTCGGTCCGTGAATATGTCGCGCATGGCCATGAAGTGCTGATCGAGACCGGCGCCGGCGCCGGCATCGGCGCCGATGACAACGCGTATCGCGCCGCCGGCGCCACGATTGCCAAAACGGCCGCCGACGTTTTTGCCAAGTCTGACATGATCGTGAAGGTCAAGGAGCCGCAGCCCAACGAATGGGTTCAGCTCCGCGACGGCCAGATCCTCTATACCTATCTGCATCTTGCCCCGGATCCGGAGCAGACCAAGGGCCTGCTGGCCTCCGGCGTGACCGCGATAGCCTACGAGACGGTCACCGACGAGCGCGGCGGTCTGCCGCTGCTAGCACCGATGTCGGAAGTCGCCGGCCGCCTGTCGATCCAGGCGGGCGCAACGGCGCTGCAAAAGGCCAATGGTGGCCGCGGCGTGCTACTTGGCGGCGTGCCCGGCGTGCTCCCCGGCAAGGTCACTGTGCTCGGCGGCGGCGTCGTCGGCCTGCATGCTGCACGGATGGCCGCCGGCCTTGGCGCCGACGTCACCATCATTGACCGCTCGATCCCGCGCCTGCGTCAGCTCGACGACATCTTTGGCGGCCGCGTCCACACCCGCTACTCGACCGTCGAGGCGCTGGAGGAAGAATGTTTTTCGGCTGACATCGTCGTCGGCGCCGTGCTGATCCCGGGGGCAGCAGCGCCAAAGCTGGTGACGCGCGAAATGCTGTCGGGCATGAAGAAAGGCGCCGTGCTGGTCGACGTCGCCATCGACCAGGGCGGCTGCTTCGAGACCTCGCACGCCACCACCCATGCCGAGCCGACCTATGAGGTCGATGGCGTCATCCACTATTGCGTCGCCAACATGCCGGGTGCGGTGCCGGTCACCTCGGCCCACGCGCTCAATAATGCGACGCTGCATTATGGCCTGCAGCTCGCCGACAAGGGCCTCAAGGCGCTGGTAGACGACCACCATCTGCGCAACGGGCTGAACGTCCACAAGGGCAAGATCACGAATCGCGCAGTGGCCGAAGCGCTCGGTTACGACCTGGTCGAGCCGAAGGCCGTTCTCGCCGCCTGAGCTGTCCGAATCTGCCTCTCCAGTGCCCGTCGGATTCGTCCGACGGGTTTTTTCTTATGTCGAAAAACTGAAAAGTGTCGGGCGCGCGGAATAACCGGACAACAAAAAAGTGGAGCCAAAGCCCCGCTTCCTCGGTTGTCGAAAATTCCCGCCGGTTCATCCGCGGTCGGCAAATCGATCGACAGTGTGTTTCTACCGCTTGTATGCGACGGGAGTACGACAGTCCCAAGCCGGTGCAGCCTGTCCGGTTACGCGCGGTCGATCCGGCACTGATAGCAATTGTTGCGCGCCGAGCGGATGTGGACGTAAGCGATGTCGTCGCGTTCGAACAACGTCTCTGCCCGTGCGGCAATTGCGTCGGTCGGAATGACGCCGCCGCTGCCGTAAACGATGCGGTCGTCCTTGCCATAACCACGCACAATGTAATCGCTGCTTTCGAGCATTTCGGGAAGCATTTTCCCCTCGGCGGCGCGTTCGCATTCTTTCGCATGCAGAAAGATCGGCCCCGTTTCGGCATAAGGCTGCAGCTCCGGAAAAGGCCGATAGGCCAAAACAAGATAGGCTTCTCCCACAGCAATATTTTTCAAGCAATGACGGCAAGGCACGCCGTCGCCATCCGAAATTTGCCGCTCTGGCTTCAAGCCATAAGCATCCGGCCCGCCGCGCTGAAGTGCCCGGACAGCATTGGTTGGCAAGGCTTTGAATTTTAGCGTCATGGCAAAATCTCCGGTGTCGTCGACCGGAATTATGCTCGCAAGACAGAGCTTCCCACCCGATTCCTGCCGAAATGGATCAATCCATCAGCGCCTCGAGACCACGAACCAGACCTTTGACCTGCTGTACCCGTCTGATGGCGAGCAGCGTGCCCGCCACGTAAGGCGCCGCGGACGAGCCGGCGTCGTGGCGTATGGTCAGCCGCTCGTCTGGCAGACCGAACAGCGCCTCGCAGGACAGGATGTAGGACGGCAGGCGAAGCGCGTGCACTTGCACCCCCTCGCCTGCGCCGACCGCACCACCGCGTGTGGCCGGCACGCCGGAGACCTCGGAGACCGGCTTTGCCGTTGAGGCCTTGCGGATGTCGGCCAGCGCTTCAGCAAGCTCTCGTGCGGTTCCGGAGGGCGCGTCGGGCTTCTTTGCACTAGCATAATCGATGACCTCGACATCCGGCACGTATTTTGCCGCCATAAGTGCAAACCGCTTCATCAGCGTGGCGGTGATGGAAAAGTTGCCAGCGGCAACAACGCCGACGCCATTGGCGCGCGCCGCGGCGTCGATCTCGGCATAGTCGGCAGCTCCCAGTCCCGACGTGCCGATCACCGTGTGCCGTCCGTTGTCGATGGCGAGCAGCACATGGTCTTTCACGACATGCGGCTTGGTGAAGTCGACCAGCACGTCCGACGGCGCCTCCAGCGCCTCGGCCAGCGAGGCCGAAACGGCAATACCATTAGCCGGCATACCAACCAGCAGACCGGAATCCTGCCCCGCGCCGCTGCGTGATACAGCCCCGGCCAGCGCCATGTCGCCTTGCGCCCCGATCGCCGGAACCAGCGCTTTGCCGACCCAGCCGGTCGCGCCGGCCATTACCACGCGTATTGCCATCGTGCGATCCTCCATCACCCATCGGTTTTTAGACGATAGCGATATGGAAAGAGCCAAGCTCATTCAAGTCGGGCTCGCCTTTGAGTGTTGATCCAGAGACTCTGGGACATTGCAAAGACAAGCTGAAGCTCGGATGAACGGGCCTGAAAATCAGGGCCGCATGACGCTGGCCGCGCGCTCGGCAAAAGACATCGGATGTACGACCTCCTTTTTTTGCGCCACTGGCGTAAAGCCGAGTTTTTGATAGAGCGGCAGTGCTGCTGGGTGATCGAGGGTGCAGGTCTGCACGGTTATCCGCCTTGGCCCGTGCGACCATGCCGCGGCGATTGCCGCACCGAGGAACCAGCGGCCGATGCCTTGCCCGGTCGCGTGCTCCATCATTCCGAAATAAGCGAGTTCCACTTCCTCCGGCAAATGCGGCTTGAGGTCGAAGAAGCCCGCCGGCGCACCATCCAGATAAAGCACCCTGATGTCGCGGTCCTCGCGGTGGATGCCCGCCGCAAGCTCCTCGTCGCTCAGCCTCAACACATTGACCCAGTGCCATTTGCGGCCGACCCGATCCATCAAATAGCGGTAGAAATGCAGGGGAATGTCTTTGGTCTTGAGCAGCGCGATCTGGCGGTTGTACGGCAGCGGCGGCGAATAGGCAGGCGGCACATGCATTTCGAGAAACGTCACGGTGACATCGATGTCTTCCAGCGATCCGTCTTCCATCACCGTCAGTCCTTGCCCGTCACGACAGGCGTGTCGGAAAGCCCGCCCCATTCGGTCCATGAACCGTCATAAAGCCTGTTGTCGGCATGGCCAAGCGTCTCCAAAGCTAGCGTGACGGCTGCCGCGGTGACGCCCGACCCGCAGGAGGTGACGACCGGCTTCGACAGGTCGATGCCGGCTCCTTCGATCACTTTGCGCAGCCTGTCCTTCGGCAACAATTCGCCGTTTTCCGAAAGCGCCGAAAACGGCACGTTGCGCGCGCCCGGCATATGGCCGGAGCGGATGCCGGGGCGCGGCTCCGGCTCGGTGCCGGCAAAACGGCCAGGCGAGCGCGCGTCGGCGATCTGGCTCTCCCCCGTCTCGACGATCCGGCGCATGTCGGCAAGGCTGGCGACGCGGGCGGCATCGAAGTTGGCATAAAACACGCAAGGCGCGATCTTCGTCGGCTCCGCCGTCACCGGCCGTCCGGCGGCTTTCCAACGATCGAAGCCGCCGTCGAGTATATAGACCTGGAACACGCCCATGACGCGAAACAACCACCAGGCGCGCGGTGCAGAAAAGAACCCTGGCCCGTCATAGACAACAATCGTGTCATCGGCCGAAATACCCATCGCGCCGACATATTGCGCGAAATGCTGCGGCGACGGCAGCGTGTGCGGCAGAGCCGCGTCGGGGTCCGAAACCGCATCCTGGTCGAGGAAGCGGGCGCCTGGAATATGCGCTACGTCGTACTCGGCGCGCGCGTCACGCTTTTGCGCCGGCAGGTACCAGGACGCGTCGACAATCGTCAGGCCGGGTTCGCCGAGCCGCTTCTGTAACCAATCGGCATCGATGGTGAAAGGACTGTCGTCGGCCATCTTTTCTCTCCTGTCCCGCCCGTCGCAGTCCTATATCAGGCTGGCGGCATAGGACCAAAGCGAATGCGGAAGCGCCGGTTCTCGCGGCCCTTCTTCTCGATCTTGCCGATATGGATCTCGCCGATTTCGCTGGTGCTCTTTACATGGGTGCCGCCGCAAGGCTGGCTGTCGATCGAAGCGTTCTCGCCGATGCAGACCAATCGGATCCTTCCCGTGCCGGCCGGGGGCCGCACATTCTTGGATTTCACCAAGCCCGGATTGGATGCCAGTTCCTCGTCGGAAATGAGCCGGGTGAAGATCGGGTGGTCGGCTCGCACCAGCTCCATCAGTCTGGCTGTCACGTCTTCCTTGGTAAAGCCGGCGTCCGGGATGTCGAAATCGATACGGCTGTCGTCCTCGGAAACCGCGGCGCCGGTGATCGGGAACGGACAGACGACGGTAAGCAGGTGGCAGGCAGAATGCATGCGCATCAGCAACTGCCGCCGCGGCCAGTCGATGGCGAGCCTCATGCGCTCGCCCACCTTTGGAACTGCCTGCTCCGGCGCCGGCACATGGATGATCTCGTCCTTGGTTTCGCCGGTGATCGTAGCGGCAATCGCTATGCCGGTGCCGTCGGCGCGTTCGAGGCTGCCGGTGTCGCCCGGCTGCCCGCCCGATGTGGCGTAAAACACCGTCCGGTCCAGAATGATGCCGCCGCGATCATTGACTGCGACGACGGTGGCGTCGGCCGTCCCCAGATAGGCGTCGTCACGAAACAGCGCTTCGGTCTTGTGCGCCATCACGCAACCCTTTCGAACGGTACCGAAATCGTGCTCTGTTGCTCCATCCATCCCGGCACCGGCAGCTTCTTTTCGCGCAGGAATTCAGGATTGAACAGCTTCGACTGGTAGCGCGTGCCGTAGTCGCAAAGCATGGTCACGATGGTGTGGCCGGGGCCTAGCTCGCGCGCCAGGCGAATGGCGCCGGCAATGTTGATGCCCGTCGAACCGCCAACGCAAAGCCCCTCCTCCTGGATCAGGTCGAATACGATCGGCAGCGCGTCCTCGTCGGGGATCTGGAAGGCAAAATCGGGTGTAAAGCCTTGGAGGTTGGCGGTGATCCGCCCCTGCCCGATGCCTTCGGTGATCGAACTGCCCTCGGATTTCAGCTCGCCGCTGGTGTAGAAGGAATAGAGCGCTGCCCCCAGCGGATCGGCCAGCGCGATCTTGACCTGGTTGTTTTTGGCCTTCAGCCCGAAACCGACGCCTGCCAGAGTGCCGCCGGAACCGACCGCCGACACGAAACCATCCACCTTGCCGTCGGTCTGGTTCCAGATTTCTTCGGCCGTGGTGCGGATATGGCCGTCACGGTTGGCGACATTGTCGAACTGGTTGGCCCAGATCGCGCCGTTCGGCTCACTCTTCGCCATCTGCTCGGCCAGCCGGCCCGACAGCTTCACGTAGTTGTTCGGGTTCTTGTAAGGCACGGCGGGCACTTCGATCAGCTCGGCGCCGAGCAGTTTGATTGTATCCTTCTTCTCCTGGCTCTGGGTGTCGGGAATGACGATCACCGTGCGGTAGCCGAGCGCCTTGGCAACCAGTGTCAATCCGATGCCGGTATTTCCGGCCGTCCCCTCGACGATGACGCCGCCGGGCCGCAGCAGCCCGCGCTGCTCCGCATCGCGGATGATAAACAGGCCGGCGCGGTCCTTTACCGACTGCCCGGGATTCATGAATTCGGCCTTGCCCAGGATCTCGCAGCCGGTTGCTTCCGAGGCCTTGTTGAGGCGGATCAGGGGCGTGTTGCCGATCACGTCGATCACAGAACGGGGCATGGAGATTCCTTTGTGGGTGCGGCGAAACCCTAGAAACCCGAAGCTTCGGTTTCAAGGCAAGAATTTGCCTGGTCCAGTCGCATTTCGCACACTGCAATTCCTGCAGCCAGGAGCGCCCGACCGGTATTCATTTCAACCATGTACCGAAAAGCACTCTTTTCATTCGATTTCTTCACCGGTAGAGCACAGGCTAAGAAGAGCCGGCGGGGCGCAACATGACACTCTATCGGGCCAATCCGAAGCATGGCGTCGCCTGGATTACGGGCGGCAGCAGCGGTATCGGCCGTTCGCTGGCCAAGGATCTTGCCGCTCGGGGCTATGTCGTCGCGGTGACTGCGCCAGATGACCATCCGATCGATACGCTCATCGTCGAAACGGCGCAGATGGCGGGCCGTGTCGCAGCCTATCCTTGCGACGTGACCGACGAAAAACGCATGGCGAAGACGGTTGCAGCGATCGAGAAAGATCTCGGTCCGATCGTGTTGGCAGTGTTCAACGCTGGAAGCTATATCGCAACGCCGGGCGAGGATCTTGTGGCGCGCAATTTCCGTCGGTCTTTCGAAGTCAATTATTTCGGCATCATCAACGGCCTGCTGCCAGTCATCGAGCGCATGCGCGTGCGCTCGCGCGGCCATGTCGTGCTGATCGGTTCGGTTACCGCCTATTTCGGCTGGCCCACCACCGCCGCCTATGGCGGCACCAAGGCGGCGGTCAATATCCTGGCCGAGTCGCTGAAATACGATTTCGACAAGATGAACGTCCGCATCCAGGTGATTAATCCGGGCTTTGTCGACACGCGGCTGACCGAAAAGAACTTCCTGCCGATGCCGGGCTTGATGCCGGTCAATCTGGCCTCGCGCCGCATCGCGCAAGGCATCGAATACGGCGGCTTCGAAGTCACTTTCCCACGCCGCCTGAGTTGGACGCTGAAGCTGCTCAGGATGCTGCCGAGGCCGTTCTGCCGATGGGTGATCAGCACGGTCACCCGCTGGAATGCGCGGCCGCTGAATTTCGACCGCAAGCCGCCAGTCGAGTAGGATCGGTGATGGGCGAGCGATCGTACTTGCGGGTCGCTGGGGCGCCGCACATGAATTGATGCCGGCCGACGATACCGGCGACCCGGACAACCACGTCATTGCCGGCGACGCGCTGTCGCCATCGACCACGGCTTTCCTCGCGCAGCGGATCGTCGTGGATCGAGGCGGTGGTAAAGTGAACCAAAGGCCCCCAAGCAAGAGGGCGACCGAAGCATCGCTCCGGTCGCCCTCTTCAATCGTGTGTGACCAAGCCAGGCTTGGCCGACCGCAACACGGTCAGATTATGCGGCCCGCGCTGCTGGCCGCTTGCCGCCGAAGCGGCGCTTGTTATTGCCCTTGAAGGGCTTGGCGCCTTCCGGCTTGCGCTCGCCCGCAAAGGCCGGCTTGTCGCCGAACCGCTTCTTGCCGAAGCCATTGTTTGCGCCGCCGGGCCGCCTGCCGTCGCGACGGCCATTGCGGTCGTTGCGATCATTGGCCGGTTCGAAGCTGCGCTCGTTCTTCTCGGCGGGATTGCGCTGCGGATCGGGGCTGCCGAGATGGTCGGCAACGATCGGCAGCTTGGTGCGGATGATGCGCTCGACCTGACGCAGCTTGCTGTTTTCAGACGGGTCGCAGAGTGTGATGGCGATGCCGTCCATGCCGTTGCGGCCGGTGCGGCCGATGCGGTGGACATAGCTCTCCGCCTCGTCCGGCAGGTCGAAATTCACCACATGGCTGATGCCGGGCACGTCGATGCCGCGTGCCGCAATGTCGGTCGCCACGAGAATGCGCACCGAACCCTCACGGAAATCGTTGAGTGCCTTCTGACGGGCATTCTGCGACTTGTTGCCGTGGATGACGGCGGCCTTGAAGCCGTCGCGCTCGAGATCCTTGGTCACCCTGTCGGCGCCATGCTTGGTGCGCGAGAAGATGATGACGGACTTCATCGCCTCATCGGCAAGCATGTTGGCCAGCACCTGGCGCTTCTGCTTGGTGCGGGCAAAGACGACACCCTGCACGATCTCGGCTGCCGCGGTGCTGTGAGGAGCGACTTCGACGCGGATCGGGTTCTTCAGCAGGCCTTTCGCCAGTTCGGCGATCTCGGCCGGCATAGTCGCCGAGAACAGCACCGTCTGACGGTCCGGCGCCGTCGCCTTGGCGATGCGCTTCACGTCGTTGATGAAGCCCATGTCGAGCATGCGGTCGCCTTCGTCGAGCACCAACCATTTGGTGTCGGCAAGCATCAGGTCGCCTTCACGCACAAGGTCGGTCAGCCGACCGGGCGTTGCGATCAGGATGTCGACGCCGGGCGCAACCTTCTTCACCTGGCTGAAGCGCGAGACGCCGCCCAGCACGAGCGCGGTCGATACATGCGCGCCCTTGGCGAGCAGCTTGATCATCTCCTCGATCTGCACCGCGAGTTCACGTGTCGGCGCCAGGATCAGCGCGCGGGCCGTCTTCGGCCGGCGCTTGGTGCCAAGTGCGATGATCTTCGACAGGATCGGCAGCGCGAACGCCGCCGTCTTGCCCGAGCCGGTCTGGGCGATGCCGAAAATGTCGCGGCCTTCGAGCTGCGGCGGGATCGCCTGGGCCTGGATCGGCTTCGGATCGGTAAAGCCGGCGGCATTGGTGGCCTTGAGCAGTGCGCCGGTAATTCCAAGTGCGGCGAAACCGTTCAGTTCCCCAGTGTCCTTACCGATCAAAATGTTCTCATTGGTCAAAATATTCTTCTTTCATGCGGCTTCTGGCCGCAAACATCGATGGCGGCAGGGCGCAACCTGCCGTCGAAAATTGTCATGAAACGACAAGGCGGGCGGACGTCATCGTCCACACGGCTGCGCTGTCGTGCCCGCAGGCTTCATGCCACGGGGCTTTTTCGCCACCTTGCCGATCTGTCGGGAAGAGGGAAAACAGACGCAACCAGTCTCATTCGTCGAGAAGGCCGGATTATCCCGGCCCAAGCGCCTATACGGCCGCATATGGCCCAGTTCGCTTCGGAATGCAAGGGGTCCGATGTTGCAGCGCAACAAAAGCCATGAGGAAGCGGCGCTTGCGCTCTCCCCCAGGCATGATTACCACAATCCAGCTTTCTGTTTCGGGGACCGGTCATGAAGGACGTGCTGAAGGAACTCGAGCGCCGCCGCGAGATCGCCCGCATGGGCGGCGGCCAGGCCCGCATCGACGCCCAGCACAAGAAGGGCAAGCTGACCGCCCGCGAACGCATAGACGTCTTTCTCGACGAGGGCTCGTTCGAGGAGTTCGACATGTATGTCGAGCACCGCTCGACCGATTTCGGCATGGAGAAAACCAAGATCGCCGGCGACGGCGTCGTTACCGGCTGGGGCACCGTCAACGGTCGCCCGGTCTATCTTTTCGCCAAGGATTTCACCGTGTTCGGCGGCTCGCTGTCCGAGGCGCATGCCGAAAAGGTGGTCAAGGTGCAGGAGATGGCGCTGCGCAACCGCGCGCCGATCATCGGCCTCTACGACGCCGGCGGCGCCCGCATCCAGGAAGGCGTGGCAGCCCTCGGCGGCTATGCCGAGATCTTCCAGCGCAATGTACTGGCCTCTGGCGTCATCCCGCAGATTTCACTGATCATGGGCCCCTGCGCCGGCGGCGATGTCTATTCGCCGGCGATGACTGACTTCATCTTCATGGTTCGCGAAACCTCCTACATGTTCGTCACCGGGCCGGATGTGGTGAAGACCGTCACCAACGAGACGGTCACCGCCGAAAGCCTCGGCGGCGCTTCTATCCACACGACGAAGTCCTCGATCGCCGACGGAGCCTACGACAATGACGTCGAGGCGCTGCTGCAGATGCGCCGGCTGGTCGATCTGCTGCCGGCTTCCAACACGGCGGAAATTCCCGAGATCGAATGCTACCAGTCGGTCACCGAACACGATCTGTCGCTCGACAGGCTGATCCCCGACAATGCCAACAAACCCTACGACATCAAAGAGTTGATCCTTAAAGTTGCCGACGAGGGTGACTTCTTCGAGATCCAGCAGAATTTTGCGAAAAACATCGTCACCGGCTTCGGCCGTATCGAGGGCCGCACCGTCGGCTTCGTCGCCAACCAGCCGATGGTGCTGGCCGGCGTGCTCGATTCGGATGCCAGCCGCAAGGCGGCTCGTTTCGTGCGATTCTGCGACTGCTTCTCGATCCCGATCGTCACCTTCGTCGACGTGCCGGGCTTCCTGTCCGGCACCGCGCAGGAATATGGTGGGTTGATCAAGCACGGCGCCAAGCTTCTGTTCGCCTATGCCGAAGCGACCGTGCCAAAGATCACCGTCATCACCAGAAAGGCCTATGGCGGCGCCTATGATGTGATGGCCTCGAAGCATCTGCGCGGCGACATGAACTATGCCTGGCCGACGGCGCAGATCGCGGTGATGGGCGCCAGGGGCGCGGTCGAGATCATCTACCGCAAGGACATCGGCGACGCGGAAAAGATCGCGGCACATACAAAAGCTTACGAGGATCGCTTCCTGTCCCCCTTCGTTGCCGCCGAGCGTGGCTATGTCGACGAGGTGATCATGCCGCATTCGACCCGCCGCCGCATCGCCCGCGCGCTCAGGATGCTGCGCAACAAGGATATGCAAAACCCCTGGAAGAAGCACGACAACATTCCGCTGTGAGGGGTTGATGTCGCGCCTGGTCCTCTATGTAGGAGCGCGTTTCGGCAGGTTTGCCATCCTGCTCTTCGCCATGCCGCTGTTTTGCCCAATACTCCTGTGGTTCTGGTTCCTCGATTGCTATCCGCTCGCTGTTCGCGGCGGGCGGAAATTTACGCAGATCGTCATGCAGCGATGTCCGGCGATGCATATGAAACGGCGCGCGCCATGCTGCTGATCGGTGCTGCCAGTGCGTTCTTCGATGACCAAGTGTATATTCCGCTTAAACGTGAACTGCTTGGCACCATGGTACCGCCTCGTCCACCACTTGAAAGAGTTCTGGCGGCCGCCAGTCACCTGTCGAGGCTTCCCATCCTGCAAGAATATGCGCAAAAGGCCTGGGACGCGCCAGATAACGAAAGCGCGGATCATCCGCCCTGGTCCGAACGTTTGACTGCTCTTGGATTTAGCTCGGCTCCAGAGATAGAACCAGTTCTGGTTTCCGCCTTGTCGAGCCTGCTGAGCGATGAGATCGTCGCCGAACATGTCCGCCATTTCGACGGCGAATGGACATCGAAGATCGCCGACTATCTCGATCGATAGCTATCCACCTGAAACTATAGCGGCTAATGCCCAGTCGGCGCAGGCTATTCCGCTTCCGCCGCTCCGAACCCGGCCCCCCTCGTCGCGCGGACAGCGCCCGACCATGGCGTGGCGTGATTGTCGATGCGCATCTGGAAGATAAAATAAGTCGGCGAGCAGAAGCCGATGCCTTTCACCTTGCCGATACCGGGAATGTCGGGCGGCAGCGACTGGCACATGTAATCCTCGCGGCAGAAATGGTCGGCCGAGCAGGCAGGACGATTGCCGCGATTGACGGCGCCGCCCAGGCACTGGTCGAAATTATTGGTCGCCACGCAGGTGTCGAATTTCTTGCCGCCAACCAGCCCGCAAATCTCGTTCGGCATCGGCTTGCCCGTCTTGAAGGCGGCAAAGCTGCGATCCCGGTCGTCGCAGCCGCGATAGGCGATACCCGCCGGCACACCGATCTTCGGCGGTCGGCAGGTGTAGGCGACGCGCGAAATGCCTGGCGCGAACGCCGCGAACTGACCGGTGATGGTATACCGGTCATTGAAAGGCTGTGCCGGGTTGCTGGCGATGGATCCCGTTAAACAAGGGTGGCCGGAAAACATGTCTTCGCTGTCCTTGGGCAACAGGCATTGCGCCAGCTTGGTGCGCACGCCGGACGCGGTGGTCAACGGCGTGCAGACGGTGCCGGCACCGCATTGCCATGTCGCGCCGAAGCGGGCCGCATCCTGTGGCATCAGGCAAGGCATCGCCATCTCGGCCGGCGAATAGGCGATTTCGCCGGCATCGTTCCATGTCGCCGGCGGCGCGAACGATAACGGGCGAAAGCGGTTCGGTTCCTTGCCGTCGGCAGTCGCGCGCAGCCAGGCGACGCGGCGCGGGATGTCGGCGTGGAGATGCGGGGAGATGCCGACCTCGATGCGGTTGAGCGGCGAGGTCGTCTTGTCGTCCAGGCCGATGAAATGGAAGCCGGCGGTCGAGCCCGCCTGATGGCAGCCCTGGCAGGCGCCGTTGTCCAGCCGCTCGACCAGTGCCTCCGGCGTGCGCACCAGCTTCAGCGCAGAGAAATCGACACCAGCGAAATCCGCGGACTGGAACAGTGGCGTGAACAGGTGGTTGGCCTGCCTCGCACTGCCGAAGGTCGACCACGAAATGACCTTCCTTGCCAAGAATTCATCGGGGATTTGGTAGACGCCGAGATCGACCGCCGCGACACTGGTGCGGACATAGTCCGCAAGTCTTGCTTTCAGCGCGACGTCTTCGGCAAGGCGTGCCGCATCGGGCGTGTTTTCCAACGGCTTTTCGCTGGCAGCCGCGCCATCGATGCCGAAGATACGCATGAGATAGGCAGCCTGCCCGCCGAATTCGGTCTCTTGGCCGGAGGGGAAGCGCACCACTTGCGCATTGAGCTCAAGCTGCTTGAGGGTGAGCGCCGCCCTGTCCAGCGGCCCACCGATCAGCCAGCCGGCATCGACGTTCTCGTCGAGCTGTGGTGCCCAGCGTCCGGCGACGCCGACACAGCCGCCGTCGGCATCCGGCGCGGCATTGTAGACGGCACTGAAATTGAACGGCAGGCGCGAGGCCAGAACCTTGCCGTTTTTCTTGAAACTATAGGATAAGCGATAGACGAAGCGCACTTCGCCGCAACTCGTATCGCCTTGCAGCGCGGCGAAGTCGCGCCGGTCGAGCCGGTTGACGATGCCGACGAGGCGAAAGCGCGCGGCATCGGTCCTCAGCCAGCGCATGTCCATGACACGGCCAACATTGCCGTCGGTCACCTCGTAGAGCGGCCGACCGCCGGCCTTCATCTCGGCCCGCAATGCTGCGACGTCGCTTGCAATCGTTTCGATGATCGCGTGATAGGCCGGCGCCTTGTCGTAAAGCGTCTTCAAATCGCCCTTGCCATCGACGCCGAAAATGCCGGCGAGGCCAAAGCCCTTGGCATCGAGAGCAGCAAGCACCGCTGGATCATCGACGATGGTCACCGGCTGCTCAGCGGCATTCGCCGACAGTGTCGTCAAAGCGGCCATGACAAGCGTGGTGAGAAGGAGAGCAAGGCGTCTCATAGAAGGTCCGGTTGGCTCTCGACCAATTCGCGCAACACCGGCACCAGAGCCAGCGGCAAATCCTCAGCGATCAACCCTGGACCGAGGCGCCTGCCGGCCTCGGCATGGATCCAGACCGCGGCGCAGGCGGCCTGGAAAGCCCGCATCCCCTGCGCCAGCAGCGCGGCAACGATGCCCGCCAGAACATCGCCTGACCCGGCTGTTGCCAGCCAGGGCGCGCCGTTGGCGTTGATCGCCGCCCGGCCGTCCGGCGCCGCGATCACCGAGTCGGCGCCCTTGTAGACAATGACTGCATTGGCACGCGCTGCGGCGGCGCGGGCCTTGGCGAGCTTTGACTGCTTCTTCGATTTGGCAATGTCGGGAAAAAGCCTGGCGAATTCGCCTTCATGCGGCGTCAGCACCAGACTTGGTGCGAAGGTTCGATGTGCTGCTTCAAAGAGAACATCTGGAGCGTCGCGAAACGAAGTCAGGCCATCGGCATCAAGCACAATGCCTCCAAACAGGCCCATGCGTTTGAAATCATAGACCTCGTCCTGCTCGAGCAACCGCAAGGCGAAGTCGCGGGCTTTTTCGCCGACTCCGAATCCGGGGCCGAGAACGAACGCAGTATGCTGCCTTTCGTTGATGAACTCGCCTGCGTCCGCCACCGTATCTACCGCACGCAGCATGATCGAGGTCAGATGCGCGGCGTTCACCTGCATGGCATCGCTAGGCGAAAGCACGGTCACTGCCCCTGCTCCGCTTCTGGCCGCGGCCATCGCTGACAATCTTGCCGCACCAGTCGCATTCGGCCCGCCCGAAAAAACGCCGACTTGGCCGCGTTTGTATTTGTGCGTATCGGCAGACGTTCTCGGAAACTCCCATCGTAGCCAGAGGTCCGGCGTGTTCTCGAACGTCTTGATCTTGAGTTGGTCGACGATCCCATCCGGAATCCCGATATCAGCGACAATGATTTCGCCGCACATACTGCGTCCTGGCATCAGTAGATGGCCTGGCTTTTTCCGCACGAAGGTCACAGTCACCGCAGCGTCGAAATAGGCATTGGTCAATCCGCTCTCGCCCGACACGCCGGATGGCAGGTCGATTGAGACGACTGGCACTTTCTCCGCTGCGCTGAGGCCCGAGACGGCTGACGCATGTAGGGAAATATCCTTCGACAGACCTGCACCGTAGAGCGCATCCACGACGACTTCACCTTGGGTCGGGTGACAATGGGCAATATGGTCCACCGGCAGATTGCAGGCCTCAGAAGCCCGCGCAGCATCGCTCCCCGCTTTCTGCTTGCCTTCGGCCCAAACGGCGACCTTCATCCCGGCCTCTGCCAACAACCGCGCCACGACATAGCCGTCGCCGCCATTGTTGCCGGGGCCGCAAAGCACGTGGACGCGCGTTGCGTTCGGGTAGCGCTTGAGTACCACGGCAGCAACCGCAGCACCGGCATTGCGCATCAGGCCGATGCCGTCGAATGGACCAGCGGCAATCGCCAGCCGGTCGGCCTCGGCCATTTCGGACGGAGACAGAAGTTCATTGCTCATGGAATATCAGGCGACATGCACATCATTTCCCCAAGCATTGTCCAGTTTTTGATCCGACGCAAACAACGAAGGTCGCCAAGCAATTTGGCGGCGTACATCGTTCGGGACGACGGCGCGCAGCTGCCCATGAAATACCCGATCTGCCCAATTTTTGTGCGGACGGCAGGACCGGCGGTGTGTAGGCTCGCGGCATTCATGGCGCATCCAACGCTGCGAATGACGCGAATGTACATTCCCGCGTGGCATGGTATCCAAATCATGTGAGGCCGCTCGGCCCCCCATCAATTGGCACAGTTCGTGCTTGATTGAGGCGCAAGCGGGGCTCACAACCCGTCTTTTTTGGCAGTGGAGGCCACTTTTTACATGAAAAAGATCGAAGCGATCATCAAGCCGTTCAAGCTAGACGAAGTGAAGGAAGCGCTTCAGGAGGCCGGCCTGCAAGGTATCACCGTTACCGAGGCCAAAGGGTTTGGCCGCCAGAAGGGCCATACCGAGCTTTATCGCGGCGCCGAATATGTCGTCGACTTCCTGCCGAAGGTAAAAATCGAAGTCGTGCTCGGCGACGATGCGGTCGAAGCCGCGATCGAAGCCATCCGCAAGGCGGCCCAGACCGGCCGCATCGGCGACGGCAAGATCTTCGTCTCCAACATCGAGGAAGTGGTGCGCATTCGCACCGGCGAAACCGGCATGGACGCCGTCTGAATTTTCCCGTTAAAAGGCCATGTTCAAAACGTCATCACATAGGGAAGCAGGGACATGACGACAGCCAAAGACATCATGAAGCAGATCAAGGACAACGACGTTAAGTTCGTCGATCTGCGCTTCACCGATCCGAAGGGCAAACTGCAGCACGTTACGATGGATGTCGTCGAGGTCGAGGAAGACATGTTTGCCGATGGCGTCATGTTCGATGGTTCCTCGATCGCTGGCTGGAAGGCGATCAACGAGTCCGACATGGTGCTGATGCCGGATTCCGATACTGTGCATATGGACCCGTTCTTCGCGCAGTCGACCATGGTCATCCTGTGCGACATCCTCGATCCGATCTCCGGGGAATCCTACAACCGCGACCCGCGCGGTACCGCCAAGAAGGCCGAGGCCTACATGAAGGCCGAAGGCATCGGCGACCAGATCTTCGTCGGCCCGGAGGCCGAGTTCTTTGTGTTCGACGACGTCAAGTACAAGGCCGATCCCTACAACACCGGCTTCAGGCTGGATTCCACCGAACTGCCGTCCAATGACGACACCGACTACGAGACCGGCAATCTCGGTCACCGGCCGCGCATCAAGGGCGGCTATTTCCCGGTGCCGCCGATCGATTCGGCACAGGACATGCGCTCGGAAATGCTCACCGTGCTCGCAGAAATGGGCGTGCGCGTTGAAAAGCACCATCACGAAGTGGCCGCCGCCCAGCACGAGCTCGGCATCAAGTTCGACACGCTGGTCCGCAACGCCGACAAGATGCTGATCTACAAATATGTCGTGCACCAGGTCGCTAACGCCTACGGCAAGACGGCCACCTTCATGCCGAAGCCGGTGTTCGGCGACAATGGCTCGGGCATGCATGTCCACCAGTCGATCTGGAAGGAAGGCAAGCCGACCTTCGCCGGCAACGAATATGCCGGCCTGTCCGAGAGCTGCCTGTTCTACATCGGTGGTATCATCAAGCATGCCAAGGCGATCAACGCCTTTACCAACCCGCTGACCAATTCCTACAAGCGCCTGGTGCCGGGCTATGAAGCGCCGGTGCTGCTCGCCTATTCGGCACGCAACCGCTCGGCCTCGTGCCGCATTCCGTTCGGCTCGTCGCCGAAGGCCAAGCGCGTCGAGGTCCGCTTCCCCGATCCGGGCGCGAACCCCTATCTCGCCTTCGCCGCCATGCTGATGGCCGGCCTCGACGGCATCAAGAACAAGATCCACCCGGGACAGCCGATGGACAAGGATCTCTACGACCTGCCGCCGAAGGAATTGAAGAAAATCCCGACCGTCTGCGGCTCGCTGCGCGAGGCTTTGCAGAGCCTCGACAAGGACCGCGGCTTCCTTAAGGCCGGCGGCGTCTTCGACGACGACCAGATCGACAGCTACATCGAGCTTAAGATGGCCGAGGTGATGCGCTTCGAAATGACGCCGCATCCGGTCGAATACGATATGTACTATTCGGTCTGATCCAGATCGTTGCAGCCAACAAAAAAACCCCGGAGGAGACGCCGGGGTTTTTTATTGCGATGCGATCGGAGAGAAAGTCACGGCGCAGACCTGAGGTCTACGCCGGGACGAATGCTCAAGCCGCGGCCGAAACTTCGGCGCTGGTAGGGACGGAGGCGATCGTCTTCAATATCTGCGAGGCGATCTGGTAGGGGTCGCCCTGCGAGTTCGGCCGGCGATCCTCGAGATAGCCCTTGTAGCCGTTATTGATAAAAGAATGCGGCACGCGGATCGAGGCGCCGCGGTCGGCGATGCCGTAGCTGAACCTGTTCCACGGCGCCGTCTCGTGCTTGCCGGTCAAACGCTTGTCGTTGTCCGGCCCATAGACGGCGATGTGATCCATCAGGTTTTTGTCGAAGGCCGCCATCAGCGCTTCGAAATACGCCTTGCCGCCGACTTCGCGCATATAGGCGGTCGAGAAGTTGGCATGCATGCCGGAGCCGTTCCAATCGGTGTCGCCGAGCGGCTTGCAGTGATATTCGATATCGATGCCGTACTTCTCGGTCAGGCGCTGCAACAAATAGCGCGCCATCCACATCTGGTCGGCAGCCTTCTTGGAGCCTTTGCCGAAGATCTGGAATTCCCACTGACCTTTGGCCACTTCGGCGTTGATGCCTTCATGGTTGATGCCGGCAGCAAGGCAAAGGTCGAGATGCTCCTCGACGATCTGCCTGGCGACTGAGCCGACATTGCTGTAGCCGACGCCGGTATAGTACGGGCCTTGCGGCGCCGGATAGCCGCTCTCGGGGAAGCCGAGCGGGCGGCCGTCCTTGTAGAAGAAATACTCCTGCTCGAAGCCGAACCAGGCGCCCTCGTCGTCGAGGATGGTGGCGCGCTTATTGGAGGCATGCGGCGTCACGCCATCGGGCATCATGACCTCGCACATAACGAGCGCGCCATTGGTGCGGGCCGGATCCGGGTAGACGGCGACCGGCTTCAGAACGCAATCGGAGCTGTGGCCCTCGGCCTGCATGGTCGAAGAACCGTCGAAGCCCCACAGCGGAAGCTGGTCGAGCGTCGGAAACTCGGCATAGTCCTTGATCTGCGTCTTTCCGCGAAGATTGGGAACCGGGGTGTATCCATCGAGCCAAATGTACTCGAGCTTGTATTTCGTCATTCTAGCCTCTCGTTGCTTGATCACCGAACCCTGGATGGCGCCGGGGCGAGCCGGCCTATCCAGCAGCCGACCTGCCGGATTACTAAAATGCAATTCGTGTGCCATTCTCGCCGGCGATGGATGCGGCAAAAGTGAGGTTGTATCCGCCCAAAATCGCTGGTCCGCCGTCATGCTGCGTTCGGATCATCCACAAGCACATTGTGCACAAATA
The DNA here is from genome assembly GCF_040322295.1 of Mesorhizobium sp. M0159. Taxonomy (NCBI): domain Bacteria; kingdom Pseudomonadati; phylum Pseudomonadota; class Alphaproteobacteria; order Hyphomicrobiales; family Phyllobacteriaceae; genus Mesorhizobium; species Mesorhizobium sp. M0159. Next base: position 101,228 of record NZ_JAMYTF010000022.1, read on the forward strand.
ATGTGCAAGTACTGATCTTTTCGTAATCATGTTGCCTATTTCGGTTGCTGAACCTATGTTGGGGAAAGGTTGAATCGGCAAGGTTCTGTCGAAGAAAGGAAACCGACAATGGAAATCACTTCCACTCGTCAGTCGGCCAAAATCCTGATGTTCCCGGTGGCAGCGCGCGCTTCTGCCTCAAATTTAAGCGGAAAGGCTAAGTTCGCGGCAGAACTTGCTTCTTTACGCAACCGAACGGATTTCGGAAGTGCCTGGTATCATGAGGCAGCGATCGAGGAAGCGAAACAGGATCGGAAGAGCTAAGCCCTGCACTCGATAAATTGAAAAAGCCCGGCGCGATCGCTCGCGCCGGGCTTTGCTTTGAACCGGACAGGCCGGCTACTGTTTGGTGTGCAGGTCCGTTCCGAGCGTATCCCTGACAAAGATCATGCCGATGATCAGCGACATCGCCGCGATCACCACTGGGTACCAGAGTCCGTAGTAGATATCGCCCTTGTAGGCGCTGAGCGCGAACACCGTCGCCGGCAGCAGCCCGCCGAACCAGCCGTTGCCGATATGGTAGGGCAGCGACATGCCGGTGTAGCGGATGCGGGTCGGGAACATCTCGACCAGGATCGCGGCAATCGGCCCGTAGACCATCGTGACGAAGATCACGAGGATGAGCAGGATGCCGATCGTCATCGGCCAGTTGACCGCCGCCGGGTCGGCGAACATGGCAAAGGGACCGCCGCCTGGTACGGTGTAGACGGTGACCTCGGGAGCTCCCGCAGCCTCATCGGCAGTCAGCAGCTTGTCCTTGATCGCCTGGTCGGCCGGAACCATGGCCTTCTCGCCGGCGCGGATCGCGGCCGCATCGAGCTTCAGTTCGGGATTGGCCGCGATGAAGGCTTCGAGCTTCTGATCCGGCACCTTCGCCGCTGCCCGTTTCAGCGGATAGCCGCCGTCCTGAAGCGCCGTGTTTACCGCCTTGGCGAAAACAGCGTCCTTGGCCTTGGCTTGATCGCCGGCTGCGGTGGCGTCATACGACTCAACCGTCTCGTTGCCGATTTTGACCGACGCAGCAGTGCCGGGCGCTGCCGTGGCCACTACGTCATAAGGCACCGAGTTCTTGGTCAGAAACGAGGTGGCGATATCGCAGGACGTGGTGAACTTCGCCGTGCCCACCGGGTTGAACTGGAACTTGCAGTCTCCCGGTGCCGCGGTCACCGTCGCACGGGTGTTCTGCTGCGCGGTGGCGAGCGCCGGGTTGGCTGCCCAGGTCAGCGCCTTGAACAACGGGAAGGTGCAGACGATCGCCAGTGCAAGGCCGGCCATGATAATCGGCTTGCGGCCGATCTTGTCGGAGAGCCAGCCGAACACGACGAAGAAGATCGAGCCAACAGCCAGAGCAATCGCGATCATGATGTTGACCGATTGCGGATCGACCTTGAGCACGTTCTGCAGGAAGAACAGCGCGTAGAACTGGCCATTGTACCAAACTACGGCCTGACCGGCTGTGAGGCCGAGCAGCGCCAGCAGCGCGATCTTGGCGTTCTTCCACTGACCGAAGGCTTCTGACAGCGGCGCCTTGGAGCCTTTGCCTTCGTCCTTCATGCGCTGGAAGGTCGGCGATTCAGAAAGCGACAGCCGGATCCAGATCGAAATGCCGAGGAGGAGGAAGGAAACGATGAACGGAATGCGCCAGCCCCAGGCGGCGTAGGTTTCCTTGGTCATCGACCCCTGGACGATCAGGATGACGATCAGCGACAGGAACAGGCCGAGCGTTGCCGTCGTCTGTATCCACGACGTGTAGTAGCCGCGGCGATCGTCGGGTGCATGCTCGGCGACATAGGTGGCGGCACCGCCATACTCGCCGCCGAGCGCCAGGCCCTGCAACATGCGCAAGATGATCAGGATCACGGGAGCGGCGATGCCCAAAGTCGCATAGCCAGGCAGCAAGCCGACCAGGAAGGTCGACAGGCCCATGATCGTCATGGTGACAAGGAAAGTGTATTTACGGCCGACAAGGTCGCCGATGCGGCCGAACAGCAATGCGCCGAACGGGCGCACGAGGAAGCCAGCGGCAAACGCCAGCAGCGCGAAAATATTGCGCGTCGCTTCCGGAATGGTTGGACTGAAAAAAGTCGAACCAATGAATACTGCCAGCGAGCCGTAGAGATAAAAATCGTACCATTCAAAAACGGTGCCGAGCGAGGAAGCGAAGATGACCTTCTTCTCCTCGCGCGTCATGCCGCGGCTTGTTTTGCCGGCGGTCGATGCCATTGCCATGAGTGTATCCTCCCGTGTGATTCCGTCAGTCCTCGATGCTGCGCGTCATCGTCCGCGTTTCCTCGCAACGCAGACTCAGTGCAGCCACCGGTGCAAAAAATGACAGAAAGCGCCGTCCAGAGGCAGACCGTCTTTGGGATTATGACTTTGGTCTAATGTGCAGTGCGAAATAGAAACGACGGTGCGGTCAGCCTTTGAGAGCTTCGAGCAGGCTGACTGCCGCCATCATGTCGCGCTTGCGGGCCGCGCGGTGCGCGACGGCCTCGGCATCATTGCCCCATTGCTCGGCCTGCCAGTCCTCGTCGACATGACCGGCAGCCCAGGCCGCCTCGCCGTCGAGCTCGCCGAAATCGACAGCCAGCGCCAGCAGCGCCGATCCGGTCAGCGACGTCATGACGTGGATGGCGGCAAGGCGCAGCGGATCGGCACGTTGGGCAAGATGCTGGCCAAGCAGCGCGATACTCTCGCGCGGCTGTTCGACATGGATCACGCCTTCGGCAAGATGGAACCGGGCGCCGAGCGCGCTGCGCACCCAGTCGATGACCGGATCCCAATGCTCGTTCTGCCGGTCGACGAGTCCTTGGGGCGTATCGGCGCGGTAGCAGAGCAGATCGGACGAGGCAAAGCGCAGGATGTCCTCCAGCACGGCCTGGGGATCACTGGCGACGCCATCGATTGCCGTATTGACCAGACGCATCACCGGCATCGTCACCAGGTTGATGGTCTCCGCCTGTGCGGCGAATTCCTCGGCGACGAGAGCAGCCGCCTTTTCGGTCGGCAGCGCCAGCAGCGCCTTGGCCGGCGTGCGGACGGGCTTGCCATCGAGATGGACGGCAAAACCGTCTTCGACCGGTGCTACCGCGACGGTCTTGTAGAAGCGCTTCGGCAGCGGCGTCTTCATCTGGATCTGGGCGCGACGCACCGGGTCCGGATCAGAGAGCTGCTTTCCAGCTTCGAGGTCGTTCAATATATCGCGCATGCTCATCCGGGACTTTGTTTTCGGGCCGGCCGGTTGACGATGATGAGTCCGGCGGCAATGAGGCCGAGTGCCAGGAAGATACGAACGGTCAGCGGCTCGTTCAAGAACACGGCGCCGCACAGCACACCAAACACCGGCGACAGGAAGGTGAAGCTCGACAGTCCAGATGCAGGGTAGCGCCGCAGCAGCCAGAACCACAGCACATAGGTGAACGCGACAACGTAGACGGCCTGGAACAGCAGAGCCAAGGTTGGCAAGACGGTAAAGTTGCGGACGGGCGGCCCGGCAAAAGGCATCACCAAAATGCCGACGACGGCGGCCCCGGCCAGTTGATAGAGCAGCAGCTTTTCGGCGCTGGCCGTCACCAGCTTCGACCGCTTGATGACGATATTGGTCACGGCCCACAGAATGCCGGCACCGAGACTGAGCAAATCGCCGCTCAGCGTCGCGCCGCCACTGGCGCTCAGTTTATCGGAAAACACCGCGATCAGTCCGGCGAAAGCGAGCAGAAGACCAACGAGCTTGCGTGCCGTGATGCTTTCGCCCAGCAGGAAATGACCGCCGACCAGCATCCAGAACGGCATGGTGTTGACCAGCAAGGTATTGCGCACAACCGTCGTGTGCTCGAGTCCGACGTAGAGAAACAGGAACTCGAGACCAAAAAGCGCACCCGCCAGAATGCCGGCGACGAGGGTTTTGTCGGGCGTGAACAGCGCAATGCCGCGCCAGCGGCACCAGCCGAAAACACACAGGCCGCCGATCGCCGAGCGGGCGATGGACAGGAAAACAGGGTCGTAGCCGGCATACGAG
>NZ_JAMYTF010000023.1:0-99123 GCF_040322295.1 Mesorhizobium sp. M0159
GCGTCTGCGGCATCGGGCCGTCGGCGGCCGACACCACCAGGATCGCGCCGTCCATCTGCGCAGCACCGGTGATCATGTTCTTCACATAGTCGGCGTGGCCGGGGCAGTCGACATGGGCATAGTGGCGGTTGGCGGTTTCGTATTCGACGTGCGCCGTCGAAATGGTGATGCCGCGCGCCTTCTCTTCGGGCGCCGCATCGATCTGGTCGTAGCGCTTGTATTCGCCAAAATACTTGGTGATCGCCGCCGTCAGCGACGTCTTGCCATGATCGACGTGACCAATCGTGCCAATGTTCACATGAGGCTTAGTGCGCTCGAATTTACCTTTTGCCATAGTCTCTTTCCTTGGACGGCCTGGGGACGGCCTGGACCTTCAGTTCAGTCGAATGCGGGGCGATTAGCGACTAAGGCCGAAAAACACAAGTGCCTTGTCGCCGAGCGCGCTCGCCCGGCCCGAACGCGTGATCCGGTTTCGGAGAATGTGGCGCGGATATAGGAATGAACAAGGGCAAATGGAATGGTTACGGCGGCGGCTGACGGCTTTGCCGGATTTACAGCCGGATCTGGCCCATTGCCGCCCTGGCGCCGGTCTGATTTCGTGGGCCGATGCATTTCATCCCGACTGCCATACGAGGCCCGCTGTTCATGGTCGTTTCGACCGGGTCCTACATCGTCAACGACACGATGATGAAACTCGCAACCGCGGGACTGCCGCCCTATGAGGTGCTATTCCTGCGCGGCGCTGCGGCAACATTGTGGGGCATTCCGCTGCTGTTCATGCTGGGCTATGGCAAGCAGATCCCGCTGATCCTCGACGCCAAGGTTTTGCGCAGGAACCTGCTCGAACTGGGTGCGATCCTTTGCTACGTGGTGGCGCTCGCCAACATGCAGATCGCCGATTCGACCGCGCTCGGACAGATCACGCCCTTGCTGATGCTGGTCGGCTCCTCGATGCTGTTTGGCGAACGGATCGGCGGGGTGCGCCTGGCGCTGATCGGCCTTGGTTTTATCGGCGCGGTGATGGTGGCACAACCGACGATGCAGGGGATTTCGGTCTATGCCCTGCTGGCGCTAGGCAATGCAGCCCTGTCCGCGGCGCGCGATCTGGCCGGACGCAAGGTCGCCGCCGACGTGCCGGGAATGGTCGTCGCTATGTCCGCGGTGATTGTCGTGCTCGCGGGGGCCGGGGCAGCTCATTTGCTTTCCGAGCAGTGGGTGGTGCCTGAAATCCGTCACCTGCTGCTGATGGGCGGCGCCGGACTGTTCCTGATCTTCGGCCACTTCTTTATCTTCATGGCCTATCGCGTCGGGCCGACCAGCGTGGTGGCGCCGTTCTACTATTGCTTTACCGTCTGGGCGGTGATTTCAGGCCTGGTGGTATTCCGGCAGCTCCCGAATGCGCTGGCCATCTGCGGCATCCTGCTGGTGGTGGCCAGCGGGTTGACCATAGTCTCGCTCGACGAGCGCAAGCGCCGGTTGACCGTCGTCGCCTAGAGCGGAAAACGGCGCAGGGATAATCGGAGAAGCGCATGGCAGGCCCGGATAACGAGAACAACCAGAATGCAAGCAACCGCACGCTCACCGGAAAGTGCCTGTGCGGCGCCGTTCAGTACGCGGTGGCGGACGCGTTCGTCTATGCCGCGAACTGCCACTGCTCGAACTGCCGGCGCACCACCGGTTCGGCGTTCAAGCCATTCGCCGGCATCGAACGCGACAGGCTGAGCCTGACCAGGGGCGAGGACAATCTCACGATCTTCGGCGACGAAACCGGCCATGACGCGCACTGCCGGACTTGCGGCTCGTTGCTCTATTCCGTGGTCCGCGACGGTGCCTTCGTGCATGTCGCCATGGGAACCCTGGTCGACGAGCCGACCATCCGCCCGACGCAGCACATCTTCGTCGGCTCGAAGGCGGAGTGGTTCACGATCACCGACGATCTGCCGCAATACAGAGAACACGCGGTCGCCGCAGATGCCGGCGAATAGCTGACCGTTAGAAAACGCTCAACCAAATTATCGTTTCGTTTTCGCGTCGGCCGCCAACGAAACTATACTGTGCTCCGTCACTGAACTTATGTCGCGGGGATTTCTGTGGCATTGCCGCCCGACTGGTTGCCCAATGTTGCGATGAAGCGCGTCATTTGCCACTGGACGGCCGGCTCGCATTCGGCCGGCGATACCGACAGGGATGCGTATCACATACTGGTCGAGGGGAATGGCCGCCTGGTCAGGGGCCGGCCTTCGATCGCGCTCAATTCGAGCCGGGTAAAACCGGGATATGCCGCGCACACGCTCAACTGCAACGGCGGCTCGATCGGGGTTTCGCTCTGCTGCATGGCCGGGGCGGAGGAAAGGCCGTTCGATGCCGGCCGCTATCCGATGACCAGGGCGCAGTGGGACGCGATGACCACGGTTGTCGCCGAACTCTGCAAATATTACCGCATCAAGGTCACGCCCAAAACGGTGCTGTCGCACGCCGAGGTCGAAAGCAATCTCGGCATCGAGCAGCGCGGAAAATGGGATTTCACCCGGCTGCCCTTCGATCCGACGATCAGCGGCGCAAGCGCCTGCGGCGACCGGCTGCGCCGCGACGTGACGGCGGCAATGGGCGCGATGCCAAATCTGCCGGTGAGGAACGGGCGCGATGCCGCATGGCAGCGACTGCTCGAGGAATTATGGCCGATCATGGTGGGAGGGCTGGAAGCCGGCCTCAACACGCTGATCCGCGAAATCCTCAAAAGGATCAGATAGGCGGTCGGCATTCGGATGAATGCCGACGCAATTGCCGAGCGGCTTCTACAGAGCCCGCCTGCCGCTGAACTGGTGATAGGCCCACAGGACAACCACGGCACCGACCACGGCTACGATCAGGCTATAGATGTTGAGCCCGGTAACGCCCGACGCGCCAAAGGCGCTGAAGATGAGCCCGCCGAGGATGGCACCGACAATCCCGAGCACGATGTCGAGCACAAGGCCTTGCCCGCTTTTATTGACGATCTTGCTGCCTATGAAGCCGGCGATGACGCCGAGAATAATCCAGCTTAATATTGACATTTTTCCTCTCCGTTCCCCGCACCCGATTACTTCCACATTATTAAGCAAAGCTCAAGCCAACTTGAAAATCATGATTACGGAAAGCTCAAACCGGCTTGAAATTCGCCATGGATGCGTCATTGTTGGAGACGGACGGGCAATTTGACATGGAGATCCACAATGGGACTGTTTGACAATGCCGTTCCCGGCGGCAACGTCGCCAAGCCGCTGATGATCGCGCTCGGCGCACTTTTGGTGGGAAAAATGCTGAGCGGTGGAAGTTCCGCCCAGCCGGAGGCGGCGCAGAGCCCTGCCCCCGTCCCGCCTGATACAACCGCATCCGCCGACGGCGGACTGCTCGGCGGTCTGGGCGGACTGCTCGACAAACTGAAGGACGCCGGCCACGGCAACGTTGCCAATTCGTGGGTCGGCACCGGTCAGAACCAGCCGATCAACCCCAGCGATCTGGGCAGTGCTCTCGGGCCACAAATCATCCAGGAGATCGCGCAAAGGACGGGCCTGAACCAGCAGGATCTGCTCAAGCAATTGTCCGCGGCCTTGCCAGGGCTTGTCGACCAGTTGACGCCGAACGGGCAGGTGCCGCAGCAGAACCAGCTCGCGTCCATATTCAGCAAATTCGCGAGCTGACGCCTGTCGCCCAACGCCGCCTGCGGTTCGGGACAACGATAACAACGATAACACAGATTAAGATGCGCGTCCGTCTGGACGCGCAACGAATACTTTGAACTATCGGCAAAGCGCTTCGCTTGGGGCTGCCTACTTCGGCATCGTGCGCGAGGTGCGCCGCGGCTTGGGGGAAATCTGGAGCGGGTAGCGGGAATCGAACCCGCATATTCAGCTTGGAAGGCTCCTAGAAATACAATGAAATCAATGCGCCGTGTCATTGCTGCCTTTGGCCGTGTCAAATTATGCCGTCGGGATCAGGAGGCGTGTCACTCGTGGATAGTGCCGCCCTGCCGACTTCCGACATGTTCGGTGTAAACGAGCGTTCAAACCGCAGGAATGGCGGATTTCCGGGCTTTTTCGTGCCGTTTGTGCCCAGCTATTCCCCCCGAAACTGAGCGCTTCGCGGTCGTATCTGGGCGCTTTCTGGGCGCAGTCAGCGCCCTTCCCTCGCCTTTCGATAAGCGCTCACGTCCACGCGTTTCATCTCGTCGTCGGCGGGAGTGTAGGTCAGGCCGACCTGCTTACCGCCGCACCTGGCGCATTTCAGCTTTGGAATGAGGTCATCCGACATCGCCGGCGCGTCAGGGCCGAGCTTCGCCTTGATCCCCTCCAGGTCGAGCGCCTGATTGTGGTGGCATTTTGGATTGTGGCAAAACGCGATGAGCCGCATCTTGCCATCGATCAATGATTGTAGTGTCCAGCCTTTCGCCATCCGGTCGATATAGGGCTGGCCCTTGACGAATGCCAAGCCCGCGGCATCATCTGGCGGCGGGCCGGCGTGCTCCCGGACGCGCTTCAATAGCCTATCTTTCATGTCGCGGCCCAAGGTGATGAAGGCGGTACCGAGATATTTGCCGGTGCCGGGATCAGCCAGCAACGCGAATGCCGCCTTGCCCGGCTCGCGCTCGACGCCGAGCAGTTCGAATTCGTCGATGGTCCAGCTCTTTGTCTTCAGCCAGTTCGATGTGAGGCCGCTGCGATATTTGCTGTCGGCGCGCTTCGAGACGATCCCCTCGAGCTCAGCTTGGTCGACAAGGTAGAAGATCGCCTTGGCGTCGCCGGGCATGGCCTCGCTGAACTGGATCCTGCTATTCGGCTTCATGATGCCATAGAGCATTTCGCGGCGCGCCTTGCAGCCGATGTCGCGCAGGTCGTGGCCGTCGAGGTGCAGAATGTCGAAGGCGCCGAGAATCATCGCGTAGGGATCGCTGTGGACGGCTTTCTGGAGTGCTGCGAAATCCGGCAGCCCGGCCTCGTTGGTGACGACAGCCTCGCCGTCGATGATGGCGTTCTCGACCTCGAGCTCCCGCGCTGCTTCGACCAGCCCGGTATATTTGCTCGTCCAGTCCGCACCGGTTCTGGTGAAGACGCGAATATCCTCGGGGCTGTTGATAACGATCTGGGAGCGGTAGCCGTCGAGCTTGACCTCGTGAATCCAGTCGTCGCCTCCGGGCGGCTTGGCCACCAGCTTGGGCTCCATCGGAGGAATAAACGCCAACCTCGCCCCGCTCATACAAACCCCAACGCAACGCACCCTATTCAATAAACTTTGAACGTTTCGGTTCCCGAACGCAAAAAGCCCGCCGCGCCTTTCGGCACGGCGGGCGATCATCATCATAGTGCTGGTGCCGGGAGAATGATCAGCTGGTCGCGGCCGCCTTCGCAGCCTCGATCTCCTCGGGCGTGGCCTGGCGCTCGAACACCTCGAACACCGAGGGGCCGCCGTTGTTGTGCGGAAGGCCGAACGACTTTTCAGCCGGGAAGCCTGGACCGACCGTGCCGGACTCGACGCCGTTGATCTTGATTGTCGAAACATAGTTGCCGTTGGTGTTCACCTTGATGGTCGTGGTCATGTAAGTGTTTTCCTTTGGGAGATTGCCCGGAGCCGCCGGGCGCGGATTGCTAAGGTGATTCCGGCGTCAGCGGCATCAGCGGCGCCGGCGCCGGCACGATGTCGAAATAGACCGTCGGCGCCGTCACCTCGATTGGGAAGGCCAGCTTCTGCAGGACGTTGCAGGTGTAGGTGAAGCGCGCCTCGTAGTGCGCCCGGCCGAGCGCGGTCGCCAGCGGGATGGTGATGGAGCGCTGATAGGTCTCGCGGCCTTCCGGCGGATAGCCGTCGATCAGCGGCCGGCGGCCGACCGTGTAGGTCGATGGCACATGCACGGTGCCATCCGAATCGGTGACGTAGCGCTCGACGGTCGCCGCGCAGATGCGGTTCTGGATCACCGTGTACTGGACGTCGAGCACGCCGCCCTGCGGCACCTGCGGCGTCAGCACGCTCGCCGATTCGAACACGGTCGGCGGCTCGCGGTCGATCAGGATGGTGACCAACCATGCCAAGAGCACGGCAAAGGGGGACGCGACCAGCGCGGAGCGCCAGTCGAAGGCGCGCGTTCTTTCCAGCACCGTCATTTGGCCAGCACCGTCATTTGAGCGACCTCAGGTAGGGCGCCAGCAGCGCCCAGAGCTGGTTCAGCGCCACCAGCACGGCGGCAAGCCCAAGCACGAATTTTGGCGCCGAGCGCAGCGTCTTGTTGAACAGCACCGAGCGGGTGACGATCCTGAAGCCTGCCTCCCATTTGTCGTCCGGCAGCTTCAAAAACTGGTCCAGCCGGTCCATCTGCTTCTTGGTCAGGTGGCTGACCTGGATCATGCGTTCGCGCTCTTCCTCGTTCCAGCGGTAGACCATCTCGATGGTCCGCTTATCGAGATCCCTCCATCGATCCGGCAGTTGGCTAGGATCTCTCTCCGCCATCGTTTCTCCACTCGCCCTTTCATGATTTCAGTTCGGCGCGGCGTGCCGCGCTGGCCTTGGTGTGGCGGTCGCATTCGGCGGGCTTGTAGAGGCCGATGGCGCAGCCCGGCGCCACCGTGTGGTCGATCCGGTTCTGATCCTCGACGGTCTTGCCCTGCGCACCCGTCAGGCTGTTACCGAGGGCCAAGCGCAGCGCCGGAACACCGTTGACGCCGGAAGTCCCACACCCCGCCAGCAGCAACACAATCGTCAAGTGACCGGCTCGCCTCAACGCCTTTGCGGATCGCATCCTGATTTTCCTTTTCGATCTGGTCGCGCACTTCCTGCGCTCCCCAATGCTTGATGAGTTCGTAGCCGCCAAAGGCGGCGCCCGAGATCGCGAGCAGTATGAAGGCCCATGCCAGGATCCCGGCAAAGGGTCGTGGAACGCCAACTAAGCCGGCGACTATTCCGATGAGCGCAGACATCAACAATCCCTCAGAACGCCGTGATGCAGGAAGCCGTGAAAGCCCGTTATGGCGATCGAGCCTGCGCCGGCCGCGCAGGTGTTGCCGTCCTTGTCGACGTGAATGGTTTCGCCCACGGTACCGTGCCGGACCCAGCACCGATGAGCGCTATCGTCCTTCATCGTGCAGTTGGATGCCCGGCCGTCGATGAACCAGGTGTGATGGCCATGCAAACGGCAGCAGATCGCGAGCCCATCGGCACCTTTCGGATAGCCGTCGCCTTCCGCAACCCACAGTGCGCCAATCGGCAGATCACGGCCGATGACCTCATCCCCGGTTTCCAAGTTGCGCATGATCGGAGAGGCAACGCCTTCCTTGAACTCGGAATGACGGCCAGTGTATTCCCACCAGGTGCAGCGATACTCGCTCATCATCGCCGCGCTCCGCTCTGGAACGCCTCGACGCCCTTCTTCTCGCCATGGCGGGCGATCAGGAAGAGTCCTCCGGCAACGCCAGCGATCGCCAGCATCCACACCCAGCCGGGCACGTCGCCGGCGGCGTCTTTCACCGGCTGCATGACGCCCGAAGCCTGGTCAAGATTGCCGAGAATGCCGTCAAAGAAGCTGCCGATCAGCGCGGCGATGCTGGCGAAGAACGCGCCGACCTTGGTCAGCCAGTTGGTGCGCACCTCCGGCACCTTTTCGCGAACGACCTCGGGTGGCGCTTCACTGCGCGCCGGCGCCAGCACGCGCGGCTTTGCTTTCTGCAGCGACAGCAGCAGCGCATCGTCGATGCCATCACCTTCGGGCAGGCCATTCTCGGCGCGGAAGGCGCGGATCGCCGTCGAAGTCATCGTGCCGCCCTTGCCGTCGACACCGCCGACCTCGGTATAGCCGAGATCCTTGAGCTGTTTCTGGACCCGCTCGATCGTGGCCTTGTCGACGGCCGGAGCCGATGGCGCGACGGGTTCAGCAGGTGCGACCGGCTTGGCATGCGCTTCAGGCGAGAAGGGAGTATCCTTAATCCTCTGCCATTTGGCATAGGCTGAGGCGAGCTTCGAATCGTAGCGGTTTTTCTTGTAGCCGGGGCCGTTCCAGGTCTCGGCGACAACCGGCCAGCGATGCGCGCGCAGATCGTCGTCCACCTTCCAGGCGACAAGCAGCTTCACCGTCGCCTCGAGATGCGCCGCTTCGTCATCCATGAACGCTTGCACCATGGTCTGGACAGACGGGAAGCCGGCAGCCTTGAAGTTCTCGCCGAGGATCTGCGTCAGGCCCCACGACGCCGACTTCAACGCCGCCATCTGGTCGAGCGCCATGGCCGCGATCAGGCGCTGATAGCTGTCCTTTGGATAGGGCTCTGCGCCCCATTTGGCATAGGCTAGCCCGGCCTTCACCGCGGCGGTGCGCTTCGCGCCGGACAAGTTGCGGTAGAAAACATGCGGCTCGAACAGCAGCTTCGGCCGGCCTTTGGCGTCGAAGCCGGAACCTGCCGCTTCGACGTCCATGAAGGCGTGAATTTCATCCTCGCCGACGCCGATGATCGCGCCGATGCGCGGTATGTCGAGATCGGTGATGCGCTTCGCATCGCCCTTGAACGTGGTGTCCATGGCAGTTCCTTTCCGCCCTCGCGGGCAGGTTGGGTTGTAGATGTTTTGGGTTTCGCGTGATCTAGCCGAGCCAAATAAAACCAGCTAAGAAGATCGCGGGCTTTGGGGGAAATCTCACATGACACTCGTCGGGGACGCGGTCTCACGTTCGCGGTTCATTCTTCGCAAATTGGTCGGGACTTCGAGGGCCGATCGCGAGGCCGACCTTATCGCGCATTTAAGACGAGCCACGGTTCCGCAGATCTTGCTCCTGGGCGACAGCCTGGTTGAAGCGTCGTGCGCCGGGACCGGCAACCCTCGCGTTGCACGGGGTTCCTATAGCGGCTCCCGCATCGCCGATGTCTTAGCCGCGGTAAGTCGCGTCAAGGGCGCGCACCTGTGGAGCAAGGTCGCCGGAGCCGTGGTTTCTATTGGACTGAACGACGCGCAAACAAGCGAGGGCGACGATCTTGAGTTTCGTCGCCTTTACTTTCGATCCGCCCTCGACGCGCTTTCGCGCTCGTTCGGAGAAAAACCCCTCGTCATGCTGACGATCACCGATATCGCTTCGGCTGGTCAATGGGTGTCGCGCTTCAATCGCAGGCTGATTGCAATGGAGAACGACGAGATCGCCGCTTTGCCCACGGCGAAAATCCACGATGTCGCGACACTCTTTCGCAGCGCTGTTCTGGAGGCTGGTCTGGTGTATGACGCCGCGTTTCGGGACGGAGTTCACTTCTCTCCGGTCGGATATCGGTATTGGGACCCACTGGTTGAGCAGGCCATCAACATGGTCTCTTCAACCAATATAGAAAAGGCGCCCGATCAAGCAAACCGCGCGATGTTTTCGGCGTAGTCTTGCGCCGCCACAGCGGCGGCTGTTCGCGCCGAAATAGTCAAATCCTCGCCATAGGTGCGATGCATCGTCAGGCCAGGACATGCCGTCATACCGGCAATCGCGCCATTGCCCCAAGTGAACGGGGACAGGTTGGATACCCAGGGCGTCCGAGCGGCGATCGACTTACTGTCGACCAACACGCCGTCTTGAAAATAGAAGTTGTTGGTTCCAACCTTAGCGCAGGCGATGTGGTGCAGGCCGGCCGGCGATCCAAGATTGATCGCCGTAAGCGGATTGCCGGCGTCACTATCAAAGCGCACCGCCATCTCGCCGCCGCCCGTATAGCGGCGAGCCATCGTCGGAACGTCGGACGCGGCATAGTTCGCAGCAGCGCCCTTTACCAACAACAAGCCTATGTGCCCGGTAGGATCAACGGCCGGATGGGTTACGATGGTCGACATATAGTAATCGTGGGTGAGATTGCTCTGGAAATATTGAGCGCCGCTGCCGATCTGGATGCCACCGTGGTCAGCGGTCGGGCCAAGGATAAAGCCCTTCTTGGTGGGGCTGAATTTCAGGCCTCCGATTACGACTTCAGGCGCGCTGGTGTAGCCTGATCCTGGCGCAGTGACATTGAAGCCCGTGATTGCTCCACCTGAAATGTTGGCGGTTGCTGTAGCACCAGTGCCGCCGCCTCCGACGAGATAAACGGTGGGCGCAGCAGCGTAACCAGAACCGCCGGCGTCGAGCGTGATGGACGCAACGGTCCCGGTCGAGAGCACCGCCGTGCCGGCGCCTCCGATGCCGGCCGTGTTGTTCTTAATCAGAGCAGACGGTGCTCCGGTCACCAAATTGCCGACAACAGCATTGGCCGCGACGACCGCGGTTGATGGGTCCCAAGTGCCCAGCCGGAGCGCGTCGAACAGCCAGAGTGAGCCGGCGTTCAGCAACCCGTCTTTCAAAAGAGTTGGGTTGGATACGCCAGCAGCCATGGCTGATGGGGACTTAATGATGAGAGACCTTGCCATTTTTAAAGCCCTCTAGCCAATAGGCTGTCGTTGATGTGTCCCGCCTCGACGGTCTTGCCGAGCGCGGTTGTCGGGTGAACGCCGTCGCCTAAGATCGCCAAGGTGACGAGCGGATAAACGACGCCGAGAACAGTGACGTTTTGAGTGTAACCATCCGCGATAAGGGCGGCGTGAAGATCAAGGCACTCGCCCGGATAGGCGGCAAGCGTCGCCGCAGTGAGAGCCTGACTTGCCTCAATCCACTGTTTGCTGATCGCTTCCGTACCGGCCCTGCCAATGCCGGCCGGGCAGCCATTGGCTTGCGCCGTGGCATCCGTCAGGCGAGCGAGCCCGATGTGATCGCAAACGATCAGCATCTTTTTAACCAGCGGGCGAACCTTGTTGACGATGGCTGCAATGTTAGCCATCGACGTTGCCAGACTGAACCCCGGCTCAATGTCGTTATAGGTCAACCAAAGAATGCATATGCCGGACAGCACATCCTTGAGGGCCATCGCCGCCGATGCATCAGTTGAGCCGACCAAAACGCCGCTAGTCGGCGTAATGACAACCGGGTTGCTGACCGCAACGATAGATCCGGCTGTATCTCGTGTGAAAGTATAGACTGGAACGGTGCCGTAGCCGGTGAGAGCGAGGTTGCCGGGAACGCCGGCTATGCTCACCCGCAGCGCGCCAGTCGCGCCTTGCCACAGACGGAAGATGGAGGTTTCGAGACCTGTAATGACCACGGCGCCTGATGCAGGAATGGACGCGCCTGCGACCGATCCCGAGAACGGGGTAGCCCCAAGGCGATAGGCCATGTCATCTGACCGTTGCCCTGAAACGGCTTCAAGATGGAAGGAGGCGTTGGGCCGCAGCGCCAGAAGCCCGGTGTAATAGCCAAGTCCGCCGCTGGTTGAAAGAGAGTTGCCAACCGGCACAATAAGACTGGTGCCAATTACGCGATTTTCTTCGCCGCCAGCTACCGACTGAAAGAACTCGCTCGCTGGCGTTGTGCGGTCACTCGAATAGATGACGTTGCTTCCGTCTGACGAAAGGTGCGGGCCAGAGTTATTCGACCCCGTCGTCATTTGAGTTCTGACGCCGGTCGCCTTTGTGTAGCGGATAACCTGGTTTAGGCCGGACACATCCTCGACCGTGAAATAATATGCGGAACTGTCGATAGCGCCACCGGCCACGCCGTCGATCTTGCCCGCCACCAGGTGATGAAAATAATAGGAGCCATCGGCCCTGCCGTAGCCGAACACTTTATAGTTGGCATCGACAATCGGCGCGTAGGCGACATTGCCGGCGACAATCTGCTCAGAAGCCGATGCTTCAAGGCCAATGACATTTACGTCAGTGTACCCGGTGGCCGCATTGTAGCTGTAGGAAATGGCGCCAGCGCTGCTTTCCAGGGCAAGACGAGAACGGAACAGGGCATCGTCCTGACGGTAGCCGCCATAAATCTTTCCCGCAGTGTCGACGAAAGCAATGCCGAGCAGGCCGCCGAAAGCCATCCATTCTGTGATCATATCAAACGCGAGATCGAACGCGGTTTTACTCGGATAGCTGGCGACCAGCGTCGCCACGGCGGCGACGTTCTTATACATCAAGGCATAGGTGTTCGTGCCGTCGCCCTTGACGATGAAGAACTGCCCGTTGGTAGTGGCCGCGATGCCGGCGGCCGTGGTGTCATAGATCACCCCGCCGATCGCCGCATTGGCAAGGCCAACATCGGCATGGGTCGAGACAACATCGGCCGCGGTAGCAATCCGATCGGCTGCGGTCTGGGCGGCATCGGCGCCGGTCGCCGCGCGATCGAGGCCGGTTTGCGCGCGGTCGGCAGTGGTGGCAATGCGATCGGCCGCCGTCTGGCCGGCATCGGCGTCGGTCGCCCCGCGATCCAGCGTGGTTTGCGCACGATCGGCGGCGGCCGCGACGCGATCGGCAGCGGTCTGGCCAGCGTCGGCGCCGGTTGCCGTGCGATCAAGGCCGGTTTGAGTGCGGTCGGCACCGGTCTGCGCACGATCCGCCGCGGTCTGGCCGGCATCGCCCGCAGCGGCCGCAGCGGCCGCCTGCGCTAGCGTAATGCCGGTCTCGAGGTCGCCGAACTGTTCAGCGATCGTTTCGGCTTGCGTTGCCGACGCGGCGGCCTGCTGGACCTGGGCAGCACCCTGCGCCAGCAGCGTGCCCCAGAAATTTTCGCCGGTCGCGGCCCACGAACCGGCCGTCTTCAGCCACTCGTCGCCATTGGCGCGAATGATGGCGCGGTCGCCGTCGCGGCCGAAATCGGCGACCAGCTCGGCGGCATCGTCGACCGGCAGGAAGGATTGGCCAGCCGGGCCGGAGACGACGACGACATTGGGGATTTCGAGGATCGCGTCATACGACATCGCGGGTCACCGTTGTCAGAACTGGCCAGATCACTTTGTCGAGCACCATGCGGCTGTCGTCGCCGTCGAAGCGGGCGATATCGAACACGACGATGGTCGAGGCGACGAAAGGCTTGGTCGCTTCCTCCGACAGGAAGAAGGCCAGCGTGCGCGGCGCCTCGCGCTGGATCGTCAGATCTATCGTGTCGGCTTCGAACAGCACCGGTCCAGGCACGGCGGCGCGGAACTGCGCCACCAGCCGGCCGCTGCCGATCTGTTCGGCGTCCCACAGATCCTGCGGGAACTGGAGGCGCATCTGGAAATCGTAGCCGGGCCGGATCGGCTCGACATCGGGGAAAACATATTTTGCCATGATTTCAGAGAACCGATGCCGCTGTGAAGAAGGCATCAACCTGCGCGCCCGAAAAGCCCAGCGCGGCAAAGCCGGCCTGCATCGTCGGATCGGTGCGCACGAAGCTGCCGCTGTTGTCATAGGCGATCTGGATGGCCGGGCCTTGCCCCGCGATCCAGGCTTCGACCTCGGCCAGCAATCCGGCGGCGAGCAGCTGCAGCTTGAACTGCCGCGCGGATACCCGGTCCGGAATGACCGGCACCGGTACGGGCGAGGTGAAGACTTCGCCGTCGAACAGGAAGCCGGGGCAGACCGCATCATCGGCTTCGATAAAGCCTTCCGGGGCGGCGCCCGTTCGGTCGGACTGAACGACGATGCCGTTTTCGACGAGGACGAAATTGCTCATCTAATCTCCCCAATATTTCAGGCGGGCATAGACCTCGATCGAGCCGAAGCCGAAGGCCAGGCCGAGGCCGTTGGCATGCGTGTGTGACGTGCGCCATTCCAGGCGATAGGCGTGGCCGCCGACGACCATCGCGCCGCCGATGGCGATGCAACCCGTGTCCGGCGACGTGTTGCCTCCAGCGCCCATGCCGATGCCGACCTCGGCTCCGGCGGTCACGTCGAACAGACGCACTTGCAGTTCGGTGCCATAGCCGACGACTTGCCATTCAACCCGGCCATCGTTCGCCGGCGTGAAGACGTTGCTGGCCAGCGCCATCAGATTGTAAGGGTCGCGCACCTTGGTGTTGAGGATGTGCGTCACCCAGGCGCCATTACCGGGCGCCGAAGAGCCGCCGCTGACGCCGGACGCCTTCTGGTCCTCGAGGATGGCGTCGGGCAGGCCGTTGCCGCCGCCATATTCCGGTGCGGTCGCGGCGGCATTCATGCGCAGCGTGCGCCGGGCCGCGCCCTTGGGCAGGCGCGCCAGTACCTTCGGCGCCGTCGCATAGAGCACGTCGCCCGCCAACAGGCCAGCCGGCGCCGGCAGGAACAGCCTTTGCCCGGCGCCGTCGCCGATGACCAGGATGTTGTCGTCGGTATCCCAGCGGATATCGCCTTCGGCGGTCGGCAGCGGGTTTGAGCCTTGCCGCAGAATGCTGCTGAGCGCAGCGCCGCTGGCCCTGAAAAAGCCGAGCATGCGCCAGTTGCCGGAGCCGAGCGACTGCATCCAGGCGGTATCGCCGGCCTCGGTCACAAGGTCAGCGCCGCCGATCAGAATCAGGCTGGTGGCGTTATGGGTCAGCGTCAGCGCTGCGGCAAAAGTCAGGCGGCGGATGGCGCCATTCGGCGCCGAGCCGAAGGAAGAGATCGCGTCCGTGCCGGTGATGCGGATATTGATCCCGGTGGCATCGCCGAGATCGGTGGTCGCCGCGCTGGCGATGTCGGTCGACATGGCCGACAGATTATCGGCGGCATCGATCAGGCTCGACGCGCCGGTGCCGCCATGGTCGATATCGATCAGCCCGTCATTGTTGGCGTCATAGATCGACTTCGCCATCATGCCGTAGCCGCCGACATCGACGCCGGACAGGATGTCGGTGACCGCCGCGCCGAGATAGAGCTGCAGCACGGTCTGCAACAGCGCCGGGTCGGCCGGGTCGAGGGTTGAAAGATTGACCCCGGAGGCGATCAGCACGACGCGCAAATTGGCGATGATGCGGTTCCAGTCGTCGGCGGTCAGCTTGGTCGAATCGCCATAGGACAGGCCGTTGCGCGCCCAGGAGAAGCCATCGACATGGGCGGTGCCCATGCCCGCCGGCGGCGTCAGTTTCTTGACGACATCGAGTATCCCAAACAGGTCGGGTGCGGCCATGATTTACAATCCGGTGAAGGAGAAAGGGGGCCAGCCGAAAAGGCGAGGATGCGGCCCGTGAGGCAATCAGGTCTTGATTATGTAAAGCACCGCCCGGTTGCGCGGCCGCGTTTCGGCATCGCCTGTCGTCACATTGACGATGTCCACATAGGGGTTGCCGCCGCCGCCCGGATCCCAGCCGTCATTAACGTTGCGCTCGCCGGTCTTGGCGACGCGGGCAAAGCCGACCTCAGACGGGTTGGTTGATGGTGTCGCATTGCCGGCTTGCCGAAGCGTTCCAAGCGACCCATCGCCATTGACGCGCGCGACATCGTCCGTCTGCGGCCGCGCCGTGGCGTAATCCTGAAAGCTGCCGAAGACGCGTCCGGTGTCGATGCCGCGGCCGTCGTCGAAGCCGCGCAGGAATTCGCCACGGAAGTCGGGCACGTTGAAGGTGGAGACCGCATCGCCGACGCCCCAGCTGGTGCCGATCGCCGCGAACAGATCGGCATAGGTCGCGCGGCTGACCGCCTGGCCATTGCATTTCAGCCAGCCGGTCGGCGCCGTCGCGGCAGCAAACATCGAGACCGAGCCGGGCGGCACCTCGATCGACGGCGTGCCGCCCGCAACGATGTCGGCGATCAGCGCCTGCAGAGCCTGCCAGAGCTGCGTCTTGTCCGCGGGATCGGGGGTGAGGCCGGCTTCGACGATCACCTTCAGTATCTCGTCCTGCGGATCGTTGAAGACATCGGCCGGCGGGATGGCACCGGTCAGACCAGCCGCGCGGTTCTCGTTCCAGTATGGGATGCGCTCGCTCGATACGGGCGCATTGCGCGGATTGACGAACTTCATGGCGGCCTCTTTTCAGACGGAAAAAACGATGGTGGTCCAGGCGGGCTTCAGCGCGTTGAACAGGCAGATCAGATCGTCAGGCAGGCCGAGCCGGCCGAGCGGCGTCTCGCCGGCACGGCCGTCGCCGGCGCGAAAGAATTCGACCGACACGCCAGGCACGCTGACGATCCAGACATATTCGACGACCTCGCCGCCGGCGATTGCCTCAGGTCCGCCGCAAGTCGATGCACCGGCCCGGAACGGCGTTGGCTCCTCGATCGAGATGGCATAGCCGGCATCGGCCGCAAGCTTGATGAAATCGGCCGGCGTAATGGTGCCGCCGGAGCGGATTTTCAGCAGCAGCGAGCGCATGCGCGAGTCGATCGTCTGGTCCGGCCCGAGGCAGGGATCGGGCAGCCCGTATTCGATTTCCCAGTCGTCCAGCGAAGTGACCAGCGTCACCGCCGTCGATTCGAGCGCTACGCCAAACAGCGCCCGATAGGCATCGGCAAAGGCCGAGCCGACCGCGCGCCAGAAGCGCGACAGCACGGACAGCGGATCGAGCGCCTGGTTGTCGGGCGTGCCCCATGCCGCACCCTTCGGCAGCAGCGCCGTCAAAAAACCTTCCCCGGCTTCATCCGAGGGATCGGACAGGACATCGCCCTGCGGCGGCGCGCCGATGAACGGATCGTCCGGGGCGAAGTGGAAGAAGGCAAGCTCGTCCTCGCCCGGATAGCGCGGCCAGCGCACGGCATCAGACATAGTTGACCGTGCCCAGCACCGGCATCTCGCCGCCGACATAGATGATGTCGCCGGACGGGTTGATCAGGAAGTGCCGGTCCTCGCCGACGGCAAGGCTGATCGCCTCCGAGATCCAGGAGCGCGACAGGGTGAACGGCGCGGAAGCGACGCCCGGCCGGGCGCGCCTGACCAGCATGGCGGCGATCGAGGCGGCAATCGCCGCGCGCGTTTGCACCGTGTCGACGGCAAGATTGGCGATGGTGATGTCGAGCGGCGACGGGATCGGTGCCGAAACCGACAGGCCGGCACGGATCAGTCGCCGCGCTTCCAGCGCATCCTGCACCAGAGCGATATCGCCCGCTTCGGGGATACCGTTGGCGCGGCCTTCGAACAGGAACCAGACGCCGACCGTGCCGGGCGCGTCGGCGAAAGGAAAGGCCCAGGCCTGGGTGACGCCGGGCACGGCACGGGCAAACTGCTCGTAGTCCGAATAGGCGCCGCCCTGCGGCGGCCTGCGCTTGCGGTCGAGGATGCGCGCGCGGAGGCTGGGATCCGTTTCCGTATCTGCGCCGCCGCCAATGCCGCCGCCGGCCACGGTCGCTTCAAGCTCGAGGTTCGGGAACTGCGTCGGGTCGGCGCGCTGCAAAGTCTCGCCGGCGGCGATGTTGGTGGCGGCGCCATAATCGTCGGACAGGATGGTCAGCGCGAGCAGCCCAGCCAGGTTGGAGCGCGCATCGGAAACCGAGCGATAGAGCCGGTTGCCGGCAATAAAGGCGATGCCGGCCGGATAGATGGTGTCGGCATAGCCATTGAGCGTTACCACGCCCTCGGCGCGCGCCATCGGCCGGCGATAGATGCCGAGTTCGGCACCGTGCCGTTCCAGATGCTGGACGCTGGCCGTGGTGGCGAAAATCTGCTCGTAAAGCCAGGCGGCGCGCAGATGCATGTCATGCATGCCGGCTGCGACCGTCTTGACGATCGCCGTCAGATTGTTCGGCCAGACCAGTGCATCGGTGCCCGGCAGGTAGCGACGCAAGGTGCCGCGCAGCCGGGTCGAAATCTCAGTTGGCGAGAGGACGGTCCAGGCCACGCAGTTGCTCCCACAGGACGCCGAAGCGGCGATCGAAGACGACCGCGCCATCGCGGTCCTTCAAGGTGATTTTCAAATCGATGCGCCGCTGCGCCGGATCGGCCGTACCGATCACCTCAACAGTGGCCGCAGCCTTCTGGTCGATTAGTGTCTGCAGGGCGGCACGGGCATAGTCTTCGGCCCGCAATGCGGTCGCATCGTTTGCCGTCGAGCGGCGCAGCAGCCAGAGTTTCGAACCGATCATCGTCTCGCCGAGGTCGGTGCGAAGGTCGAAACTGTCGCCCGGCCAGCCGCGGTTCTGCTCTTCGGGCGGCAGCTCGTCCGGCTCGACGCGCGCATCGGTCATCAGGCAGAGCAGCACGGCGGTGGCAAGTTCCGCCTTGGCGCGCAGGCCGCCGGCATTGGCCTTGTCGTCGCCTTCTATGGCCCAGTCGCCCGACGTACCGTCCCATAGCGTATCGGGCGACAGCAGCGGTTCGCCGTCGCCGGTGAGTGGAACGATCCTGATCATCAGTGCGTGTGGTGCGGTGTGTTGCCGCCGGCGTCGATGATCGAGCCGGTGGCGGTGATGTTGCCGTCGACGTTAAGGTCGCCCTTTACATTCCAGGTGCCGCCGGTCAGCGTGATGGTCCGCGAGCCGAAATCCATGGTCACGCCTCCGGCGAACAGTTTGATGATGTTTCCAGACGCATCGTAAAGTGCCGCGGCACCGTCCGGCAGGTCGGGCCGGTGCTGAGCGTGCTCGATGCCCATCAGCATCGCCTGGGTGCGGCGGCCAGGCATGACCATGGCAACGCCGATCGCGCCCTTGGGCGGACGACTGGCGGCGCCATGCGGCTGGACGTAGAGGAGATCCTTGAACGTCTCGCCGGCAAGTCCGCGACCGGAGATCAGCAGCTGGCCATTGTCGAAGCGCGAAGAGTCGATCTCGAAACGCGTCAGGTGCGCGGAAGATTTCATTGCGCCGAATACTCCGCCTTTGGCTCCGGCGCCGACCAGCCCTTGCCCGACTTCGAACCGGACGAAGAGCCGCCGAGCGCGCGCGGATCGGTCAGCGTCAAGGTCGCCCGCGTGCCGTCACCATCGGCTTGTGTGTCCTGCGTCAGTTCCACCGATTTGATGACCATCATCTGATCGAGGAAGACGCGCGGATGGCGGACATAGACCAGAAAGTTCGGCGTCCATATCCTGCCGCCGGCATCGCGCCAACCCGACACGGTGATGGTCGCGTTGACAGCAAGGCCGGCCGCCGCGCGGGCCTCCCATTCGACGGCATTCTTCATATGCTTCGTCGTCGCCTCGCCATCGAGAACGACGATCTTGGGGCGGCTGCGGCCGACCGAGGGGTCGGACGCCTTGGCCTCCGGCCGCAGTGCCTGCGGTGTCGTGCCCCGCGATTGCTGGCCGCGAACGATGACCGGGTTGAACCTGCCCTCGCCTGAAAATTCCGCCGCGGCGGAGATGATGTTGACGCCAGCCGCCAGACCGCCGCTGTGCGATCCCTCCGGCTTCTGGACGATGCGTAATTTGCCTTCCGGCGTGTCGTGGATGATCGCCGCCTCGGCGCGCGCCAGCGGCTCTAGCGTCGAATACAGCGATTCGCCAGGTTCGATCTGGTGTTTGGCGATGGTTTCGAACGACCCCTTCGCCTCGATGCCGACGCCGCAATTGTCGAAGGCCTCGCCTATGCCCTTGATGTCCTTGTTCTCGGCCAGGCCGGTCTTGTGCAGGATCGAGGTCTCGACCGCGTCGACGGTGCGGGAGACAAGTGAAATCGTCGCCTTCCAATCGTCGGCCCCCTGGTCTGGCCGGAAGTCGCGGACATAGCCGGTCAACAGCAGCGTGCCTCCGGCCGACAGGCTGGCCCTGTCGTCCGGCCACGGCGGCGCCACACCGGGCGGAATATGCCCGGTAACGACAGCCGACCGCACGGCCTCCTCGGCCGAGATCGAAATGCTGATGTCCTGCCATGTGAGCAGCAGCCCGCCGGCCTGAATGGAAATCACTTCAAGCGGCACGCCAATCCCCTTTATGGCGCGATGGCTTCAAAGCTGATCGGCATGGCCGCCGGCGTGGCGACGCTGTTGCGCTGGACCAGCTCGCCGGCGCGACCAGCGTCGCCATAAAGCGCGTAGGCCAGCGCCGTCGCCGGCAGCGATATTTCGGTCTGCACGCTGACCAGCGGCGCCCGATTGGCGGCAACAGCGCTGAGGTCGGATGCCGCGGTCGCCGCGATATCCGACAGCCATTCGCTGACCGCAACGTCGAGGCCTGTCGACAGGGCCTCGAGGACGGGATCGACGACCGGCGCAATGCGGTCACGGGCACGGCGCGCATCTTGGCGCGAAATATAGTCGCCGGCAGCAAGCGCCTGGCAAAAGCCGGCGGCGAAGGCGGCGGCGGCCACCAGGGCGAAGACATCGTTGCCGGAAGGAGCGGCCGCAACCGCGAAAGCTTCAGTGGCCTCGGCCGGGCTCGCCAGATCGGCAATGGCGCCAACCGTCGAGGCAATCGCCGCAGCGATCGGCCCGGCCTGGGCAACAGGTTCTGTCGACAGGCGCGTGATCGTCGCTATCGCGTCGGCGATGGCGGGCCGCTTTTCGGCCGGCAACTCCGACGCATCGGCGACCGAAGCCATAAGCGCCGCAGCGCCCGCGGCCGCAAGCGCAGAGGGCGCCGCCTGGCCGGGCGCGACATCGCGCATGCGGAACGCGGCGGCCGAGGTGATCATGTCGATGCCGGCGGCGATCTTGGCGGCGATGGCATAGGCGCCGGGCACGGCGGCGAAAGGCAGCGAGGCGAGGCCTGCCAAAACGAACTCGATCTCGAAGCCGACATAGCCGGCACGGCCGCGCTCGCGCGACAATGACCAGCGCGGCACGCGAACCAGCACCGGACCGCCCATCGGCAGCACCAACGTCGCCGCACCGGGCGCATTGAGCGCCGCGGTGAAGGCTCGGGCATTGGCATCGGCAATGTCGCCAGCGACATAGGCCGACAGGCTGAAACGCCTGACATCGCCGCCCATGTCCTCGGTAATGTGCAGATCGGAATAGGCGATCGGCGAGATGGCGACGCGCCGCCCGCCTTCGGCTTCCTCCGCCTCGACGAAGAACGGCACGCCGCGGAATGAGGCGGGCCGAAAGGCTTTCAGCCAGTCGCGCATCAACGTGGCCCCATCAGATGGCCGGCATTGGACTTGCCGGTGTCGGCGCGCACCGCCTTAAGCGAGCCGATAGGCCGCGACAGGTCGGCGGCAGCACTGCGGGCAGCTCCGGCAAGCGCATTGGCGCCGGCGACGATTGCCGCTTCCAGCTTGCCCGCGACCGACGCCAGAGTGTCGGCACCCGACTTGATGCTGTCACCGGCCTGCTTGCCACCATCGACGACCACGGATGATGCCGTCTCGAAATCGCGCTTGAGGCCTTCCACGGAGGGCAACTCGAACCAGTCTTTGGGGGCGTTGCCGGCATTGCCGGACGGCTTCTCGACCTGAACGCTGTTGCGCACGGCGGCCGCGTGGCCGCGACCGTAGAGCCGGTATTGCTCGGCCACGCTCGGCGCAACCGGGCGCGGTGTCGGGATCGGGGTGCGGCCCGGCTGGTCCTGACGGCGCGAGGGCAATTCGGGGCTGGCGCTCATCGGCCCCTTGGCGGCGATCAGCCCTTCTGGCGACCGCCACCCGCCTTTAAATGCCGTCAGCCCCTGGTCCTGGTTGTCAAAGCCGTTGCGCAGCCACCACATGCGCTTTTCCCACCAGCCCATGCCTTCCTTGTCGAGCTCGGCATTGATGAACTGCGCCTTGTCCATGTTGGAGCTGACGAAGTCCATGGCGCCGGTGGCGGCGGGAGCAATACCCGAGCCGATCGCGCGCACCATGCGCTCCCACGATGCGCCCATGCGGTCGATCTTCGACTGGTTGTCATCGAGGACGCGGCCGAGATCGCGCATCGTCGCGCCATCGACATTTTCGAGCGCCTTCTGGAAACCCTCCATGGCGTCGCGGCCCTGCAAAAGGGCGCGCATGCCTTGCTGGAATTGGGCATCGGTGAACAGTTGCGGGATCTTCGACAGATCGCCTTTGAGCGCCCGTTCGGTCAGTTCGATAAACACATCGATAAGGTCACGGCCTTCCTTGCGCGCCTTGGCCATTTCCTTGCGCAGATCGACGCCGAACTTCTTAAAGCTCTTCGCCGTCTCGTTCGATTCCATCTTCTGCAAGACGTTCTGCAAATTGGTAGCGGCAGAACTCGCATCACCGGTTTGCAGGCGCACCGTCTGCAGCATCGACGCCAGCTTGCCCAAGCCCTTCTCACCCTCGTATCCGAGCGAAGCCATGGCTGGCGCAAGCGAAGGCAGGTACTGGGCCATGTCCTTCAGTTCGAACTTGCCCTGCTTGCCCGACGTTACCAGAATGTCAAAGGCGCGCTGCATGTTGTTGCCGGCGAAATGGAAAGAGTTGCCGATCGCGTCGGCCGTGGTGGCGATATCGGCAATCTCGGCGCCGGCAGCTTGCGCGGTTGCGGCGACGGAAGGCAGGAAAGACAGCGCATCGTCGAGGCTGCGTCCGGAAGCGACAAGCGATTCGAGACCGTCCGTGATGCTGTCCTGCGTCATCGAATAGTCGAGCGCAGCACGATCGACCGTGCGGAACATCTCGCCCAGCTTGTCCTTGCCGGCATCGGCATTGATGGCGATACGGTTCAGCCGCCGTTCGGCGCCGGCGAAGTTTGTCACCATTTGCCCGGCCCCGCGCACCAGACCATAGGCGACAAGCCCGCGGACGGCGTTTGCCGCCAACATGCTGTTGCGCGCCATCAGTCCTTGCGTGCGGTTAAACGCTAAAGCTTTCTGATTGACCTGGTTGAGCTTGCTGGACAACTGGCCGAAGGCACCCATCGGGCCGAGCTTCGCCGACAGGCGCAATATGGCCTCGATCGTGCGGTTGCTCATGTCTTCGGCCTACGCTTCAGGAATTCAATGCCGCGCCTGTGCAGCATGGCGATTTCGGAAAACGGCATCGGCAGCACAATTCCGGGCTGCCAGCCGAAGAAGAACATCAGGTCGTCGGCCTGAATACCGACGACTTCGCCTACTCGGTGACCGTTGGCGCGGTACGCATAAAAAAACCGATCACCGCATCACGCACCTGCCTGGCATCGGCCAGATCGAGGCCGCCAAGCTTCTCGATCCCCGGCGCCACGACACAGCGGCGAACATAGGCAGCGACGGTGTCGACATTCTCGATCACGACATTGTTGCCGGCGGCGCGCTGTATTTCGTAGGGCTCGCCCAGCGCCAGCAGATCCTCGAAGCGCGGCTCGCGCAGGGTGACGCTGTCGAAGGCCTCGCCATGTGCTTCGTAGCGCTTCGACAGCGGAACGACTGTTTCCGCCATCGTCAGATCTTCCGGTAGACGCGGGCGATCAGCGCCACGCCGGTGACTTCACCGCTCGCCCGGTTGATGGTCGGCGTGCCGGTAAAGGCGGCTTCGGTCCACAGATGCTGGACCCCAGTGAAGCTTTCGTTGAGCGTCACGTTGAAGCCGGAAGCCCGCATCAGACGGTTCCAGTCGTCGGTCGGCAAATCCTCGAAGGTGAGGTTCGCCTTGAAGCCGGTCGGCTCGACCGTCCGATACACCGAGCCGTCCTGGTTGGCGGCGCCTGATATATCGACATTGGACGGCATGATCTCGGCCGCGCCGCGCACCACGATCCGCTCGCCGGTCGAAAGACCGAACGTCATTTCTCCGCCGAAATTCTGCATCGGTTTTTCCTCTCAGTTGGATGGGGATGGCTGCGGCGATCAGGCGGCGCGATACTGGCTGTAGAGCATCGCGTTGGCGGCAATTACGTCGAGCGGGTTGACGCGGTCGATCGGCGCCATAATGTCGACGCGGTTGGCGCTCTGGCTGTTGCGCTGGACGATCAGCCGGTCGGCAAAGCCGCGCGCGTTTTCCAGCACGCCCCGGTTTTCCAGCGTGTCGGCGGCATGCACCAGCGTCGCCTTGATAGACTTCGGCGTCGAGATCGCGCCGAGGCCGCCGGGGTTTTCGTCGGCAAGCGCCTTCTGGCCGTGCTCATAGGACAACTGCGCGCGGAAATAGCGCAGGATGGCGACGAGCTGGCCGATCGCCTGGATGTCGCGAAACGTCTCGTCCGGCTGCGCGTTGGCATCCTTCTGGTAAGTGGTGATGACCTTGTCGATCGCCACGCCGCCATCCGTGTTGACGATGACGGTCGAGATGCCGGAGCGCAGCATGGTGTTGCGGCCGGCATAAGTCGGCACCAGCGATCGATCGCGCGGCGGCCGCTCGCCCTGCACGACCAGGCCCTTCTGGTTGCGCGAGACATTGCCCGTCGCGTCGTCGGACAGCCACGGCACGATGCGCGCCGTGCGGGCAGCTGCGGCCAGCCAGGCCGGCGTCGGGTTGCCGGCGGCGACCGGCAGACGGGGGTGGATGGTCAGGTGGCGGTCGTTCAGTGCCAAGCCGATCGTTGTCAGCGCCGACAGCGTGCCGGCCGCGGTGGTGAAGACATGGCCATAGACCTGGCGATTGTACGCCCAGCGGCCGGACACATCGTTCATCGCCGCCGTGTAGCGGGCGATGTTGGTGGCATCCGAAAAGGGCGAGACGATCCAGTCGAAGGGATCGTCGCCGAGTGCGGCCAGAGCCGCCGACAGGTCCGGGCTGCCGGTCGGCACCACTGTGTTGGTGATGGTGACGGCAGCGCCGGCAAAGGCGTTGCCGGCAACGACGGTCGGCACATAGAAATCATAGTCGGCATAGATCAGGCCGAGATGGCGGGCGGTCACTGTCACCGTGTCCGTGGCGACGGTGGCGGTGACCGAGAGCGAAGCGCCGGTCAGCGCGTTGAAATAGGCGTTGATGGCAGCAGCAAGGGCGGCGGCGACGGTATTGACGCTGTCGCCGGCGGCGATCTGCACCTGCACCGGCTCGCCTGCGATTTCAACGGTGGCGACACCGCCGCCGGCCGGAACCGAATTGACCTTGATGGTGTCGACGCGCGCCGTTCCAGTCGCTGGCGCCGCCAAGATCCAGGTTTCCTGCGTCGGCGCGTTCAAGAACGCGACACGCGCCATTTCGGCCAGCATCGAGCCGACGCCGCAAAGTGCTACGGCTTCCTGCGCCGAGCCCACCGGCGTCGGGGTATTGTCTGCAATGAGCGCGCCGGTGTTCTTATGGCCGATCAGCAGCAGGCGCGAGGCCGACTGGTAGCTGCCGCCGGAGGTCACCTCGAAGGCAAACAGCGGCGCGACCAGGCCTGCGCCCGGAATGTTGTTGAACAGGATGCCCATGGCTCTATTTCTCCTTGCGCTTGCCTGCGGCCGGGGCGGCAGGCGCTTCGATTGGCTGTTCGGCGATCAGCGAGCCGTCATTGATGAGCTGCAGCCATGCCGGGTCCTCGCGGTCGACGGTCAGCCCTTCTGCCGGAAAATCGACAGTCGGATTGAACGGGTGCGGCATGCGGTGGTCGGCATCGGCGAGCTTGACGTGAACAAGATTGGCCATGGTCTAATCCTCGATTTCCGGAAACGGCTGCGCGATCGACGCTGCAGGCCCCATCTCGCCGGAAATGCCCGCCTGCTTCACTTCGAAGGCGATCGTGTCGATGACCGGCAGCACGGCTGCGGCGCCGAACTGCGCGGCCATGTTGTCGAGCGTCGCCTTGGCGTAGGAGTTCGCCGGCAGCAGGACCGCGATGCGTGCGGCCGGCTGCGGCAGCCCTGCGCCGCCTGAAAAGTCGTCGTCGGGTATCTGGCAGTCGAACAGCATGGTGGTGCGCTGCCAGCGCAGGCCAAGCTCGGGGACGGCGAAGCCTTCCTCGTCGATCGATTCGATGGCCATGACGATCTGGCGAAAGAGCGTGCCTGTCGGCCCTTGCGTCAGCACGAAGCGCACCTGGGCGCAGAGCGCCGACAGCACGATGCGCGCCTTAGGGTCGGAGCCGGCCATGGCGTCGGTATAGGGCGAGCCGTCCTCGTCATGCGCCGACACGCAGAGCTCCGCCACCACCTCGAGCATGGTGCGGCCGTTTCGGGCGACGCTGCCCTGCCCTTGGCCGCGGCGCGGAGATTCCGACTTGCGGGTGAACAGCGACAGCACCGGCGTGTATTCCTCGCCGGCGTCGAGTTCGTCGATCGCCGGACGGCGGCTGTCGAAGACGCGATGGCGCGCCAAGGTCGGCAGCGCCGTTTCGGCAAGCAGGGCGGCGGTCGGACACAGGCTCTCGACGGCGGCCAGCCGGGCGATTTCGGCAGCGATGGTCATGGCCGGCCCTTGGTGCGGTTGACGAAGATGGCCAGGCGCTTGCCGCCGTCGATCGGAATGGCGGCGATCAGGAAACGGCCCTTCTCACTGCCTGTCTCGAGGTCAAGCCAGACGATCTGGTCCTCGACCTTGACCGGCTCGGGCCAGTCGGTCGATAGCGCGGTCACGACAGCCTCATGCGTGGGCATTTCGCGCGCCCGGTCGCGATCCGAAGACAGCATGGACGGATGAGAGAAGCCGGGCGCGAGAGCGGCCGGGCCGAAATGGATCGATCCGAGGAATGGGAAGCCGACACGGTCTGGATCGGCCATGCGGGTATCGTTGACGCCGACCCGCCGCGCCGTCGGCACGACGCGGAAGGTCTCGCGGTCGAAGACTTCGGCGACGGTCGTTTCGAGCGCCGCCGAAGCCTCGTTCCAGTCGATCATAACCAAGCGCCTCGGTACAGGATATTGGCGGCGCCGAGCGCCGCCGGGTCGATCAGGTGTTGCGCGCGCCCATCAGCGTGCCGGGACGGGTGCAGAGCTGCAGCTCGTTCATCTGCAACTCTCCATTGATGCCCTTGTCGTTCTGCATCGGCCACTGCTTGGCATAGAGACGCTCGCCGAGCGTGTTGACGGTCTCCATGTAATCGGCCGGCGAGATGTAGGTCTTGAACAGGTTCGGCACACCGACTGGGAAGAAGCGCGCCTTGGTCGCGGCGATGCCGACGCCCTCGCCGTCGATCTCGCCGTAATTCTCCCAGACGATGCCGCCGAATTCGAACGTCGGGTTCGAGGAGCGGTTCTTGCCGACGAAAGAGTCGCGCAGGATCTGGGCTTCAGACCAGCCCTTGTAGGTGTCGCGAACCTCCTTATGGGTCAGCAACTGGTCGAAGAAGGTGTCGCCGACAAAGGAGTGCACGGAGGCGAACGGCACGGCGCCGAGCGCCTTCTTCTCTGCTCGAATGACCTTGGTGCAGGCGAGGCGCAGAGCCCCGTCGGCCGGGTTGGCATTGTCGAGGTCGAAATCGACTTCCGCAACCTGGCTGATGCCGAATTCGGTGAACAGGTTCAAGGTCGAACCATCAGCATAGGTGATGATGCCGGTGACAGCCCCAAGCCGGGCATGTTCCTCGGTCAGGTCGAAGTCCGAGGTATTGGACGCAATGACGGCACCGACTATCTGTTGCACCGTCGCCAACTGGTCAGACGTCCCTTTTGCGCGAACGTTCTGCACCTGGTCGGCGAGCACGCCCCAGTCGCGCTGGAAGTGCGGCACCTTGAAGTCAGTCATCTTGCGCTTCGGCATGTCGCGGGTCTCGCCGGGACCACCTCGCGGGCTCGGCTTGACCAGCTGCAGGATGTCGCCAACGCGCTCCATGGCGATGGTTGTGGTCGTGACAGGATGCGAAGAAAAAAGGCCCATCTCGCCGATGCGACCGGGCCGGTATTTCAGGTCATTGACGAAATCGGTCAGCGACGTGCAGCTGAACGCGTCATTCTTGAAGATGTCGAGGATGTTGTCCATTTTGGTTTCCCTTGGAAATCCTGGCTGGCAGGAAATGGTTGGGCGCGGCGGGCCGCGGGCTCAATCGGAATGGCCGGCGGTCACCCGCCGCACCGTCAGTTGCGGATGATGATGCCGCGCGCCTCGAGCGCCTGGACCGCGTCGGCCTTAGCGGCAGCGGTAATGCCTGCCGGCCATTCGATCTGGTGGCCGTTGACTTCCGCATCGCGGGCAATGACGGCGATGGCCGCCGTCGCGTCGGCCGGCGTGACGACGGGATAGAGCGCGATTGCCGCCACGACCTCGGAGCCGTCCGTGCCTGCCGGGTTGTAGGCGACATACTGGAAATCCTCGGCGTCGGCCTCGACCGTCACCGTGAACCGGTCGCCGGCGACGAAGTCGGTCGCGTCCGCGATGGTGAACTTGATTTCCTTGTTGAAGGCGACGCCGACCGTCGCCTTGCCGATCGACTTGCCCGTCGGATCGGTCACCTCGAAGGTGCCGCCATTGGTCGCCGGCTCGGTGCAGATGATGTTGTAGACGCCGTCCTTGACCCTGGACGAGACGGCCGGATTGGCGAGCGTCAGCGCGCCGGAGCCGGCGGTGTTGCCGGCATCGGCGGCCGCGGTGGCGACAACGCCGGCGACGACCGCGATGCGGCCGAGCACGGTGCCGGCAAGAAGCGTCTGCGAAAAGGCGACGGTGGCGTTCTCGCGCGAGCGGTGGAAATTCGCCTCGCTGAGCAGAAATTCGCCGGCATGCCGGCCTTCGGTAACAGTCGTCATGGCTTCAGCCTTTCACGATTTTGAGGATGGTGCGCGAAAGGCTCGATCAGCCGATGCGCTTGTTGATGCTGTCCGCCGCCTTCTTCCAGCCGGCCGAAGCATCGGCGGGTTTCGGAGCATTGCCGGGCTGCGCCAGGCTGGCGGCGGCCAGGCGCTGTTGCTCATACGCGGCGGCATCAGCACCACCTGTCGGCTTGGTTGCCGCCACATTGGCGACGACGAAGGCGGAGACATCCTCGCCGGACATGGCCGGAGACTTGGCTGCGAGGTCGAGCGCCGCCGCCATGCGGCCGCCATCGCCCTTAACGCCTTCGGCACCCATCGCCGTTGTGAGGCGCTTGCTTTCAGCGGACACGCCGGCGGCGTGGCCTTTGGTTTCAGCCGCAGCAACGGCTGCGTCATGGTCGGCCTGCGAGCCCGCTGCGGCGGGCGCCTGATTTCCGGACATTCCGGTCTCCTTTGCCCGCGGGGGGCGGTTGGTTTCAGTTGACGCCTGGGCGCCGGTTTCTTCCCCATCATCAGGGGAAAGCTCATCCGCGGCCGCGAGCGTTGCTGCGCGGACCGCGGCCAACATGCTGTTCGCCATGGTTCAGGCCTTTCCGTTGATTTCCTTGACGAAGGCCGCGAACGCCTCCTGGCTGTCGCCGACGGCATCGGCCAGGCCGAGTTCGACGGCTTCGCTCGCCGAATACGCTCCCGCCTCAGTCTTCAGCGCCGCCGCTTTCGACAGGCGCCTGCCGCGGCCCTGCGCGACGACGGCGGCAAACCGGTCGCGCATCTGCTCGACCTCGGTCTGCCATTTCTCCTGAACACCGGCCGCCAGCGGCTGATAGGGATTGCCGTCGACCTTATGCTTGCCGGCATGGATGAAAGTGACCTTGATGCCTTCCTGCTCCAGATTGCCGCTAAAGTCGGCATGCATCATGACGACGCCGATCGAGCCGGCGCCGCCGAACTCCGGTATGATGATCTGTCGCGCCTGGCTGGCCAGGAGATAGCCGGCCGAATACGCAAAATCGGTCAGGATGGCGATGGTCGGCTTGGCCTTGGACAGCGACCGAAGTGCTGCAGCGGCCTCGAACGCGCCATTGACCTGCCCGCCGAAACTGTCGATCTCAACCACGGCTCCCTTGACGGCAGTGCTGCGCTCGGCCCGGGCGAATTGCGTGATCAGCCCCTGGTAGGATGTTTCGCCAGATGATGATCCAATCCATGCGCCCTTCTGGACCAACGTGCCTTCGACCGGAATGACAGCGACGTTCCCGATCATCTCAAATGGGACGATGCCGCGCTGGTCGAGGCGGCGGCCCATGCTATCGCCCAGCACACCCGCTGACGGGCGGCCACTGGCAAAGGCGACATGGTCGACCGCGCCGGGAGCGTTGACGATGGTGATGTTTTGGCCCGTCAGGCGCGGACCGAGCATCTTCAGCAAGGTTTCCGCCTTGCCCGGATGATAGAGATGCGGCCGGTCAAACAGAACGCCGCAGACGCGTTCGAAGGCTAGAGACATGAGCCGCCCCCGACGAAGCGGATCGACTTGGCATAACGCGAGCGCTTGCCCTGCTTCGCCGAACAGGCGGCGGCTAACCGCATCAGCTCGGCGTCGAGCGCCGCGACGCTGCCGACCGATATGCGGACGCGCTGATGGGTGACCGGCGAGCGCACTTCAGTCTCTTCGACCCGCTCGCCGGCGATCAGTTTCAGCTTTGCCGCATAGAGCGCTTGGTAAAGCGCGCATGGGTCTTCCGCGTCGACCGAGACGCCGGCGATCTTGATCAGGGTTGGCATCAAGCGGCAGCCTTCTTGGTCGGCTCTTCTTCAGCCGCGTCTGGCGCGCCACCATTGCGAGGCACGAAGGGCGAAGGCATGCCGGCAGCGATATATTTCTGGTGCTCGCGCACGCGCTGCTCGAACACTTCATCCGGATCGTAGCCGAGTTCGGCGCATTCGCTGGCAAGCGTCGAGGTGCCGTTGACCAGACGTTCGGTGGACGCCTTTGCGCTCTTGCCATCGTCGGCGGAGGGTTTTGCAGGACCCTGCCACAGCGCCCAGCTGACCCGATCGCGGTTGGCGGCAAAGGCCTCGTAGCCGCCCTTGAATGGAATGCGGCCTTCGCCGATCTCCTCATCCAGCCAGGCTTCGTAGATCGACTGGCAAATCGGCGCGGCAATACGCTCGCGGCGACGCGTGACGACGGGCCAAATCGAGGAGTTCTCCATGCGAACGCTCGAATAGGTTGCCGCCGTATGGTTCATCGTCAGGCCGCCGAAGGTGATGCCGATGGCCCGCGCCATATCACGCGACAGCTCGTCCGACACCGGAAGGAACTCCGGACCAGGCGTCTGCGTGGTCAGCAGCTTCAACTCTTCGCCAGGAGCGAGATGAGAGACCTGCGGATCACCGCTGATCGAAATCTTGCCTTCTGCCGCACGGCTCAAGGCGCCGGCGAAATAGTCGTGGAAGTCGGCCTGCAGATCACTGTCGTCCGGCAGTGCCTCGATCGCCTCGAATGCCTCCTTCGACGGATTGGGGCTGGTCAGGGCAGCGGCGAAAACCGTCTGCAGGATGCCGGTCTGGATCTTCGCATCGACCAGGATCTCATGCTGGATGTGCTTGCGGAACGCCGGCGCAATCCGCGAGATGCCGCGGACGTCGGTCGCATCCCACGGATCGAACACATGCATCACCTGCAGCCTGCCGGCCGCGTCATAGGCGCGATAGTCGCGCCTGGTCCGGATGCCGGCTTCCTTTTCCTCGAATCGGTAGGCGATCGGCCGCCCGTTCGCTTCGTGGATGACGCCCTGGTAGAGGCCTTCATAGTCGTTGGTGTCCTGCACCAGCGCCGTCGGCGGTACCATGCAGACCTTGGTGCCGGTCGAAATGCCATAGCCGCGGCGTTGCGCGATCGGCATGTAGGAAATCAGGCCGGTGGCCTCGCCATAGGCCATGTCCCAGCGCAGCGCGATGTCGATCATCTGCGGCACGGTGAACTTGCCGCGCATGTCGCATTCGCGTGGGTTCCAGGCGTAGCGCTTCCAGCGCCGCTTGATGAGCTTGATCAGCTCCGCCGTCTCGGCATCGCTATAGCCGAGGCCGGACAGGTCAGGCGTCGGGTTGAGCACCAGCTCGACCCCGACCGTATCGGCGAGCACCTGGTCGGCGGCGCCCTTCAGCCTGCCGGAATTCTGGATCAGGTCGATGGCAAGCCCGGCGGCGCGCCGCCAGGCAAGTCGGATTTCATCGCGACTGTCGCGCAGGATCGCCGGGCGCGTGTTGATGATTGCCGAGCGCGAATCGCGCAGGAACGCCGCGCCGGGAAGCGGACGCGCGGAAACATCCGTGCCCGCCTTTCGTCCCAGCAGCCGGTCGATCAGTTTCACGTTCGCTTCGCCCATTTTTCACGGTTTGCCTTGCGGCGCGCGTCGCGCTCCGGATCGGCTTTTCTGGTCTTGCCCTTGAACGGCCCGTCCTCGGCCGCTTCGAACAGGTCCGGTTCGGCCGGCTTGCCGTGCAGTTCAGTCAACAGATCGGCCCAGCGCTCGGCATTGAGCCGGCGCTTGTGCTTCAGGTGCCAGGCCAGCGCGAAGGCGTAGACCGTGGTGTCGAACCAGTCATTGGCGCGGCCTAAAATCTTCTTCCACTCGCGCGGCGCCTTCGGGCTGATCAGGTTACGCGCCCGCCGCGAGACCGTCGCACGCGCTTCCTCGTCCGGATCGACCAGCCGCTCCGCCGTCATCTCCTTGGCGAACTCGTCGTCGCAGAGCTCGTTCGACAGATGGATGGTGTTGCGCGGCCAGCTGCCCCTCTCGTCGGGGCCGAGCACGAAATTGGCCAGCGCCGCCATCACCGAGGTCTTGATGTCGTAAAGGCCGACCGGATAGAGCATGACCTTGGCGATGATGCGCTTGCGCTGGTCGCGAATATCCTTCTTCACCGGCGTGCCGAGCCATGGCAGGCCGATCTGGTGGCGGCCGTCGAGCGCGTAGACGTTCGGCCGCGAGGCGCAGAAGCGGTATACGCGATCGGTAGCAAAGC
Source organism: Mesorhizobium sp. M0159 (assembly GCF_040322295.1). NCBI lineage: Bacteria > Pseudomonadati > Pseudomonadota > Alphaproteobacteria > Hyphomicrobiales > Phyllobacteriaceae > Mesorhizobium > Mesorhizobium sp. M0159. Next base: position 32,145 of record NZ_JAMYTF010000023.1, read on the forward strand.
CCGAATCGACGCCGGAAATGTCGATGCCCTTCTCACCGCCGCCGGCCGTCCGGTAGGACTTGCCGAGCGCGTCGGCGAGCTCGATCCAGGCGTCGTCGACCTGATCCGGCGCGCCCATGAAGACCTGGCGGTCAATCAGCCAGGCGCGGTCGCGTGGCCCGACCGCCCAGACCGACCATTTGATGCCATAGCCCTGGACGTCGGCGGCCGAGACGATGAGACCGGCTTCGGCTGGGATGGTCCCTTGCGGGAACGGAAACTTGCGCGCCGCCTCGACGATCTTTTCCCATTCGACGGCGACGCCGCCCGGATCGTAGGGCAACGCCAGATCCTGCTGGTAGAAGGTGCGCAGCTTCGTCGTGTCGCCTTCGGCGTCCTTGAAGCGGTGCCAGATGTCGGCGAAGCGTTCGCGCGGCGCGTAGGCCGCCCACAGATGATAGCTCGGCTGCCAGTCGCGGCAGCGGCCCTCACAGGGGTCGCAGCGCCAGCGGCCGATGTCTTGGGGCGCGATCGCGTCCGGCACCTTCTCCTCGCCGTCATGGACGCGGCGGGCGATCCAGTGGCCGCGCGCGTTCATCTCGGCCTTGTGGCCGTCGAGTATGGCGCCGTTGCAGGCGATGCAGGCCACATGAACCGGCAGATTGCGCGCCGGATCAGGATCGCGCAGCTGCTCGCGAAACTGGTCGAATTCCAGCACATGATAGATGCCGCAATACGGACAGGGCACGTAGTAGTAGCGCTGGTCGCCGACTTCGAAATCGCCGGTGATTGCACATTCTCCGGAGATGCCGGGCGTCGAGCCTTCCCATTCCTTGGCGAGGTCGCCATACATCTTCTGGCGGGCCCGGGCCTGGTCGCGCGGGCTGCCACGGCCGTCGACGTCGCGCGGATAGCCGGTGACCTCGTCCATCGCGAGGTATTTGATTGACACCATCTGCAGGCCCTTGGAGGAGCCCGCATTGACGATCTGGCAGAAGCCGCCGGCGTAGCGCTTGAACGAAGTGGTCGAGCCCTGCTCGTCGCGGCTGTTGACCGGCATCACCTTGTGGGCGATGCGCGGGCTGGCCTCAATCGTCGGCTGCAGCTTGACCCGGTTGAACTTGGTCGCTTCCTCGAGGGTCGGCAGCACGATCATCATCGAGCCGGGCGCCTGGTCGACGATGAAGCCGAACCAGTTCTCGATTGCCGTCGACTTGCCGAGCTGCGCCGCCCAGCGGCAGGTCACGCGGCGTGCCGGATGGTCGGGATGCAGGCAATCCTGCGGCTCGCGCAGGTAGGGAACGCGGTCGGTCTTGAACTGGCCGGGCCAGGGCGACCCCGATTCCGGCGAGACGAAGCGGTAGCGGTCGGCCCATTCCGAGATCGTCAGGTCGGCGACTGGCCGGCTGGCGGCCTCGAGACCGGTGAACAGGATTTCGGCACCATGCGGCAGTTCCGGAAAGGAAAGCCGCGCGTCGTGGTAGCTCATTGCAGGCCGGCCTGGTCGAATGGCCCGGTGTCGCCGGCGGCGCGCTCGCGCTCGTGCTGGTCGAGCCGCTCGCGGATCTCTCGGTTGAAGTCGTCTAGGCCGACGCGGACGAAACCTTTCAGCGCGATGCGCGCGACGCGCTCGTCCCATCCATACTTGACCGAAAGGCTCGCCGCCTCGCTCTCGATCGCCCGGTCGAAGGCGCTTTGCATCAGCGCGATGGCGTCGCGACCGGCTTTGTCGACCTCGGCCGTCGGAGTCAGTTCGCCGCGGCGCTTGGCGAGGTCCATCTCGCGCATCTCGGCATCGGCCTGCGCCTTGCGGGCAAAGCCGTCAGACTGGCTGCCGGCGAACCGTGAAGGCTGCGTTTTGGCCTTTATCCCGAGGCCAGGAGCTTGCCCCGAGACCGGCGGCACAGTGCGCAGTCGAATGTTCTCGCCACGATGGGCAACCAGCCCGCCGAACTCGACCAGGTGGGACTTGCCCTCCTCGCGCGTCGGCAGCGCTTGCGCGTGCTGTTTCAGGTAGCGCGACAAGGTCGAGCGGTCGATCCGGTCACCGGCCGCGCTCAAACGCGCCGCGGCGTCCGTGATCGAAATCCACTCGCCGGCGTCGGCGTCGGTTTCGATGACCATGCGTGCAGTGTCCCGTGCGGCACGCGTGCATCACACGTTCTTGCGTGTACCGCTTTCCGACGCGCCTACTAGAAAAATCCCGGGCTCCCCCGGGCCCGTCTGGGTCGGAGACGCTGGTACGGTCCCTACACCGGGGGTGGGGTCAGCGGGGCAAGAGGTTCTCGACCTCGTGCAGGTAGCGAGGCATCAGGCTCTGTTCGATGATCTCGGTCAGCACCTGGAGGTAGACCTGCGGGTTGTTGGTGATGTCGTGCGCAGGGTTGGGTCCGAACAGTTCGCGGATGGGCAGCCTTGCCTTGCCCTGTCGCCTGAACACACCCGTGTGGCCGCTCTTCATCCCTGCGATGAAGGCGGAGCGATATGATCCTCTCAATCGCACGCGCACGCCCTTGGCCGTCTGGGTGGCGCCGAGCTTGTAGAGCGGTATCCAGCCGGAGCGGACGATCACGTCGGACGTGTTGCCGCCCGCGTTGAAGTGCGCCGTGGTCACCGCCCTCACCCGCGATGGCGGGATATCGATGCGCTCGGCATCGCGCTTGATGATGCGGCTGCGCGCCATCTCGGTGACGCGGCGCATGGCGCGGGCAGCAGCCTTGGCCTTGATCTGCTCCGGCAGGCGCGCAATGGCGCGGCCAAGATCAGCAAAATCGGACGCATCGACATGAAGCTCGACGGTCACGGCCTTTTCCCAATGAAAAACCCCGGTCGCTTGGGGCGCCGGGGTGATTTCTTTTTTACCGTGTTCAGATGTATGTCAAGTTTCTCCCGCACGTCAACAAGCAACGGCAGTTTTTTTCGCGGGCCGATCTGCTGCCCTTTCGACGATGGCGACCCCAGGCCTGTCGGCCTCAAGCCATGGCGTCATCGAGCGATCCGAATAGACCAGCCTGTGCCCGGTCAGCTGCATGGCGATCTCGACCTCGAGCCGGCGCAGGGCCGCGACCCATATCTGGTAATCGAGCCGGCCGAGGATGTCGCCGGTCGGATCGGTCGAGAACTCGTATTTACGATAGGCGCCCTTCACCGGCCTTTGCTTGCGCTCGTCATAGCCGTGAACCTCCAGGTCATAGGTCTGCCCATGGATGTCGGTCAGCCGCTTCATGACGAACCATGCCGGCTTGCCGCTGCGCTCCATCATGCGCGTCTTGGACGGCTCGGCCGCAAAGTCCGGCTCGCGGCCGAGAATGGCCGTGCCGACGACGAGGCTGACGATGCCGGCCGCCCGCCGCTGCGGCGTGCGCACCATGTAGCGCTCGACGGCCTTCTTGACCGCCGATTCGGCCATGCCTTCGGTATCGGGCCAGTCGGCCAGCGCGTTCCAGTCCTTTGGCACCGCCACGTCGCAGCGCGACAGCCCGGCAACCGCGCGCCCGACGGCAACCGCGTCGTCATGCGGCTCGCCCTGCTCGATCCAGTAGTTCTCGGCATCGCCCCTTCCCCTGTCGATGATCGCGCCAAGCTCGGCAAAGCTCGTGATCTTGCCCCATGATGACGCCTCCAGCATCCGCCAGGCCGAGTTGGCGTTGTCCAGCCCATCAACCCCGCCGCCCTTCGGCAATTCATTGACGAAGGCCCAGGTCAGCAATTCCTCAATGGTCACGGTCTTCATCTTCTTATCCTTGCGACAGTTTGCGATAGTTTGCGGGAGTTTAGCGATAGTTATTAAGCGACAGTTCGTTTAGCGATTTCAATGGGTTGACGTGTCGTTGCGGGAGTAGCGATAGTTATTCGATGCCTATACGCATAAAACCTTTTCTCCCCCGGACCCCTCTTCACACCTATAGCCCTCGCCAAAGTGGTGCAGACTGTCGCAACCCTTTGTTTTCGCTGTCTTATTCACTGCGAAGCGAGTAGCGCGAACTGGCGCGACTGTCTCCAAGTGTCGCCATGGAAAAGCCAATGAATTCAAGGCGCGCATGGGTTTGCGGGCCAAACTGCAGGCCGAACGAGGGGTCGCGGGGAGACGCGTCATGAGCGGAGATGCTCCTCGAAATCATGCTGGCCGGACCCGCCTTCGCGCTTGGGCGGCGGCACGTCGACGAGGCGGATGCCGTGGTAGTGGACGATCCGGCCATCCTCGCGCCGGTACTTCTTCTGCATGATCAGGCCGAAGCGGGTCAGCGAGACCGGCTTGCCGCCCTGGTCGACCGTGAAGTCGACATACGCCTGATAGAACTGCTTGGCCGTCACCGGCTCGCCCTCCTCGCGCACCACGCAGCGCGCCACGAAGGCCGCCGTCGGGTCCATCTGGTCGCGATACTCCTGCGTCTTCGCCAGAACCGCCTCGGGCACGATGAGGCCTTCGCGCAGGAAGATCTTCACGCCCTCGACCAGCCAGTTCAGGATGCCGGGGTGCTCCGGCAGGAATTCGGAAACGACCTCCTCGAACTCGCGCTGCTCACTCGCCTCGAGGACGACCGGCCAGTGGACGACGGCCATGCGCCGCCAGATGCCGTTGTCGGTGCCGGAGATCTTCGGATAGCCGTTGCCGGACATGTGGCCGGTGAAGATCGGCTTGAAGTCGAAATAGCCCTGGAACAGGTCGCGCACGGCAAAGTGCTCGCCGCCGGTCAGGTCCTTGACCAGGTTCTCGCGCAGATCCTCGCCCTCTGGCATTTCCTTGACGCGCAGGAACCGGCGGCCATAGAGCCGCGCCATATCCGGATTGGCCGAGCCGCCGGCCTTGCCCTCGCCGGTGAACGATTCGGACGGCAGCGTGACCGAGACCTCGCCGAGCAGCCGGCAAAGCACCTCCAGAAAGACCGACTTGCCGTTGGCGCCGAAGCCATAGTGGAAGAACAACTTTTGCACGGTCAGGCCGATCAGGCCGAGCCCGGCCGCCACCTGGACCATGCGCCGCACCTCTTCGTGCGGCAGCATGCGCGTCATGAAGGCGAGCCATTTCGGGCAGTCGGCCTTTGCGTCGTAATCGACCGGCACGACCTGTGTGATCAGATCCTGCCGGCGATGGCCCTTGACCACCTTCAGCTCGGCGACAGGCGCGACGATGAACTCCGGCACGTCCTCGCGGCTGTCGTCGGGATCGTCGAAGGCGGGATTGCGGACGGTCTTGATCACTTTGCGGAAGCACAGTGTATGGCCGCGCAGCGCGACCTTCAGCGGGTCGGCGTTGAATTCGTCAGGCCCGCGCATGACGTGGGGTGCTGCACAGGCGAGCATCGCCTCGAGCCGCCCTTTGTTCTTCGAGGAGACGGCGTGCGACATGCGCCGGCTGATGCGCGCAGCGAGGTTCTTTTGGGCCGCCTCCGCCATCTTGGCGACTTTTTTCTCGCCAGGAGAACGCTCTTGCTCCAGCTTCTTCAGCGCCTCATGGCCGCGCTCGATCGCGATGTTCTCAGCCGGTGTGTGATCGATGTATTCGATCTCCAGCGCGATGCGCCCGCCGAGGTTCTGTGCCACCGCCAGCGAGCGCGGATCGCCGGTGTCGATATCCCAATGCGTGCCAGTCCAAACCGCATAGGCGGCCTTGCGCGCCTTCGCCTGGGCCAGCACAAGCAGATCTTCGCCGAAGTGGGCAAGCAGACGCTCGGCATTGTCGGTGTCGGAATGGTCGAGGCCTGCACAAGCCTTGACCGCCTCCATATCGACCTTGCTGCCGCGGCGCGGCCCGGTGCCCGGCTCACCATCATCCAGTTCGTCGACAGTCACATCGACATCGAGCGGGGTGCGGGGCAGCCCGGCTGCTTCGGCCTGGCGCGTCGCTTCGTCGAGAATGGTGGCCACCTCTTCAGGCATGCCAGTCTTTTTCTTGCCCACTATTCCCCCGTCTCGACTGCCATGCGTGAAAAGTCATATCCGGCGCGCGGCCAGACGATCGGGATGATGCGCCCCGGCCGGGCATGCCGGGCGCGGGCCCGAGCCATTGCGGCAGCCGTCATCACCCGCTCGGAATCGCCGTCGGCAAGCAACACCAGCTCGCGGACGTGATCGGCCACCCACATGGCGTCGTCGGCATCCTGGTCGCGCTTCGGTATAGGCCCGGCGACCATCACCGGCCGCGCGACGCCCTTGGCGTCAGGCTTCTTCAACGTCGGATGCGCGAAGCGCGACGAGGGATCGGCCGGGCCAGACAGATTGCCGAGGTCACCGGCCGCGAAATAGAACGTATCCTCGCGATATCCTTCCCACGCGGCAAAGGCCGCGCCGTTCTCGATCCCCTCGCCCCCGACCCAGCGCTGCGCCTCCGGATCGCCGACGATCGGGATCAGGCCGCCCTTCTTCGAGCCGCGCATCTTCTTGGTCGGCAGCACCTCGCCGGTAGCGGGATCGGCCAACAGCGGCCGGAACTTCGGCGGCTGCTTCAGGTCGATCCAGGTGATGTGGCAGCCGATCGGCAACAGGGCAGGGTCGACGAAGGGCGCCACCATCGCCACACCGGTATAGAGGACGGCAGGGCTCCCGCGTTCGTCCTGTCCATGCCAGTATGGCTGCTCGGCCGAGGCGCGCAGCCATACACCGGGCGGTGCGTCGCAACCGCGACGGCGCAGATATTCGACGACGATGCTGGCGGCCAGGCGATCGGCGCGAAGCAGCATGGTCGCCTGATAGATGCCGCGCGCCTTGGCACGCTCCTTCTCGCGAAAGTCGGCCTGGCTATCTGCCCGCGCCGCGGCGTCGGCATCGTTCTGCAGGCGGCGTTCTTCCAGCCGCTTCTTGCGCGCGGCGCGATCCTCGTCGCTTTCGCGCTCGCCTTCATCCGGAATGTCCCGGTCGAGCACGACAGAACAGGCCTCGAGGAGACCTTCGCGGCTCTTGATGTCGAGGCCCTCGCAATGGGCGGCCATGCCGATCGCATCGTTGCCGCCTATGCCGCCGGCCCGGCAGTTCCACTTTTCCTTCTTCGTGTTGAACGAAAATGTATCCGTGCCAAAGCAGTGCGGGCATGGCTGCGGATGCTCGACGCCGCTCCGCTTGAACGTCAGCCGCATGATCTTTGCGGCATCCTCGATCGACACCGCGCGCGCATCTTCGATGAAGAGTTTTATCGCCTCGCTCATGAGCGCGATCCTGCAGCGGGATTACCACTGTTGCGGTTTAAATATTCCGGGCGGCAGTCGAGAATGTGGAGGCGCTTTTTGGTGATCCCGACAAAGCGCCAGCCTGCCTGATAGAAACAATGCCCCCAGGTGGGTCGCGACGCGCGCATGGTTGGAACCACCTCACGCGGATCGACGAACGTGAAGAGCCGTTCCCCCGGCCAGCGAGCCCACGCGATCGACATCGCCGCCGTCAGCAATCCGCTGGCAAGGTCACCGTCCTCACGACGAAAGATCGCGCATTCGACACCGAACTGACCGTCTGCCCGGTGCTTCTCCTTCCGCCACGCGCAAAGGGCGCCGGCATCTGCTGTCAACAGGAGCAGCTTGAAACCCGGGCCCATGATGAGTTCGGCTCGGCGCATCTGCTGGCGCGACCTATAACTGTAGTGGCGTTTAAAGATGTCCCGTGCCGTATCGTTGCCGTCGAGCACTTCTATCCAGCCATCGCCAATCAAGAAGGGCTGCAAGTTCATGCTGCGACCCCGCAGTGAAGGCCGCACTCGACGTCGTATTCCATGCTGTCGTCAAAGCTGTCGGAAAATGCCTCCCATAGTGTAGGAGTGACCCTGACCTGGTTCACGAGCCCAGCCACGCTATCCCGCTTGTCGAATTGCCCTCCAATGCCGGCCTCTTCACCGGCCCACCACGCTGGGGCGGACGGGTGATCTCGGATGATTCGCTTTCGGATCCCTTTCCCTTTTTGGAAGCAAAGGTCGCAATTGCCTTCCCATGGCTCCAGATCGAGGAAGAAGGGCTGCGTTTCCCAAAAGGCAGACACGGTAGATTTGAGTACCTTCGCTTTGGCGAGAGGATACGAAACGCTGCGGCCATCTTTCGCAGCGCGGTCCATGCCTCGGAAGATACGCATACCCTCGTCGTGCCGCAGGCCGATAATTTCCTCATAGCTGCCCGGTTCCAGGCAAAGCTGATGCCGCATCAATTCGAAGATCGGCCGCACTTTCAGGTACTCGGTGCACCAGCGCTCATGGCCGTTGGGGAGACGGGATTTCTTAGCGATGAGAGCCGAGAACGGCTGGCCATTGCGGCTGGCACTGCTGAAGTCAACTTCTGCAAAGCCGGGCTTACCATCGCGCCATTCTACCCAATGAATGCGGACGCCCCATCTCAACCCGCACTCATGCACGAAGCGCAGCGTCTCCTCGCGTTCCTTGCCGGTGTTGGCAAAAGCCACGATCACATCGTCGGGTAGCTTGCCGTTATAGGCCCGCAGTATCTCGTGCAGCATAAAGCCACTGGTGCGCCCACCCGAGAACGAAACCAGCGCTGGGCCGGTGATAAGATATGGATTCACTCTGCCGCCTCCGCGAAAGCGTGGCGGACGTTGAATTCGGCGATCAGCTTGATCATGCGCGGCGGCACGCTGTTGCCGACCAGGTGATATTTCTCGGTCTTGGTCAGGCGGCGGGTCTTGCCGGCGATGGTGATTTCGTCCGGCAGCGAGCCGGGCTTGAAGCCGTGCGCGGCCGCGCCCTCTTCCGGTTCAAGCATGCGGATGCCGATGTCGTCGATGTAGTGTGGGACGCCCTTCACCATCACTTCGACCAGGCCGTAGCGTGCCTTGCCGGTGAGCGCGCCGAGCGGCTGGCGCACGTCGTCATCCTGCTTGCCAGAGCCGAAATAGTGCTGGAGGAAGCCAAGGATCAGATGCGCATGATTGCCGCCAGCGGCAACGGTCGCCAACGGCTCGTCGATGGGCCGGCCGTCTCGATTCGTGCCATGCATGTTGCCGAGCGCGGCGGCGACCACGCCCTGCGTTGAGCCAAGCGTGACGATAGTCGACAACGGATCTTCGGCTGATCTGCCCGGCTCGCCCGTGTTGTGCTGTGCGATGAATGCGGCGCTGACGCCGACTTGGGGGCTGGTGGTGAAGGCACCGAGCGGCTCATCGATCGGTCGGCCCGGCCGAGCTTCATTGCTGCCGTCGACGCGCGGATCGCCATTGTGCTGCGCGAGAAAGGACGCAATCAGTGCATGCTTGCCACCGCCCGCGACCTGCGCACCGAGCGGAGCTTCGATGTCGAGGCTGCGCGGCGCCTGCCCCTCGCGCTCGCCATAGCCCGCCTGGACGAGGCTGGCGGCAATGACAGCATGCCGCGGCGCGCCGGCCATGACGGTGTCCAACGGCTCGGTCGGCATATAGCCGTCGCCGTTCTGGTTGAACTTGGACAGATGCGCGGCGACCAGAATACGATCCTCCTTGCCGGTCGTCGTTCCAAGGGGCTCATCGAGGTCTCGCGGCGCAGACTGCGCGGCTCGCCCGCCTGCCCCGACGATGGTCGCGCCCATCATCGCTATGCCCGACGACGTATGCAGCGTGTTGATCGGCTCTTCGACGGAATGGACACCATTGCGAGAGGCGGCGCTCTGCTGGTCGGTGCGGATCAATGCCGGCGAGACCACGGCCAGTTCGCCGCGGTGCGCAGTGGTCAGCGTGCGCAGCGGCTCGCCGGCGTCGTGAACGCGATCGCCGCCCGAGTGGGTGATCGGAACGATGAAAGGCTTTGCAGCGTCGACGACATAGCGCATGACGCCGCGCGCCGTGCGCCGCAATGTCGCCTCGGCCAGCGGCTTCTTGCGGCCGAAGATCGATTTAACCGGCAGAGACCAGTCGATGATCGTATGCGCGCCAATCCAAGGCTTGAGCCCGAGCCGCTTGGCATCCTTGCGCGGCGCATGCGTGCGCGCCGGCCACACGATCGGCCGGCCGTCGGCCTGGGCGACGCCGAAGAAGCGCTTCCGGATCGTGGTGACCCCATAGTCGGCGCAGACCAGAATTCGGTAATCGAAGCTGTAGCCGAGCCCGCGCAGATGTTTCAGCCAAGCGCGCCAGATGCGACCCTTGTGACGAGGATCCGGGACCAGCCATTGATCCTGCACCGCCACGCGCTCGCCCTTGGCCGCGATCGAACCGTCGAGCCGCATAACGCGCCCGGTCGCCGGGTCACGCTTGGCGATCAGAGGGCCCCACGTCCTGATCTCCTGGACGTTCTCCATCGTGATGGTTTCGGGCCGCACCGTGCCGGCCCAGCGGCAGATGACCCATGCCAACGAGCGACGGCGCTTGCTGACCGGCTTCGAGCCCTTGGCGACCGAGAAATGGGTGCAGTCCGGCGAGGCATGCAGGACGCGCACGCCGCGCCCATTGGTGACCTTGCGCGGATCGGCCTCGAACACGTCGCAGCGCAGGTGTTTCGTATGTGGATGACGTTTCTCATGCACGGCGACCGCGACCGGGTCATGGTTGATCGCGACATGGACGTGGAAGCCGGCGTCCTCCAGCCCATCGCAGCCGCCGCCCATGCCGGCGAACAGCACGATCGTCATGCGGTTATCGAGGGCAAAACCAGTCATCGCGTTCATCGTTGAGCCCTCGCATCCGCACGTGCGCCGTCGCGCGCCATCGCCAAGGTGCGGCAGACCGCATCCTCGCGAACGGTCAGGACGGCGGCGATGGCGTTTGTGTCGAACTGGCCGCTGGACCAAAGCACGATCGCCGCAAGGGCGGCGTCGCCGGTCAGCCATCCCCCGCCCAGCCGCATCAGAGCTTGCCGGAGTTCGACCTCGGAAAAGTCGGGTGTGGAAAGCTTGTGGCGCAGCATCACATCCCCTCCGCGACGACATTGACGTCGCCGCCGCGCGTGAACGGACGCGCCTTGTCGAGGATCTGGTTGATTGTCCCCGACGACAGGCCGAGGCGAGCCTTCACCTGGCTTGCGGTCAGGCCCATTTCGAACAGCAGCCTGATACCTTCGGCCTGCATGGCGAGCGGCAGCTTCATCAGCCTGGCCGGGTCGATGCTGCCCGGCTTGCCAAAGCCGGGTGCGGCAGATTTCTTCACAGCGGCCATTCTTCGGGCTCCCAGCAAGGTTTGTGGTAGGATTGGATGGAGACCACGCCGGCGACGCCGAACATGAAATCGGCGCGGCTGCGGATCATCCGCCCGCCCTTGCCGTCGTCGACAGTGTCGAGGCGCGAGCCGTTGACGACGCCGTGCTGGCGCAGCTCCCGGTCGATGTCGGCGGTGGTGGCGTGCAGGCATTCGAAGACGACGACGAAGGCTCTTGATTTTGGTCCGAAACCGTTGACCAACTGCACCCAGTAGACGTAGCGCTTGGGATCATCAGCCATCGGCGTGCCCCTCTGTTTCAGTGCTCTTCCCGTGAAACATTTCCTGTGTTTCACGCTCCGGTTCGGATGCTTGCGGCGGGTCGTAGAAGGCGCGGAAGGACAGTTTCAGCCAGTCGCAGACGGCAATGGCCTTCGGCGCCGACACGCTCTGCCCGTTGCAGATGCGCGACAGGTCTGACGCGCAGACGCCGATCTCGGCGGCGCACACGCGCCAGCCGCGCCCGTCATCTTCCAGCCTGGCGCGCAACAGCCTGCCCAGCCCGCGATAGTCGTAGGTGGCCAGCCGCGACGCCGCAGGCGCGCATGAGGGAGGACCACTAGCCATGCCTGAATTCCTTCTTCAGGAAGAGCGCCGGTTCCTCGCCGATCCAGTTGCACAGCGCGAAGAACTCATAGCTGCCGGGGTTGCGCCCGCGGGCCGCGCGAAGCACCGCGTCAAGCTCGACCTCGGCCTCTTTGGCAACTTTGCGCGCCGACTTGCGGCGATGGACGCGGCGCGCCTCGAGGAACATGGCGAACACGTCGAAATCGACATGGCTGGGATCGAAGGCGTCGGTGACGATCGGCGCGGCATCGGTCATGCCAACACCCTGCGTCGCCAGTGCGCCTTCACGTACTCCAATCTATTGAGCCGCCAGCGCAGGAAGGAGCGGACAAAATAGCGCTTCATGGCTGCACCACATAGCGGCTGCGCTTGATCCCGAGGGATGCATCGCCGCGCCAGTGCGCCTTCACGCGTTCAAACCTGTTGAGCCGCCAGCGTAGGAACGAGCGGACAAAATGCAGGCACTTCTGGCCGCTGAGGTACGCCTCGACCACCTTGTTTTCGGCAGCGACATCATACCCGGATGGATCGATGCAAAGGGTGATTTCGGTCCAGGCATGAAGTGGAAACTTTCCTGTCATGCCAAGCTGCCGTGCCAGCCTCTTTTGCAACCCGCTATGCGGGAGGTGGGTCACCCTGCCAACTATGTTCGGGGTGTTGATGAGGGTCAGGAATGAGAAAGCAATTCCAATTAAATCACGAGCATCGCTTACATCTATACTCTTTTCATGAAAGTAGGCTGGAGCGCTGCCCCGCGAATATGTCTGAGATGACTTGATTAACCCGACGGGAACCATCTTCAATTTGCTGCATGCGAATATCCGCATGTCGCTGTTGCTTTCTTCAACTATAATTATTCCTGTTCTGAATTTGTTGGGCTTTTCAGGAACGAAATCCAAGAATGTCACTGGTGCTGGCGCAAATACTTGCCCAGATGCCAGTAAATCAGCCTGAGTTGAGTCACTTTCGGCCAACTCGACATAGAACGGCCACAACGACGAGCACTCGAAGCACTTTGCCTCTCTAATAACAGGCATAAGTCCATGCGGATCACTGACAGTCCGATTTTTGATCGGCTGGCACCAATCGTTCAGCAGATATTGAGCGAGAGGTGTCATTCCGCCGCCTCGTGCATTTCAGCTGCCGCCTGCTCGGCCGCCATCAGGTCGAACAGGCCGGGCCCCTGCCCGCCTCCGGATGCGATCTCGGCATAGGTGACGCCGTCGGCGAAATAGTCGGGATTGAGCTCGACCGCGACTGCCTTGCGGCCCATGCGCAGCGCGCAATAGGGCACGGTCATGATGCCGCCGAACGGGTCGAACACCGTCTCGCCGGGCATGGAGTGCTGCTCGATCGCCCGCTCGACGATGTCGAACTGCAGCGGGCACAGATGCATTTCGCGGCCCTTGCGCTGCTGCAGCATGTTCAGCGTGCGCATGCGCGCCACGTCGGTCCAGATCTCGGGATGGTCGCTATGCGGCGGCGCGATCATGAAGGTCGGCGGCAGCCTGCCTTCGGCGTCGAGCACCTCGGCGAATTCGACATGCAGGGCGTGATCGTAGACGTTCTCTTCCGCCCATTTCTTCCAGCCGCGATAGATCAGCTTGGCGTCGAGCTTGACCAGGCGGCGCAGCTCGTCGGGCAGCAGCGGCCGGTCGCCGCTCGACCGGCGCACACCGTGCGCGTCGATCTGCCAGCGGCCGCGCGAATAGCCGGTCCCGGGCACGCTGCGCAGCGCGCGTTCGAACGTCTGGGTGCGCACGCCTTCGCCCAGCGGCAGCGCCTTGTCCGGCTGCTCGGTGTGATCGGTGAAGGACAGCGGCTTCTGCTTGACCACAGGCTGGTCGGCGTAGCCGTTCGAGCGGTCTGTCGGCGGCTTGCGGAAGGTCAGCGTGTATTCCGGCATGCCGTTGCCCTGCCGGGTACCATCCTTGCATTGCTCGCTCCAGCCGAGGCGATAGGTGCCGTTGTTCTCGCGCACGACATCGGTGCCGATGGTGACGCGCGACATGAAGGCGAAGCCGTGGCGGCGGAAATGCGAACAGCAATCGTCGGAGAACGGATTGACCGTCTGGAAGCCGAAGCCGTTGACGCCGCCCGGCACGATCCTGTCCTTGACGTGGATGACGGCGAGCCGGCCGGGCTTCAGCACGCGCAGCAGCTGCGGCGTCAAAAAGTCCATCTGCGCCCAGAAATGAGCGTCGTCGTCGGTGTGGCCGAAATCGTTGAAGGACGGGGTGTATTCGTACTGCGTCGAGAACGGGATCGAGGTGACGATCAGGTCGACGCTGTTTTCAGCCATCGACCGGGTTTCCTCGACCGTGTCATTGTGCACGACCAGGTAGTTTTCGCCGCGCACTTCGCGCCTGATAACACCCATCGAGCGCTTCAGCGCGCCCTCGATCGCCTGCTCGGCCAGGCCGAAACGGCGGATGATCTCCGCCATCTTTTCCGATTGCGCCTCGAACTGGCGCCAGCGCCGTTCCAGCGTGCGGCGCATCTCGCGCTCGGCCTCGGTGTAGATCAGGTCGAGGCGCACGGTATGCGTCTGTCCGAATCTCTGGATGCGGAACACCGACTGGATGAAGTCGTGGAACTTGAAGCCGATGCCGGTGTATATCGCCAACCAGCAATAGTCCTGGAAGTTGCAGCCGGAGCCGTTGATGACGGGCTTGGTCGCCAGCTCTTCGAATTCGCCCCTGGCGAAGCCGACGACGCGCTTTTCCTTGGTGTCGTCGTCGAGCGTTCCCCACACCGATTTGACGGTCGGGATCGCCTTCTCCAGCGCGTGCCGCTCGGCCTCCAGATCGTGCCAGAGGATGCGATGCGCGCCCGGATCCTCGGCGCGGATTTCCATGACCTTGGCGATGCGAGCGTCAAGGCTGCGCTTCTTTTCGCGCGCGGCCTCGGTCACGCCATGCGCCGAATTGGCGAACAGCCTGCCCTGCCCGTCGCGCTCCTCGCCGGCAGCGCTATGGTCGGACGGAATCTCGTGCCAACGGATATCGAGCGGCGGCAGGTCGTACCCTTCGTCGGAATAGCCGAGATCTGACGGCTTCTGGACGAACAGCGCCCAGCTCGCGACCCACAGCCAGAACTCTTCCTCCTTGTGCGGATGCAGTGTGAGCGCGTCGGCCTTCTCGCTGTCGCGCTTGAAGAAGCGGGTCTTTGCCTCGCCGACATCCATGACGCCGAGGAATGCGGCATAGGCGAGCAACTCGATATATTCGTTCGGATCGGGCACGGCGGTGGCGACGAAGCGGTAGCGCACGCCGGCATGCTTGCGGCCGGTCTTGCGATCGTCGCCGGCAAAGGTCGCCATGAACTCGCGAAAGGTCTTGGTGCCGCCGAAGCCGCGCAGCACGGCAGCCTCGTCGAGCGAGGCAGCGGTGAACAGGCAGGGGTCGAGCTTGCCGTCGCGGATCGTCTCGTAATTGGTCAGGTGGATCAGCACACTCTCGGCGCCGATCTCGTTCGGCGCTTCCATCTGCCCGGGCCGGTTGATGAACTTCAGCCGGATGTTCGGATGACGCTTCTCGACCTCGAGGAAGAATTCATGGCGCACGCCAAGCGGCACGACGATCAGCCCGTGACCTCCGGCATGCATCAGGCATTGCCGGATCACCTCGAGCTGCGTCGATGTCTTGTGCAGGCCGAAGCGCAGGAACAGCGCGCGCCGGCCGCCGCGGCAGGCCCATGGCACGATCGCCTGCGTCATCGGCTTCAGCAGCGGATTGACGGTTGCCGGGTCGACGTCGAAGCCGAGCGCCGGCGCCAGGCGCACCTTGGCCTTGAGGAATTCGGCATAGTCGGGATGCGCGGTCATGCGGCAGCACCGTCGACCGATGTCGTGGGCGCAAACAGCCACTCGACGGCCTTACCCTGGGATACTGCATATGCAATCTCCCGCCTTGTCGAAGAGCCGATGTATCCGCCTACGTTAATCACGAAAATCGCATCAGCGAGATCGATCTTCCGGAAATGAAGCTGATCCAAGTTCCTCTTCTTGGGCGAGGCTTCGTTACCGTCTGATGTCAGGAATCGAGAGCCGCGCGGTTCATCAGTGTGGCCAAACAGGCCTAGCGAAATAACGATGTGGCCGCACATGCTGAGGTGAGCATTTGCCAAGTGGAAAGCTTCAGGGAAGCGGCTACTCCCACAAAGCGTGTAAACTCGTGGCCGATCAGAGAGTGTCATTGCGCGCCCCCATCGCGTGGCTCACAGGGCGCATGCTTGCCGCCGCCGAAGATGTAGTCGCGCCAAGGCGTCCAGCACCATTTGCCGTCACGGTAGCGGAGGAAGCCCCACTTTCTGGACTGCCGGCCGACCCAAACGATGGTGACGATCTTGCGTCCATCGAAACATGGCAAAGGTGGATGACCGCGCAATCGACCTGGCCAGTCGTGCCACCAATTCCCAGAAAATCGGCCAAGCACCCTATGTAGATAATTCGCCCGGCGATGGTGGATACGAAAAGCGCGCACTAGTCTGCGCTTTGTCACCCAGCCCATTTTCAGAGCGACCATCGGCAACGCATCATGGCTGCGATCACTGTCGAGAATGCGTAGTGTGAATTCCTCGACATAGCTCGTTAGCGGGAAGGTCCAGAAATCCCACGGATGATCGTGCGGATCTGGGTCGGCGTCGCCGCGATGGAAGATGTGCAACCGTAGGCGGCCAACCCAGACGCGCGTCATGTAGGGCGTCTGGTACTCGCCATCGGTGCCGTAGATAGTTTGGATGCCAAGCGCCTTCATGCCGCAACCTGCCGTTTCGCGATCAGGTGACGCCGGCAGTACCGCGTATGCAGCGGTTCCGCCGCCCGCTCGGCGCCGCAGACCGGCATATCCGGCCCGTCAGGATCGTAGGGCGCGCCGGCATAGTGAAGGCACCGGTCGGTCATCACCGCTTGCAGGAAGGTGATTGGCAGCGTCGCCGGCAGGTTCGGAACGGCCTCGATCGGCTTGGAAAAGTGCACGCAATCCGGAGAAGTGAACAGAAGCTCGACTGGCGAGGCCGGCGTGATCGGCCGCGTGACCGCCATGACCGGGCGCACGGGACGATACTTCCGCTTTGGCGGCGTCTCGGTCTTGGGCGTGGCCCGGCCGATCGCCTGGTTCTTCGGCTGGCCGAGCAACTGGCCGAGCTTGCCGTTGCCGCGCTTCAGCTTGCCGATGACGGCATTGCGGCTGCGATCACCCGGCAGGCGAGCGGCAATCTGCGCGGCTGAAAGGCCTTGGCCGGTCAGATCGCGCAGCGCCTGCAGGTCGTCGGCGGACCAGTCGCTCATACCGGATACCCCTTCAGGGGCAACACCAGGAATTCGAACCAGAAGTAGCCGTCGGAACACGGCCCTACGACGCCGCTGTCATCTATGGCAGGATCCCAAATGATCTCTTGCCCGCGGCAGATCACGACGTGATTGGTATCATTGCGGCTCCTGCCGGCGAGTATGTAGGCCATTCCCCGGCTATAGTACGCGCCCCATTCGAGGGCCTTTCCCAGCGCATCGGCTACTACCGGAATCGAAATACGCAGGATTTCCCGCTCTCGCAGCCAGGCGTCGTGTCTTGCTGATTGCTCAGCTCCGGAGAGGTCCTCGTGCCAGTGCGGCACCTCTTCGGCCGGCACGTCGCAAAGGCATGCGATCACGGTGCGGGCGCAATCGCCCCAGACACCGTTTGCCGGATCGTGCCGGAACAGCTGCTTGACGAGCCTCATGCCGCACCGCTGACAATGCTGAGGCCGCCGGCGCCGCGCGCCGCCGCTGCCGCCTTGCGCAGTTCGGCAATCGCGATTTCCAATTTCGCCGCGCCCCGGTCGATGCCGGCAAGCTCGGCCGGTGTCAGCCGGCCATCGGCGAACGCCATGGCTGCGGCGGCGATCAGCTCGCCGAACTGCACGACGACATCGGCATGCGCCGCCATCATCGTGGCGTTGGCCGCACCGAGCGCGTCGGCATCGGCCAGTCGCCGACCGTTCAATTCGGCCATGACGCTGGTGACCAGGGGCGTGCCGCACTCGGCTTCGAGCAGCAGCACAGCCGACAGCGGCATCAGCTCGGGATCGCCGGCATTGTTGAAGCGGCCCATCTGGCTCTTCGACAGCGAGGCGATGGAAGCGGCGCGCTCGATCGTGCCGCAGCGCTCTATCAGGTCGCGCTGGGCTGCCTTGAGGCGGTAAAACCACTGACTGGAAATTTCGGCCATGTCGGGCTCCGGGGCACAGTTTTCCCGGCGCGGGAAATGCGGGCTGCATTTCCCATGGCGGGACGAGGGGGAAAGCGTTTCAACTCGCGGGTATGAAAACCCGCGCTACATCATCAAGGCGGCCCCCTGGAGGGCAGCCAAAGGCCTGCCCTCCAGGGTCCATCGTCATTGTGGGCGGCGAGCTTTGCTCCTCCGCACGGCTTTCGCCGGGCGTGCCTCAACAGGTGCAGGGGGCCTCGCGAGCCGTACCTGACCGCCCTTCGCTCTCTGGGGGTATTGGTTGCAGGGGCAGGACTCGAAGCCACTTCCCTACCCTGACAGAACAGTTCACGCATGGCCGTCTCCCTTCCTCGGAGCCCAGCGCAAAACCCGCTTCGCCTCGTCGCGCAAAAGGCGCGCCAGGAGATCGGCAGGATGTTCGCGGGCAAAGGCGGACAGGAGTTTCAACATGCGCTGCGTCGGCGCCGGCAACTGGCGAATCGGCTCCGCTGGCGGCGGCAGCAAGGTCAGTGAAGGCGAGCAGCGAACGGCGGTCATTCGGCCGCCTCGCTAGAAAGAGGGTGGCCGGTCCCGGCTTGGGGGAATTTCTCGGGACCGGCCGCGACGCCATCAACCACTGGAATGTGGCGAGCAGCATCGGAAAGCGAAGCCTGGAGTTGGCGCAACAGGATCAGCGCTGGCCCCTTGGTCGGAGGCCTCGTCTCCCAGGTAGAGACTGTCGAGCGGTCGACGCCGCAATGGTCCGCGAGCTGCTGCTGCGTCCATCCGAGCTCGCCTCGCAGGGCGACCACATCGACAGCTTTGTCCGTCTCTAGTTCGAATGAATGATCCATCATGACCGATAGTGTGAGAAAGTCACATCGATCTGTCAAGTAGAAACTCACACCAGAAATGTGAAAAAGTCACGCCATGACGGATGTAACCCGAGTAGACGAGCAGGCGGCGCGGCTGCGCCAGGCGCGCGAGATGCGCGGCTTCGACAATGCGAAGGCCGCCGCGAAGCGTTTCGGCTTCAACTACAACACCTACATCCAGCACGAAAGCGGTCGGACCGGCATCACCCGCGCGGTCAAGGACTATGCCCGCGCTTACAGGGTCAGGGAAGCCTGGCTCATCACCGGCGAAGGCTCACCGCAGGATATAGACGGCAGCGACGAGCTGCGCGAGATTTTCATGCGCTTGGCGGCGGCGCCACGGGAGGTCCAGGCCGCCGTGCTGACCTATGCCAGATTCGCGCTGGGCGAGCCGAGCGGCACCGAGAAATCCCGCGAAACCGCCACCACGCCAACATCGTGATCGATAAGCACGCGCCAGTGCCCACCATGGATTTCACTCATCGCCTCTGCGATTGATCGCGTGTCCCTGGCAATGCGCTCGGAGATCGTCGCTGCTCTTGATTGAGGCGATGTCGCGATCGCTCGCAATTTGTCCATTGCCTGATCGCCCGCAGCTTCGCGCGATTCGTACTGGATCACTTGTCTCTTCTCCCAAACCGAACGGCAGTGAAGTTAGGAACAATTTCCTCTAGGCTGTCAAATCAGTTTTTTCACGCCGTCCAGTGTCCCATTTCGGTACGCATACAACCATTGCTGAATGATCACCAGATTGTTTCAACCTGTAACGATGCCCTGTGAATAGCGGGGAAACTAGTACCAGTTTTCTACAAAATCTGGAACCATTTCGAACACTTGACCTTTCGGCGATAAGTCGGGGTCATGTCCCGACCGTTACGCCCCAGCTTCCATGTCCGCCTGCCGCCCGAACTCAAAGCACGGCTTGAGGCGGTTCGCGGCGGCAAGAGCCTCAACCGGGAGGTGGTCGACAGGCTGGAGCGGTCGTTCGGAGAGGATCTGGCCTCGCAGTTCGGAGAGGTCATCGCCGCCTACCTTGCGCCGCTCGACGATGAGGAGCGCGCCAAGGTCGTCGATCTGGCGAGCGAACTGGCGGCCGTGCTAATCGCCAAGCCGCGCAAACGGGCCCCATAAAACCCGCATGATTCTCACTCCCGCATTTTGAAGTGTGAGTTTATCACATTTACGCTTGACACTTCGATGTGAGTAATTCACACTTTGCCCATCGCACATTCGGTGGAGCGCTTCAGTGTCATCGCAATCCAAGATCCTCGTCGGTCACAAAACCGCGACAGCCCTTTTGGGCGCCGTCAATGACGAGGATGGTCTTTGCCGCAAGGGAAGGACGCCCGATGACAACCGCGTGGTCGCCCTTGCTGGCAACGCACGCCATCAGGCGAAGGACCATTTGCGGGTCGGTCTCGTGCACACCGGCCCGAATGAGCGCCAGCCCTTCGCTCCACGATTCGTAGTCCAGCCAAACGTAGACCCGTTCCATGCCAGACCGGCCGAGAACGGAAGGATCGTCTGCTCGCCCCTGTCCGGCCCAAGCCGCCACCAGCGTCGCCGCCAGTATCAATGGTCGCATCCTGTCCCCCCGCGCAATCTCGGCGTCATCGAAGGTGAGCGCCTGCAGCGCGCACGAGGCTATCACGAGGATTACTCGCTGGCCAAGAATCTCGCCTCGCTGGCGGCGGTCACAGCGATCCTGTTCTGCGCCGCCGTGATCTTCGGTGCCGTCCGATGAACGTCGGCGAGCATCCTGAGGGTATGTCGGCCGAAAGGCGCGATCTGATCGAGACGCTCGAATGCCTCGGCTACGACACCATGCCCGGCGTTCAACGCGACTGGACCGACTGGCGCGACCGCCTGTCCGACGACCAGCTCGCGACGATCATCACCGGCATCGAGGGCCGGTTCGAAGACCAGGCTGCGCTTGCCCGGCAGGCAGAACTTCATTCCGCAATGGCACGTACCCAGGAGGCCAATTGTTATGCTTAGCCAAGCTGACTTTCGCTCAACGCAGACGCGCCCGATCTTTCCCGAGGATGCCGACGATGCGCATCCGCGCTGCCGCGAAATGGCCGAGGCGATGCGCGATCTGTTTTCGGTCGGCGGCGGCGTCCGGTCCAAGGATCTGATCGGCGCCGGCTTCACTTGGGCCGAGATCGTCGAGTTCAAGGATGCCGCGGCGAAACTCGCTACAGACGCCAGCGTGCGCCATTTGACCAGCCGTCCCGACCTGATGGCTGACATCATCGAGAAGGCGCGCGCGCCTCTGCCGAACCGGCCGCCGCTGCCGCGCGACACCAAGGAGACACAGGCACTGCTCGTGGCTTGGGGCCGCTATTGCACGGCACACGCCGCCCTTGTGCTCGACCCGTGGTCCGGCCAGCGCGAGCGCTGCCTCAAGGTGCTCTCCGCCTATCTGGACCGGCTGCCGATCTTTCCGGCCAGCCGCCAGACGGTGATCAAGGCGGTCGAACAGGCGCTGCCGCAGGTGTCCCAGTGAAGCAATCGGCCAACCGCATTCCTTCAATTGTCCCGGCCTTCCGGCCTGACGGGTCGGCGTTCAACCTTGTCAGCCCGACCGCCGCCGACATCGACTTCGCCGACATGGCCAATGCGCTGTCGAAGATCGCGCGTTTCAATGGCATCTATCGCTGTGCGGCCTATTCGGTGGCGCAGCATTCGGTGATGGGCGCGGACGCCATCTTCCGCGAGACCGGCGACAGCGTGCTGGCCGGCTATTTCGTCATTCATGACGGCCACGAATATCCGTTCGGCGATGTGACGCGGCCGGCCGTCGACCTGATCCAGTACCAGGTGGCGAAACTCGCCGCCGAGGCCAAGCTCGATCGCCCGGCCTTCATAGAAAAGCTCGTCCATCGCGCGATCGGCGAGGTGAAGCGCTGCATCGATCTCGCCATCTATGAAGCCGCCAGGCTGCCCGACATCAATCGCATGCCGCTCTATGTCCGCCAGGTCAAGGACATGGACGATCGCATGCTGGTCGCCGAAGCCCATGCCCTGTTCGGGCCCAAGGCCGACCAGAAGTGCCTGCCCAAGGTGGCGTCGGCGCCAAGGCTGACCGGAGCGATCGAACCATGGGGCGCGATGAAGGCCGAGATCGCCTTCCTCGACCGGCTTGATCGCTATCTCGGCATTGTGGTGAGGGCGGCATGACCAGCGGCCGCTCCGACCTGATCGATTTGACGCTGGCGCTGCACGCCACAACCAGCAAGGCCGTGCGCGTCTCCGAAACTGGGGACGACGCCAAGGCCGTCTGGGTGCCGGTTTCCGAAATCGAGATGGTCAAGAAGGCGGGCGGCCTCGTCGTCGTCACCATGCCGGAATGGCTGGCGCTGTCGAAGGGCTTAATCTGATGAGCGAGGCCGCGATCCGCCATTGGCACGACACCGTCGAGCGCTTGCGCGCCAATGAGCCGCTGCGCCTGCTGATCGGGGAAAAACTCTATAATTCGAGCGAGATCATGCTCGCCGCGCCGTTCGCCGCCAGCCTGCGCAAGGATCTGATCGCCGACATCGAGGCACAGATCGCCGGGCTGACGCCACCAGACCCGAACGCGCCAGCCGGCCATGCGCTCATCACCCTGCCCGAAGAAAGGACTGCCTAATGGCCTTCTCACTTGGTAAGCCGACCTTGCTGGCGGCGGCGATGTTCGCCTCGGCGGCTGCACTTCAACCGATGCCAGCAATCATGCCGCAATTTTCGGCGCCGGTCAGCCAGCCCGTCAGCCGCAAGAAGCGCAAGCCGATCGCGAAGGGGACCCCGGTCATTTGGAAAGGCTCGGGCGCGAAGAATTACATGTCGCGCCGTAGTAGGCCGGCTGGATGCACGTCGACGCTGAAGAAAACGGCGAAGCTGCTCCGCCTCCAGACGGCGGGAGGCTACTGATGGCCGGCAGCGTCAACAAGGTCATTCTGATCGGCCACCTCGGTGCCGACCCGGAAATCCGCCGGCTGAACAGCGGCGGCAGCGTGGTCAATTTCCGCATCGCGACGTCGGAAAGCTGGCGCGACAAGACTAGCGGTGACCGCAAGGAAAAGACCGAGTGGCATACCATCGTCTGCTTCAATGAGAACATCTGTAAGGTCGCAGAGCAGTATCTGAAGAAGGGCATGAAGGTCTATGTCGAGGGCCAGCTCTCGACCCGCAAATGGGAAGACCAGTCCGGCCAGCCTCGCTACAGCACTGAAGTCGTGCTGCAGAAGTTCCGCGGCGAACTGCAGATGCTCGACAAGGCCGACCATCCGGCCCGCAGCCCTGACGATTACGGCACGCAGCGCGGCGGCTCAAGCCGCCAGGAGCGCGGGCCGGACCAGCAGCAATCGCCCGGCCTGCGCGAAGCGCTCGACGACGAAATCCCCTTCTAGCCCGCTACTGCGGGCCGGCGATCGTTCGCCGCCCCGTCCGGAGGCCAGCCTGCCGGCACCTTCGGTTCGGTCACACTCGACGGCAGGCACACGGCCCGTGAGGACACCATGAAGAAAATCCGCGATGCACAGACCATCATCGGCATGCTGGAAGGCGGCGAAGTCGCCGCCGCCATGTCGACCGAGATCACCGAGACGCTGGCCAAGCTTAAGGAGCTCTCCGGCGATCGGCCGAAGACCAAGATCAAGGGCAACGTCACCCTCAAGCTCAATCTCGAGGTCGAGGCCGGCACGGCGACGATCTCGTGCGAGATCGATTCGAAGCGGCCGAAGCCGGCGCGCGGCTCGTCCTTCTACTGGGTGCTGGATGACGGCTCGCTGTCGACCGAGCATCCGCAGCAGACCGACATGTTCGGCGGCCCGCGCGCGGCATCCGAACGCCAGCAGTCTTGACCCCCAAACCCTCAAACCTGAAGGAAACTTCCCAATGGCCGACAAGACCTCCAACGTTGCAGGCGAAGCGCTGCTTTCGCCCTCGCCCTTCACCGTCGACCTCAACGTCGCGGCATGGCTCGGCGCCAAGGCGGAAGGTGTCGAAATCGCGACGCTGACCAACACCGCCAAGGCTCCCGGCCTGCCCGGTGCTGTCCCGGTCCTGCTCAAGCGCGGCACGGCACCCGGCGTCGAAGGTCTTGAACGCCTGCTCGAACCTTACCGCCAGCACCCTGCACGCAAGGTCGGCCAGGCGGTGGCGCAGACCTTCGAAGCCTTCTGCAACCTTACGATCCGCCATCAGACCGGCCACAGCGCCATCTTCGCCAACATGGATTGGCGCAAGCCGACGCTGACGTCCGTCATCGACTATCACGAGCTGGCCGAGGGCCACGCCAACTTTGGCAAGCATCGCATCCACTACGCCTTCCCGCTTTCCGAGGAATGGCAGAAATGGGTCGCGGGCGACGGCGTCAAGATGGACCAGGGCGACTTCGCCTGGTTCCTCGAGGATCGCGTCGCCGAACTGTCGTCGCCTACCGAGGAGGAGAAGCTCCAATACGAGCGCGACTTCGCCACCACGATCGCCACACCAGCGCAGCTAGTCGAGCTGTCGCGCGGCCTGCAGGTCAATGTCGAGAGCAAGGTCAAGGCCTCGACGACGCTGCAGAGCGGCGAAGGCCAGATTGCCTGGGAAGAGACGCATAGCGGCGCCGACGGCAAGGCGCTGAAGGTGCCGGGCATCTTCATGCTCAACATCGCGCCGTTCTTCATGGGCGACAAGGTGCGCATTCCGGTGCGGCTGCGCTACCGGCCGGCGGGCGGCAAGGTCACCTGGTTCTATCAGATCTACAGGCCCGACCAGTTCATCACCGAGCACGTCCGGGACGTGCTCGCGTCAGCGCGCGACCAGACGGACCTCCCGACCTATGAAGGCACGCCGGAGATGTCGGCGTGAAGACGCCCAACACCATCATCATGGCGCGGGAGGCTTTGCTTCCCGCGCTCGGGCTCGTCAACAAGGCCGTCGAGCGACGCACAACCATTCCGGTGCTGGCCAACGTCCTGCTCACCGTCGACGCCGCGGCGGGCAAACTGACCATCACCGGCAGCGACCTGGATTGCGAGCTGCGCGCCACACTCGCCTGCCAGGCCGGCCGGGACGAGGCCTTCACGCTGCCGTCGGCGATCCTGCATGATGCCGTTCGCAAGATGCCGGAGGGCGCCGAGATCGCGCTGCTGGCCGAGAAGGATTTCGCCACGCTGAGCGCCGGCCGGTCGCGCTTCAAGATCCAGGTGCTGCCGTCGACAGATTTCCCGACGATGAGCGAGGGCACGTTCAGCCACAGTTTCGACCTCGACGCCGGCCTGTTCGAGCGGATGCTCGACAGCGTCTCCTTCGCCATATCGAGCGAGGAAACGCGCTACTACCTCAACGGCATCTACTGGCACGCCGGCGAGACGCTGAACGCAGTCGCCACCGATGGCCACCGCCTGGCCAAGTTCGCCGCGCCCCTGCCAGAGGGTGCTGCGGGCATGCCGGCCATCATCATCCCGCGCCGCGCGGTCGGGCTGATCCGCCAGTTGATCGGCGAGAAGGGCGCAGTCAAGGTCAGCATGTCGGACACCAAGATCCGCGTCGAGACCGGCCAAGGCACGCTGCTGTCGAAGCTGATCGACGGCAGCTTCCCCGACTATGTCAGGGTCATCCCGGCCGGCAATGCCAACCATTTCACCGTCGAACGCGAAGCACTGGCCAGCGCCGTCGACCGGGTCGGCACCGTGTCGAGCGGGCGCGGCAGCGCGGTGAAGTTCGCCTTCGAGGCCGGCGGCAACCTGACGCTGACCACCAACAATCCAGACGCCGGCAGCGCCAATGACGAAGTCACGATCGAGCACGGCGAGGGCGACAGCGTCGAGATCGGTTTCAACGGCCGCTACTGCCTCGACCTGCTCAACGCCGCCGAAGGCAAGCGGCTGGTGTTCAGCCTCGGCGATCCCGGCTCGCCGACGCTGATCCAGCCGGAAACCGCCGACGAGACCGGCCTCAAGCCGCTCTTCGTCCTGATGCCAATGAGGGTTTGATGATGTCCATCAAAGAGGGTGATCGCGTCGTCTGCATCGATTTCGGCACCGTGCAGAGTATCGACGAAAACGACAATGCCGAAGTCGTCTGGGATGTCTCAGGCTGCGCGGGCGATGTTGACCTTGATCGACTGCGCCCGGCTGCCACTCTCAGCACTCTCGAAGCGCCAGCCGTGGTGGACGATTCGGCGGTAGAGCGTGCATGCGAGGCGTTCACATCGACGTGGGCTAATGAAGAGCCTTTCGCAAAAGCTCATTACCGCAAGAACATGAGAGCCGCCCTTTCCGCCACTCTCGTAGCCACCCCGCCCGCCCCAACATCGGCGGTGGATGGGGATGTGGCAAACCTCCTGACTAACTGTGCGCAAATTCTCGATGTCGTGAAAGGCGAGTGGTCGAAGGATGGATCATGGAGCGCGTGGGACCAGAGCGTCAGAGACGGCATCACATCCACCCTCGCCCAAGCCGCCCCTGCCACCATGGCTGTGCCGGGGGAGTTGGTGAAGGCGCTGACCCCAAAGATGGCCGAAGCAGGCCGAGCCAAACTTGTCGAACTCGGTTACGAGGGAGTCGATTTTACCGACGCGCAAAAGGTCTATCTCGCGATGCGCGACGCCGCTCTCGCCCCAACATCGGCGAGCGCGAAGTTCCCGCCTACGGCATGCAATGCGTGGGAGGATTGCGCGAGTGACGGTCTTTGCCACGATCCGCAAGGATGCGGCGGCATAGGGTCAAACACTTCGGGCTCGCCCGTGCGCAAACCGCTCGTGACGGAAGAATGGGCCATGCGCATGGCCGAGAAGGAAGGTGACAGCGATCCGACGACCGGCAGGCGGCTCACCTCGACCATAAACCCTGCGCCCGATGACATCGCTGAATACGAGCGCTTGGCTTTCGAAGCGCTACCTCAATGGGCGCAAGACGAACTGAGCCGGCTTCGCGCTGCCACTGTGTTGGGCGATACGGCAGTCGAAGCGTTTTTGGGGCAACCTGTTCGTGACGGCGTAGACGACCTGTACTTTCAAAACGGCATCCGGCGCTCTGATATTGAAGTCCGCCTCTCCAATGCCAAGGCCGCCCCAACGTCGGCGGTGGAAACGTGGCTGGATGCTGACGGCGGCGCCGACATCGTCATGCGGCATACCAATATCGACGGAGTGGAAAATGGCTGACCATTCATCGATCGAGTGGACGGACGCGACCTGGAACCCGATCACCGGCTGCTCGATCGTCTCGCCCGGCTGCACCAACTGCTACGCTATGAAGCTCGCCGGCACCCGGCTGAAGCACATCGACAGCCGCAAGGGCCTGACGCGCGACACCAAGGCCGGCCCTGTCTGGACCGGCGAAGTGCGGCTCAACCGGCAATGGCTTCATCAGCCGCTCGATTGGAAGAAGCCGCGCCGGATCTTCGTCTGCGCCCATGGCGACCTGTTCGCCGAAAACGTCCCGGACGAATGGATCCTCGACGTGTTCACCGTCATGGCCGCCGCCGACCATCACACCTACCAGGTGCTGACCAAGCGTGCCGACCGCATGCGCGAGTTCCTGTCGCGCCGTGACCTGCTCGAGGACATCTACGTCAACTGGTACACTTTCACCGGCAAGCCGGCCGAGGTCTATTCCTGGCCGCTGCACAACGTCTGGTGCGGCGTCTCGGCCGAGGATCAGAAGCGCGCCGACGAGCGCGTGCCCGAACTGCTGGCGACTCCAGCCGCGATCCGCTTCGTCTCGGCCGAGCCGCTGCTTGGACCAATCAGGTTCGATCGGATTGGGGAGTTCACCGACACCTTCGAAGACTGCGGCGGTCATCCCGATCCGCACTGGCCGGCGAATGCCCAGGATGCGACTTGGTTGAATGCGCCTGCCGGAAAGATGCAGGCGGAAGCGCGTGATCCCTCCGGAAATCGCCTAGGCGACATCGACGTCGGGCTTCGGCATGATGGCGGAAAGCTCGACTGGATCATCGTTGGCGGCGAGAGCGGCCCGGGCGCGCGGCCGATGCATCCTGCCTGGGCGCGCTCGATCCGCGATCAATGCCAGGCCGCCGGCGTGCCGTTCTTTTTCAAGCAGTGGGGCGCATGGCGCGAGACTGACTGGCAGCTTTGCGCACATCCGATGCCCCATGGAACGATCGCGCCTGCAAAGCCCTATTGGTTAGGCGCCGGCTACGGCCTCGATCGACCCAGTATGAGTATGGAACAGGTCGGCAAGAAGGCCTCCGGCCGGCTGCTCGACGGCGTCGAGCACTCCCAATTTCCAGAGGTGGCAGCATGACCCCGGCACAGAAGGACCTCGCGCGACACGCGCTCGGTCTGCCGAACAGGCAACGGCGCTCGTACCGAAACCACTTCGTCACAGGCGAAGGCGGTAACGATCATCGCGAATGGATGGCGCTGGTTGAGGCCGGTCACGCATGGCGGCGCGCCGGCTCGGAACTAACCGGTGGTAGCGACCTGTTTCGCCTCACCCGCGCCGGCGCCGAACTCGTGCTGGAAAAGAGGGAAAGCCTCGATCCCGAGGACTTCCCAGCGGTGTCGACATGAAAGCCCTGACCATCTGGCAGCCCTGGGCGACGCTGATCATGGCCGGCGTCAAACCCTACGAGTTTCGCGGCTGGCCGGCGCCAAGGGCGCTGCGCAGCACTCGGATCGCCATCCACGCCGGCGCCCGGCCGGTGAGAAAATCCGAGCTGGCTGATCTGATCCTGCGCCTGCGCTCTGCCGAATCGTGGTCGACGGCGTTGAGGCCCGAAGCGCTGGCAATGCTCGAGCGCTGGCACTCCAACCCGTTCGCCCTGCCCTTGGCCTCGATCCTCGGCACGGCGATGCTGGGCGAGCCGAAGCGTGCCCATGACATCGTCGCCGAGTTCGGCGCGAAGCTGAACGACAGCGATCGCGACGAGCATACCAATTGGGCTTGGCCGCTGACCGACATCGTGCCGCTGGAGCCGATCCAGCCGGCGAAGGGTTTGCAGGGCTTCTGGCACTGGAGGCCGGATTGACCGCCCTTCCCTACATCTATCGCTGGGACCGTCACGGCCGCAAAGACCAGCCCTGCCGCGTGAGCGCGCGCAGCCGCGCCGGTTCCGCCTCTTTCGCCTTGCCAGGTTTCGGACTGCCCAGCCCGGCCCGCTTCAACTCGGTCCGCGTCGAGTTCGCCGACGGCAGCGCGATGATCACCAGCGGCAACGCCATCCGGAAGGCAAAGCCATGAAGCTGGACGAGCGATTCGTACCGCGCTTTATGACCGACCAGGAGCTGCGCGCTTGGTTCGGCCTATCCGAACGCGCGCTCGATCGGCTGCGCGCCACGCGCCATTTTCCGCCCCGCGACCAGCTTGTGAACAAGACCGATCGCCGCTCCGTCGAAGTTTTCTTTGACCGGCGCGCCGGTTTGGACTCTCCTTCCCGTACCGGCGGCATTCCCGCCGCCGTGGACGGAGAGGAAAATTTTAATGACTGAACAGCGAAAGGACCGGCCGGGCTACAAATACCGGCCAAGGGCGAACGGCAGCCGCGCCCATTATTGGGTGCCGCAGCGGGCCTGCAAGACGGCGCCGAAGGCGCTCGACCCGCGGCCGATCACCGATGAAGCGATCGCCCAAGCCCTGCTTGAGCATCCGAACGTCACAACCGACGACCAGGCCATCTCGAAAATCTGCCGGACCTGGACCGATGAATTGCTCGCCGATCTGGAAGGCCACGGCAAGAGCCCGGAATATGACGGGTCTGTCGCCTCGGCGGTGCTTGTCTACAAGACGCATCCGCAATCGCCCTATCAGGCGTT
Organism: Mesorhizobium sp. M0159; assembly: GCF_040322295.1. Taxonomy (NCBI): domain Bacteria; kingdom Pseudomonadati; phylum Pseudomonadota; class Alphaproteobacteria; order Hyphomicrobiales; family Phyllobacteriaceae; genus Mesorhizobium; species Mesorhizobium sp. M0159. The sequence continues at coordinate 61,604 of NZ_JAMYTF010000023.1, forward strand.
GAAGCACCCGACCCGCATTCGTGACTATGATCCCTCGCTGAGGCTCATCATCGACACCGTCGGCAAGCGCCTGGTGCGCAACCTGGTCGGCTCGGATTTCCGCCGCTGGTTCGAGCAATGGGGATCGAAGGGCCGCACGCGCCGTGCCCATGGCGCCATCCGCAAGCTGCGATCGGTCCTCTCCTTCGGCACGACGGAACGCCTGGCTGGTTGCGCCCAGGCGCGCGAGATCCTGTCCTTGATGGAATTCGCCACGCCGGACCCGCGCCGCGTCAAGATGGAATACAGGCACGCGCTCGCCATCTGCGCCACGGCGATCAGGCTGAAGCGGCCGTCGATCGCGCTGACGCAGGCGCTGCAATGGGACACCGCGCTGCGCCGCATCCACATCATCGGCGAATGGCTTCCACTCGAGGCCGGCGATGCCGGCGGCATTGTGCGCGGCAACACCAAGTGGCGCGGCCTGACGGTGGCCGACATCTCGGCCGACCATGTCCTGACCGTACCGATCACCGCCAAGAACAAGGCGGCGACCGAGCACGATCTGAGCAAATGTCCATTGGTGCAGATGGTGCTGAGGCGCATCAAGCTGCCCGCCTTCGGGCCGTTGATCGTCTCGGAAGCGACCGGCCTGCCCTACCGGGAAAATTATTATGCCACCGACTGGCGCGAGGTGGCGACCGCGGCGAAGGTGCCGGCAAGCGTCTGGTCGATGGACACCCGCGCTGGCGCGATTTCGGAAGCCGAGATCGCCACCGATCTCGAATCGGCCCGCAAGATGGCCGGCCACACCACCACCAAGACAACGCAAGGCTACGTCCGCAACGGCGACCTCGACAACAACCGCAAGGTGGCCGAGGCCCGAGCCAAACTAAGACAGTGACACGCCAGTGACACGCGTGACACGGCGCACTTTTTAGAAAGCGATTTCATCAATGATTTCAAATAGATGACTGGAGCGGGTAGCGGGAATCGAACCCGCATATTCAGCTTGGAAGGCTGCTGCTCTACCACTGAGCTATACCCGCGCCTTTCAGTCAAGCATCGGATCCGCTCCGACGCTCGCTCTGCGTTTCAGGGCTTCCGGGCCGGCAGTGGTGGAGAGGGTTGGATTTGAACCAACGTAGGCATAGCCAACGGATTTACAGTCCGTCCCCTTTAACCACTCGGGCACCTCTCCAGTCTGCCGCCGGAGCCATGCAACGAGGCATCGACGCGTCGCGGCTGCCTGAGCAGCCCTTCCGCGAAGCGCCTTATGGCGGCAGCGCCCAAAACTGTCAACCGCAACAGTCCGGCAAAAAGCGCTGAATCTCACGCCTCGCCCGACAAGCAGCTTATGCAGCTGTATCCATGGCCGGACGACACGGCTATAGAAGCCGGCCATGAGCAACGACAACAAATCGAAGACCCCTAAAGACACCCACTACGCCAAGCTGCGCCGCGCGCATCGCGACGAGAAGAGCGGTGGCGCGCCTGCATTCAGGCCACGCCAGCCGGTGCCGCCCGGCGAGAACCCGGCGGATGGGCTGGTGCGGCTCTACGGGCTGCACACGGTGCGGGCCGCACTCGACAATCCGCGCCGAAAAATCAAGAAGATGCTGGTGACGCGCAACGCTGCCGAGCGGCTGGCAATCGCCGATCTTGGCGCTTTGCCCTTCAAGGCGGAGTTGGTCGAACCCAGGGACATCGACAAGGTCACCGGCTCGGATGCCGTGCACCAGGGCGTGGTGATCGAGGCCGAGCCGCTGAAACCGAAACGCCTCGATGCGCTCGGCGACACCAGGCTGGTGCTGGTGCTCGACCAGATCACCGATCCGCACAATGTCGGCGCGATCCTGCGCTCGGCGGTCGCCTTCGGCGCCGGCGCACTGATCACCACGGCGCGCCACAGCCCGCAGGAATCCGGCGTGCTGGCAAAGTCGGCTTCCGGCGCGCTCGAACACATCGATCAGATCGAGGTGAAGAACCTCGCCCATGCGCTGGAGCAGCTGCACGAGGCCGGATTCCAGACGATCGGCCTGGATTCAGACGGGCCGGCGGAGCTCGAAACGAGCTTTGCCGGAGAAAAGATCGCGTTGGTACTTGGCGCCGAGGGCAAAGGCCTGCGCCAGAAAACGCGCGAGACGGTGACGACGCTGGCCCGGCTCGACATGCCCGGCGCCATCCGCTCGCTCAACGTGTCGAATGCCGCGGCGGTGGCGCTTTATGCGGCGAGGAAGTTTTTGAGAGAGTGAATGGTGAATGGTGAATGGTGAATGGTGAATGGTGAGAGTGTACGTAAGTCGTGACCAATTCACTACCAACGACTCACCCATCTGCTACTGATTACCGACCCACTATTCACTATTCACTATTCACTATTCACCCACTTCACATCCCGCCATTCGCTCCAGCGCCTTGACCAGCGCCGAATGATCCTCCTTTGACCCGCCATTCGCCGCGCACGAGTTGAACAATTGCTGCGTCGTTGAAGTGTTGGGCAGGGCGACGCCGAGCGCTTTCGCGCCTTCAAGGGCGAGATTCAGGTCCTTCTGGTGGAGTTCGATGCGGAAGCCGGGCGCGAAAGTGCGCTTGATCATGCGCTCGCCATGCACTTCCAGGATGCGCGAGTTTGCGAGCCCGCCCATCAGCGCCTGCCTGACCTTGGCCGGGTCGGCGCCGGCTTTCGATGCAAAAACAAGCGCTTCGGCGACGGCCTCAATGGTCAGCGCGACGACGATCTGGTTGGCGACCTTGGTGGTCTGGCCGACGCCGTTCGGTCCGACCAGAGTGATGTTCTTGCCAAGCTTCTCGAAGATGGGCCTAGCGCGTTCGAAGGCTTTTTCCTCACCGCCGACCATGATGGTCAGCGAAGCCGCCTTGGCGCCGACCTCGCCGCCCGACACCGGCGCGTCGAGATAGTCGCAGCCGACATCGTTGATCTTTTTTGCGAATTCCTTGGTCTCGATCGGCGAGATCGAGCTCATGTCGATGACCAGCTTGCCTCTTGTCAGCCCGGACGCGACGCCGTTCTCAGCGAACAGCACGTCGGCGACCTGCGGCGTATCCGGAACCATGGTGATGACGATGTCGGCGGCACGCGCGACGGCATCATGGCCGGTGACTGTCTTCAGGCCCTTGGCGACGAGATCGGCCGGCGGCTTCGAGCGGTGGTCGCTGGCGACGACCTGATAACCGGCGTCTAGCAGATGCCCCGCCATCGGCGCGCCCATGATGCCGAGACCGATGAAGCCGATGGTGTCCATGTCTTTCTCCGTTTCTTGTTAAGGGGGCGTTCCTGCGCGCCCCCCTCTGGCCTGCCGGCCATCTCCCCCACGAGTGGGGAGATCGGCAGTTCCCGCGCCGGCCCTTAAACGTTCCCGACCTCGAAAATTGGCGAAAGCGGCGGTGACATCCAATCTCCCTCCTTGTGGGGGAGATGCCAAGTTTTGGCAAAGAGGGCAGGCCAGAGGGGGGCGCGCAGGAACGCGACGTGCGATACGTAGCGTCTACGCCGCCGCACTCCCCTGCCCGGCCGCGTCCCGAAACCAGCCAAGCCCGGCTTCCGTCCCCGCCTTCGGCTTATACTCCGCGCCGACCCAGCCGGCATAGCCGATGCGGTCGATGTGGTTGTACAGAAAAGGAAAATTGATCTCGCCCGTCCCCGGCTCATGACGGCCGGGATTGTCCGCAAGCTGGATATGCGCGATGCGGTTGAGGTTTGCCTCTATGGTACGGGCGAGATCCCCCTCCATGATCTGCATGTGATAGATGTCGTATTGCAGGAACAGGTTCTTCGATCCGACGCGGTCGATCAGGGCCAGAGCCTGGTCCGAGTAATTCAGGAAGAAGCCCGGAATGTCGCGGGTGTTGATCGGCTCGATCAGCAGCCTGATGCCGGCCTGCTCCAGCTTTTCGGCCGCGAAAGCCAGATTTTCGGCGAAGACGTCTTCCAGCACGGAGCGATCGACGCCTTGCGGCGCGATGCCGGCGAGGCAGTTGACCTGCTCGCAGCCGAGCGCATGGGCATAGGTGACGACCTTGGCAATGCCCTGCCGGAACTCCGGGATGCGGTCGGGCAGGATCGCGATGCCGCGCTCGCCCTTGGCCCAGTCGCCGGCAGGCAGGTTGAACAGGACCTGCGTCAGCCCGTTCTTCTTCAACCTGGCCGCGACGACATCCGGCGCATGGTCATAGGGGCCGATATACTCGACGCCCTTGAAGCCGGCGCGGGCGGCGGCATCGAAGCGGTCGAGGAAGTCATGCTCGCCAAAGAGCATCGAAAGATTGGCTGAAAACCGTGGCATGGCAGTAGTTCCTCATATGCGGCTTAATCGAGCATGACGATCGCCGTGGGGGCATCTTCGTGATGTTCGGCTAGCTCCTCGAATTCGGTGATCTTGTCGATTTCGGTACCCATCGAAACGTTGGTGACGCGCTCGAGGATGAATTCGAGCACCACCGGAACCTGGTGCTCGTTCATCAGGCGCTTTGCCTCTTCGAAGGCACCGGCGAATTCCCCCGGCCGGCGCACCCGGACCGCCTTGCAGCCCATCGCCTCGGCAACGGCGACGTGGTCGACGCCGTAGCCCGCCTCAGGCTCGTCTTTCCGGTTGACGTTCTCGAAGGCCAGGCTGACTTCGAAGTCCATCGAAAAGCCGCGCTGCGCCTGGCGGATCAGGCCGAGATAGGCATTGTTCACGACGACATGGATGTAGGGCAATCTGTGCTGTGCGCCGGCCGCCAGTTCCTCGATCATGAACTGGAAATCATAGTCGCCGGACAGCGCCACGATGGTGCGGTCCGGATCGGCGGCGCGAACACCGAGCGCTGCCGGCAGCGTCCAGCCGAGCGGGCCGGCCTGGCCGCAATTGATCCAGTTGCGTGGCTTGTAGACGTGCAGGAACTGCGCCCCGGCGATCTGCGACAGGCCGATCGTGGTGACATAGGTGATGTCGCGGCCGAACGCCTTGTTCATCTCCTCGTAGACGCGCTGCGGCTTCAGCGGGACCTGGTCGAAATGGGTCTTGCGCTTCATTGTCTTCTTGCGCTGCCGGCATTCGCCGGCCCAGCCCGACCAGTCGCGCAATTTTCCGGCCGTTCTCCACTCGGTGGCGACGTCGAGCAGCATTTTCAGCGCCGCACCGGCGTCCGAGACGACGCCGAGGTCCGGCGCGAAGACGCGGCCGATCTGCGTCGGCTCGATATCGACGTGGATGAATTTCTTACCCTTGGTGTAGACGTCGATCGAACCGGTGTGGCGGTTGGCCCAGCGGTTGCCGATGCCGAAAACGAAATCGGCTTCGAGCATCGTGGCATTGCCATAGCGGTGCGAGGTCTGCAGCCCGCACATGCCGGCCATCAGGCGGTGGTCGTCGGGGATCGCACCCCAGCCCATCAGCGTCGGAATGACAGGCACGCCGGTGACCTCGGCGAACTCGATCAGCAGATCGGACGCATCGGCGTTGATGATGCCGCCGCCGGCGACGATGACAGGCTTTTCCGCCGCGTTCAGCATCGTCAACGCCTTCTCGGCCTGAGCGCGCGACATTGCCGGCTTGAACGGCACCAGCGGCTCATAGGCATCTATATCGAACTCGATCTCGGCCAGTTGCACATCGACAGGCAAATCGATCAGCACCGGCCCCGGCCGCGACGAGCGCATCAGATGGAACGCTTTCTGCAGCGCCATCGGCACCAGATAGGGTTCCATGACGGTAACAGCCCATTTGGCGACGGGTGCGGCGATCGCCGCAATGTCGACGGCCTGAAAATCCTCCTTGTTGAGACGCGCGCGCGGCGCCTGCCCGGTGATGCAGAGGATGGGAATTGAATCGGCAGCGGCCGAATAGAGGCCGGTGATCATGTCGGTGCCGGCGGGACCCGAAGTGCCGATGCACAGACCGATATTGCCCGATCTGGCGCGGGTAAACCCTTCGGCCATATGCGAGGCCGCCTCTACGTGACGCGCAAGGATATGGCGGATACTGCCCCTCGCCTTCAGTGCCGAATAGAGCGGGTTGATCGCAGCACCCGGCACGCCGAAGGCACAGGAGATGCCTTCCTTTTCGAGAACGAGAACCGCTGCGTCGACTGCGCGCATCCTGGCCATGTCAGCCTCCACGGAATTGTTGATAGCCCATGATGCCAGCGCACCAATGATTTTTCAATTTTTTCAGAATATTTTTCCATTTCTAGAAAACAGCTCTTATTGGTTGAATTTATTGGCCTTTTTGTTTTCCATGAATTCGCTTCGTAAATCACTGGAAAACTTTTTCATTGCCTGTTTGGGCGAACAGGGGAAGAATGGCCCGATGGAAACCACCGAAAAACGCCAGCGCGGCCGGCCGCGCGCCTTCAACGGGCCGTCCGAGGCCGCCTCGGTGCAGTCGCTGGACCGGGCGCTGCGGATCCTGGCAATCGTCGCCGATGGCAGTGGCCTGTCGCTGAGCGAGATCGCCGCCAGTTCCGGTCTGCCGGCATCCACCGCCTACCGCATGCTGACGACGCTGGAGAACCACGGCATGGTCGAGTTCGACGGCACCGACCAGCTGTGGTCGATCGGCGTCGAGACCTATCGCATGGGCGCGGCGTTCCTGCGCCGCCGCAAGCTGGTCGACCGCGCCCGTATCGTCATGCAGGAACTGATGGAGAAGACCGGCGAGACCGCCAATCTCGGCGTCGCCGAGGACGATTGCGTCGTCTTCGTCAGTCAGGTCGAGACGCACCAGGCGATCCGCGCCTTCTTCCGGCCGGGCACGCGCAGCTCCTTCCATGCCTCGGGCATCGGCAAGGCGGTGCTGGCGCATCTCGAGCCGGAACGCGTCGCCACCATCCTGCGCCGGGCCGGGCTGGAGCGCTTCACCGAAAACACGCTGTCCGACATCTCGGCGCTCGCCCGCGACCTGGTGACGATCAAGCTGCGCGGCTGGTCGGTAGACGACGAGGAGCGGCATCCGGGCATGCGCTGCGTTGCCGCCGCCATCTTCAATGAATTCGGCGAGCCGATCGGCGGCGTTTCGGTCTCCGGGCCGACAGTACGGGTCACGCCGGAACGGCTGGCCGAGATCGGCCCGCTGGTGCACGATGCGGCGGCGGAGGTGACGAGGATGATCGGCGGCCTGCCGACCCCTCCCGGCCTTGGCAGCGAGCCGAGCGCATGGCAGCGCTGACCAGCGCCGAATGGTGCGACATCTGCCAGGATGGCCAGAGCTAGCCCCCGGGCACCGCGCTCTTGGTCGATAGGTCGTAGAAATCAAGCAGCATCGCCAGCCCAACTCCGCAGGCGGTGAAGATGAGGCCGGCAATGAAGATACGATTGGCGCGTTCATAAACGCGCCGTTGTAGAGACGTTATGTCGAGCAGCAACCGCAGCGCTCGTATCTGCAGGGCAATGCCGATCAAAATCGGCACGACGGCGGCCAGGTGATAGATTTCCCATGGTATCGGGTTGGCGGCCCAATGCGTGATGAAGCCCAGCGAGAACGCCAGCAGGATGCCGACGGTGGTGATTGTGCCGTTGCGGAAAATTGTCTCGATCGGCTCTTCGTTCGGATCTTGCTCGCCCAAGCGCCCTCTCCCCTGTTTCGGCTCGGCAGTAGATTAGGCTGTCGGGAAATCCCTGTACATCGGCAAGAGTGTTGGCGAATGCTGAAGCGGCATCCGATCTCGCCTTAAGTGGGCGATGTTCGACAGGACAGAGAGGCTGACGGAGCGCGGCTTTATTCCAGCTTGGGTTCCTCGCCCCACGGAAGTGGGGAGAGGTGGCGCGGCGAAGCCGCGACGGAGAGGGAACCGCGCCCTACGAAGGCCCCCTCTCCGGCCGCGGAGCCTGTCCTCGGGCTTGCCGAAGGCAAGACCCGTGGGCGGCCACCTCTCCCCCGCTTCGCGGCGGGCGAGGAACCCAGGTCCTAAGAGGTCGGAGGAACAACCCCTCTGCCCTGCCATTCAGACACGCAGAAAAAGGGGCAGTGGGGTGCCCCTTCTTCCGGTTGCCTGAAACGGTCACCTCCTCTCAAAATTGGCAGTAGTGGCTCTCAAAGCCGGCAGCGATGACGATAGCCGTCGTAGCCGACATAGGTGTCCGAGTACGGGTCGTAGCTCTGGTAGCGATTGAGGCAGCGCCGGACGTGCCAGGAGCCGCCGTCTTCCTCGATATAGACGGTGCGCGGCTGGGCGAGCGCGCTGCCGAGCAGGAAGCCGCCGACACCTGCAGCAATGCCGATGCCGAGGTGCTTGTGCTTGTGATGGGCGGCCGAAGGCTGAACCGTACCAACCAGCATGGCGGTGGCGACGGTGGTGGCGACGAGGCCGGAAACGATGGTGCGCTTGAACATGACGATCTCCTTGTTGTGGGAGGCGATCCAACCGCCTCTTGACCGTCAGTCGTCGCGACAAGGAAAAAGGTTCGAAGGTCTTTTTGGATTTTTTCTCGGCGGGAGAAATCGCGCGGTCTGATGCGCGACCACGAACGGTCGCGCCGTCGACAGTTCACCGGAACAACCGGCAGGCCTCAGCCCATGCCGGTGATATGGCGAAGCCAGAAGGCGAGCGCGATGAAGCCGATGATGGTGGTGACGCCGGTCCAGTCGATATTGGCGTGCTTCAGGTCCTTGATGAGCTTCACCAGGAGAACCCAGGCCACGACGACGAGCGGGAGAATGATGACAAACCTGATCATGCGACTGCCTCGCTGATGCAATTGCACCTTCGATCAATATAGGAAGCGAATTGGCCGTTTTCAGGACGCCTTGGCGGCAGAACCGCCGCGTTCGCGGCATCGGAAAACGGAGTTTTGTCTTTACTGGCGCAGCAGATATGGTAACCGGAGCGCCGTGCCCTTGTAGCTCAGCTGGTAGAGCAGCGGTTTTGTAAACCGAAGGTCGGCGGTTCGATTCCGTCCGGGGGCACCAGTACGGGCTTCTTGAGACCTCCGGGGCGCTTGATATCTGCTCATCCCCGATATCCACAGGCCGGGGCCGTCAGGATCGGTAGCACATCAGCTTCAACGCATATATTCCCTAGCGGAAACCATAGTTCCCTAGCGGAAAACCTAGGAGTCTTCGTTGGAGCAGAAACGCACGACCGCCCCCTTCATCAACGGCATATTTGGCGGATTTATCGTCTTCGCCTTCGCGTTCGGTTTCCGTTTCCTGCTAAGTCCCGATCCCGATCCAACATCAAGAGCAACGACAAGCCTTTCAGTACTGGCCTTCGCCATTTGTTTCGGCGCAGCCTTCCTCCGCGAGCACCGGCGCCAGATTGCCGCCGCCAGAGAATATATAAGCCGCCCAAGATCGTATTAGGGGCGTACGTGTCGGGACCGTCCTCGTCGGGTCACCAGAAACTTCCGTGAAATTGCTGGCAAAATCTGTCGCCAGACAACGAGTTAGCATCTCATATCTAGAGACGCTGAGCCCGGGCGTGACTTCGCGGTTGCAGAGCCGTCATTTCGGCCCTCTCTCCCGGCCTCGGCCATCTCGTACCATTCGATTAAATTGCTCCTGTGTATATTAGCACTCGCTCAATTAAGCGCGCCGACAATGTCGGTGCGGCGGGCCAAAAACCAAAGGGTGTTGTCATGCGAAGTGATTTCGCCGCGGCGCGCGAGCTTTTGGAGTGCGCACAAAACCGCCTCTGCGGCGCGGATGAAACGAGCCGACGCGTCAACGAGGCCCTCGACGCGCTGATTGAAGAAATAGCCATCGCGGAATTCCGCAAGGCGCCACTGACGGTCGTGCCGTTTCCGCGAGCGCGGCCGCCTAAGCATGTTCGGTAGAGCGCTGATCGCCCGCGTTGACGAAGAGCCGGCAACTGGTGTTTCCGCAATCGCCCGTTGGAGCGTCGTTGAACGACCAAGTCTTTGACGATAGAGTTGCCGGGCAGTGGTGCTCTGAAACTCCGGAGCCGATCCATGTCACGCTGTGGAGATGTCTACGAGAACAAGGTGACCGGCGAATATGCGGTCATCCTGCGTGGTACCGAAGACCGCGGCCAGCGACCTGGCATCGCTCATCTGACCGCCCGGCCGGGAGCCGCAGTGGTGGGCGAGCACTTCCACCCGAATCTGACGGAACGGTTTACCGTCCTCCGTGGCCGTCTCGACGCTTGCATCGCCGGGAGCACTTTGTCCCTGGGGCCTGGCCAATCCGCCACGGTCGAAGCAGGCGTCGCACATGATTGGTGGAACAGCAGCAAAACCGAAGAAGCGCATGTCCTGGTCGAAGTCGACCGGGCGCCAGGTGCGGACAATGTCGACCCGAACCGTTTCGAGCTGCTGATCGGCATGCTCTTCGGCCTGGCCAATGCCGGCAAGGTAGACAGAAAAGGTAGACCTTCGCCGCTTCAGGCAGCAGTCATCGCCAGAGAATTTGCCGACGTGATCGTCTTCACGCACCCGCCACCTGCGATTCAGCGAGTGGCGCTGGGGATCCTGGCGCCACTCGGCCATCTGCTTGGCTATCACGCGATCGACCCCGTCTACTGCAAGCCGCACGGGCATGTCATGCCGGCTCCTGAAATCCTCGCTCGAGCAGGCCTAACGGCTGGGTGATCCGGGTCCATACCAGGCGCCCGGCATTTTTATCGGCAGGATGCTGCCATGTCGCGAACTCTGATCGTCGTTGGTCTCAGCATAGTTGCCATAGGCCTGCTGTGGCCTTGGTTGGCTCGGACCGGCCTTGGCAGGCTGCCCGGCGATATCGTGATCGAGCGTGAGAACTTCAGGCTTTATGTCCCTATCACCACGGGGATACTGGTCAGCATCGTGCTCTCGGCGATTCTATGGCTGATCAACCGTTAGGCGATGCTCCGGCTGCGGCGATTTGTGTTCCAGGCCCTACTCGCCTTTGATCTTCTCACACTCCGATCGCCGCCACCAATATCCTGTTCTGCCTGCGTATCGCCGTGCGCAGTTCGGCAATCCTCGCCTCCTCGCGCTTCACGAACTCGATGAACATCATGTTCATGTTGTTGAAGATGAGTTCGCCGAGCGCCGGCCCGTCAATGTCGCGGCGTACCAGCAGGTTTTCAACTCGGCAACGATGCTTCCTCGGCCGCTGTTTTCCCGCGCTTTATTCTTTCCGTGAGCACAAACAAGAAAAATGCGAGGGCTTCCGCAAATTCCACAGACTGTGCCGCCTCAGCAGAGGATACGTGAGGTTTAGCTTTGTCGGCATGCCTCGGGTTATTGGCCTCCAGCCGCACCGCGTGTGCCCATTCCCCCATACTTTCCGTAATTTTGTGTTCTTCGACGGCCTTGTTAATGCGCGCATACACGCTGCCGTCTTCGTAGCCTAAGACTTTCAACATGGAGTCCACAGCCGAGCCTGCCATGACGGCCGCTGCGTCGGGTGCGTGCTGAGTATCTATAGCCTGTTGAAGAAAGGTTCGCACGGGCTCAGGCACATCGTCATGAACAGACCGTGCCGTTGGGATCAATGACGCAATTTCTGCATTATCTTTAGCATCACCCCAAACACCTTTTGCCAGTACCCCTCCGCCGCAGGCTGTACAAAAATAGGTACCCCATTTTGCGGTGAAACCAGGGGTTGCCCTTGGAACCAAGCCGCCACTCGTCCACCATTCCGCATATCCAGGATTGGGTATCGAACAGTGGGGACATCTGCCCCCCGGCTGCAGGAATTTTGAGAACAGCAGCTTAGGCCGTTGCATTTCCGTCAGATAAATTTCAATCGCGCTTGGAAGCTTCGCCATCGGTCTGTTGCCCTAAATTGAGTGACCCCGACCCAGTAATACCGCGTCCATGAAATCTTGAGTAGCGGGCGGCTTCGAATGCGGATCATACCACGTGTAAATCACCGCCCAAGCTCATATGCCTCGATGATGTTGAAGGATGTGGCGGCGCACCCCAGGATCGAAGAACAGCGGGGGCTTGGAGTGGCCTTCGCCTAACACCCCAGGCTGTCGAGCGTCGTTTTGAACCCATGGTCTTTTAGCGGCAAATGATCGTAGGGTAACAAGTGCCAATCGGTTGTAGCGGGGATAGGGCGAAATGACGATCAATAGAATTGGTTTGGCCATCACTTCGGGAATCCTGCTGAGTTCCCATCAGGCGGAGGCACAGGTGCGCTATACCTGTGATGCAGTACGCCAGATGGCCGAAGTTAATGTCGATCCTCAGCTCGCTGTTAATGTGCTGAAGGACCCAGCAACGCAGACATGTAAGTTCTTCGTATCAATAGCGCCGATGGGAAAATTCAAAGCTGTCTTCGACACTTGGGATGAACTAAAAAATACGTCGGACGCTGCCAAAGCGTTTTCTATAGTGCAGGGAAAATTCGTCCCCTCCGCGATTGAAGCGTTGGCGATTCCGTTGCTGAGCCCGGATGTGGGAGCGGACGAAAGGGCACAATGGATGAAGGCGATCGCAGATAATTCCAATGAGATAGAGAAATGTTCATTTGAAACGCTCTGGAAGGATGACAAATTCTACAATGGGAAGGACGTGTCATGTGGCAGAACCGAAGCCGGTGATTTCCTCCTCGAAGCCAGGAAAAATGCCGCCACCTTGTCGGTATACCTACCGATCAAATGAACATTCATAAAATCAAACGCTACGCGCGGCGCGTGTGGGGCTGGTTCTGGGCGGATGGAGCGGACTTCCGCGCCATTCTTGTAGGCGCGGTAGTCTCATTCATTGGCGCTTATTTTTGGGACTGGTATCTAAGGGATCCACCTCCTACGGCACTCGAAGTGTACACAAACGCGGCCGGCTATGCGAACCCGATGCCGACGCTCCTCGAAAGAGTGCAAGCGGATGAGTTGAAGAGCACATTTTCCTTCGACCCGCCCGCGTTCAAGGACGTCTGGGTGTGCGAGTATTCCCTAGTTCGCGGGCGAACCGGGCGCGAGATTATGCTCGCGTACATAAACAAATACTCGATGTGCTTTTCACTCATACAAAAATCGGAGGTTGATTACATCATCAGGCCGAAACCGCTGGCAAGTTCTGAACTCAAGAAAACGAAGGATGGATGGCTCTGCAGATGTGGCGGCTAGTTATCGAGGTCAGTCAATAACCGAACGAACTAGCCGGGAGGGAAAAGAAACTCGTAGATGCCATGCGCGGAAATTCTTCTTGAGAATTCTGTCTAAGACACCGAAAATTCCGGTTTTGAGATCCTCCGTTCAAACTCCGATCGCCGCCACCAATATCCTGTTCTGCCTGCGTATCGCCGTGCGCAGTTCGGCAATCCTCGCCTCCTCGCGCTTCACGAATTCGATGAACATCATGTTCATGTTGTTGAAGATGAGTTCGCCGAGCGCCGGCCCGTCGATGTCGCGGCGCACCAGGCCGAGCGCCTGCAGGCGGACGATCAGCGCGCGGATCTGCTCGGTCAGGGCGCGGTCTAGCGCGGTATAGGCCTGGCCGAACGGGCTGTCGGGCAGTTGCGTCGAGATCGCCATCGCCTGCCGCCACATCTCCTTGCTGAGATAATGCAGCGAGTGCTCGATATAGATGCCGAGCAGCGTATCGAGAGCGTCGCCGACATTGGCTGGCGGGTTGGCGACGACGCCGCGCCCGGCATTCAGCACCTCGTTGACCTCCATCGAGACGATGGCGCCGAGGATGTCGCCCTTGTTCTGGTAGTAATTGTAGATGGTGCCGACCGAGACTTCGGCCTGCGCCGCGATGGTCTCGATCTTGGCGCCTTCATAACCGGCATCGCGGAAAAGCGCCGCCGCTGCCTCGATGATGCGGCGGTGCCGATCCGCCTTCTGCCTTGCCCGCAATCCGCTCATAGCGGCTGTTTGCCACAAAAACAGAATTGACTCAATTTTAGAATTGGTTCAATTTTTTCCTACAAGCCAAAAAGGCAAGGGAGAACACTCGATGTACACCAAGCTGAAGACCCCCAATCCAACCGTCAGGAATCCGCTTTCCGTTCTGAAGAGCCATCTCCAAGGCGCCTGTGCCGCGGCAGCACTGCTGCTGGCGACGGGCAGCCTCGCTCAGGCGCAGGACCTCAACGCGCTGATCTGGTGCGATCACGCCGATCCGGCGCTGCTGCAGCCTTTCGAGGAGGCCAATGGCGTCAAGGTCAATGTCAAGGAGTTCGAGGGCACCGGCGCCGGCCTAGCCATCGTCGATCAATCACAGCCGGGCGACTGGGACGTGATGGTGATCGACAGCATCGACGTACCGCGCGGCGTCGAAAAAGGCCTGTTCGAGCCGCTACCGGAAGACAAGCTGCCGCTGGCCGACCTGTTTCCGCAGGTGAAGATGGATAGCTCCACCGTCGTCGACGGCAAGCGTTACGGCATCACCGAAAAGTTCGGCTACAACACGATCGGCTACAACAAGACCAAGGTCGACCCGGCCGACATGCAGTCGATGGCGGCGCTGACCGGCGACAAATACAAGGGCAAGATCGCCATCTACGATTATTACCTGCCGGTCATCGGCATGGCCGCACTGGCGATCGGCAAGAAGACTGCGGAACTGACCGAGGCCGACCTTCCCGCCATCAAGGAAGAGCTGCTCAAAATGAAGGCCAACGCCAAGCTGGTCGGCGAAGTGACCGCCAGCCAGACGGCGCTGGCGACCGGCGAGGTCGACATTCTGGTCGGCGGCGGCGAATGGGTGACGGCGGGGCTGGCCAAGGAAAACCCTGCCCTCGACTTCTCTATCCCGAAAGAAGGCGCCGTGCTGTGGTCGCAGTCGCTGGCAATGTTCAAGGATTCCAAGAACAAGGAGCTGGCGCTTAAATTCATCCAGTACATTATGAGCCCCGAAGGCCAGGCGCGGCTCGCCACCTCGTCCTGCTATTGGGGCATGCCGGCCAACAGCAAGGCGGCGCTGAGTGATGAGCAGAAGAAGATCCTGCGCTTCGACGAGCAGCCGGAATTCCTCGCCCGCGCCCAGTCCTATCCGGCGCCGAATGCCGATCTCGACAAGAAGATGCAGGACGTCTGGACCGAAATGCTGCAGGCGCAATAACCGGCTGCCGGTCGTGAACGCCGTCAACAGCGGGCGTGCCCTGCCCTGGGCGCTGGTCACGCCGGCGCTCGGCTGGACATTGCTGTTCTTCGTGCTGCCCTTCGTCGCCATGGCGGTATCCAGCCTGACGGCGCATGAAGGCGGCGGCTTCACGCTGTCCAACTACAGCCAATTCTTTGCCAATCCGTCCTACTGGCAGGCGATGGTGAACTCGCTGCAGGTCACGGCGATCGTCACCGTGATTTCGGTGCTGCTCGCCTATCCCTTTGCCTGGATCCTGGCCGAGCAGGTGCCGGAGCGCTGGCAGCGGCTGGCGCTGATGCTGGCGGTGCTGCCCTTCTGGACCTCCTATGTCGTGCGCTCCTATTCGTGGCTGCTGGTGCTGGCGCAAAACGGCGTCGTTAACCGCGCGTTGACCGGCTCCGGCCTGTTCGGCGAACCGCTGCAGCTCGCCAATACGCGGCTAGCGACGGTCACCGGCTTCGTGCATTTCTTCGTCATGCTGCTGACGCTGACGATCTTTGCCAATCTGAAGCAGCTCAGCCCCAGCTACCGCAAGGCCGCCGCCGACCTCGGCGCCGGGCCGATGCGCACATTCCTGCATGTCGTTCTGCCGCTGACGCTGCCTGGCATCATGGTCGGCGCCTTCCTCACCTTCGTGCTATGCATCGGCGACTACATCACGCCGCAGATCCTCGGCGGCAACAACGAGCTGTTGATGCCGCAACTCGTCATGATGCAGATCGGCCGGCGCGGCGACTTTCCGCTCGCCTCGGCGCTGTCGATCATCCTGATGGCGGTGGTCACCATCGCCTACCTCGCCTGCTCCCGCTGGCTGAAGATCGAGCGGGCCTGACCATGCGCGCGCTCATCCGCCTCGTCTCCGGCCTTTATGCCATCGCCATCTATGGCTTCATCTTCCTGCCGGTGGTGGTGCTGGTGCTGTTTTCGCTGCAGGCGACGTCGTTTCCGATCCCGCCCTTCACCGGGCCGTCGCTGCGCTGGTACGAGGCCGTGCTCGCCGACACGCGGCTGACTTCGGCGCTGGTCAATTCGCTGCTGGTGGCGGTCGTCTCCTCGGCTGCCGCCGTCACGTTGGGCTTTCTCTCCGCCTGGGGTTTTGCGCGCTTCGCCTTGCCGGGCTCGGGCCTGATGCGCGGGCTGATCACCTTGCCCTTGACCGTCAGCTATCTCATCATCGGCATGGGGCTGCTGGTGCTGTTCAACTGGACCGGCGTACCGAAGTCTCTACTTGCCGCAGGCATCGGCCATGTCGTGATCAACCTGCCGCTCTGCTTTGCCATCGTCTACAGCCAGATGGGCGATCACCAGATCAACATCGAGCGCGCCGCGCGCGACCTCGGCGCGCCCGAATGGAAGGTGCTGCTGCTGATCACCGTGCCTGTCATGGCGCCGGCCATCTTCGCCGGCTTCTTCCTGTCGATGACCTTCTCCTGGGACGAGTTCGTCATCTCGTTCCTGTTGACGCGCTTCGACACGACGCTGCCGGTCGAGATCTGGAACCTGCTCCGCTCCGGCCTCAATCCCAAGACCAACGCCGTCGGCTCGCTGGTCTTCGCCGTCTCCATCGTACTGGTGGTATTGTTCGAGCTGATGCTGTTGCGGAGGAAGCCGGCATGAGTGCGCCACTGGTCGATATAAGCTCCGTCTCGCATCGCTTCGGCCAGCACACCGTGCTGAAGAATGTCTCGCTGACGATCGAGCCTGGCAGCTACACGATCCTGCTCGGGCCGTCCGGCTCCGGCAAGACGACGCTTCTGTCCATCCTCGGAGGCTTCGTTACGCCGAGCGAGGGCAAGGTGCTGATCCGCGGCGAGGACTGCACGGCCGTGCCACCGGCGAAGCGGCCGACGACGACCGTGTTCCAAGACTATGCGCTGTTCCCGCATATGAGCGTCGGCAGCAATGTCGGCTTCGGTCTGCGCATGCAGGGTGTCGATGGCGCAACCCGGGCAGCAAGGGCGCGCGAGGCGCTGGCGCTGGTTGGGCTGGCCACTGCCTTCGACAAGAAGCCGCATCAGCTTTCGGGCGGTCAGCGGCAGCGCGTGGCGCTGGCGCGCGCCCTGGTGGTCGAGCCGGCGGTGCTGTTGCTCGACGAGCCGCTCGGCGCGCTCGACCTGAAATTGCGCCGGCAGATGCAGGATGAATTGAAGGCGATCCAGAAACGCGTCGGCACCGCCTTCATCCACGTCACCCACGACCAGGAAGAGGCGATGGCGCTGGCCGACCATTGCGTGGTGATGAATGACGGGCGCATCGAGGACGAAGGACCGCCCGAGCGCGTCTATGCACGGCCGGCGACGCGCTTTTCCGCGACCTTCATGGGCGAAAGCACGCTGTTATCGGGAACGGTGACCAAGGCGAAGAGCGGCAAAATCATCGTCACCACGAAGCTTGGGTCGCTCTCCGTGCCTGGCACATTGCCGGCCGGCTCGACCGTTGCGCTGGCCGTCCGGCCGGAGCATCTTGTCCTCGGCGCTGCCGGCGGTGCTGTGGCGCTCGGTACGGCCAAGGTCAGCGACGTCGTCTTCCAGGGCAGCTTCAAGCGTGTGCTGGGGACCTCCACGACCGACCCGGCGCTGCATTTCATCGCCAAGGTTCCCTCGGCATCGGCCGTCCAGCCGGGCGACGTGGTCGGGGTATCGTGCGATGCTGGCGACATCATCCTGCTTGCGGACTGAACATGAGCACGCTTCCAACCATCGACGCCGGCCACTGGTACGAAACCATCCGCATGGGCGATGGCGTGACGCTGATCCACGAGCCGTGGATCAAGCCGTTCTTCCGCTGCAACATCTGGCATGTGCGCGGCCGCGACCGCGATCTTCTGTTCGACACCGGCCTCGGCCATTTCAGCCTGCGCCGCCACGTGCCGCTGGTCACGGAGCGCAAGCTCACCTGCGTGGCCAGCCACACGCATTTCGATCATATCGGCTGCCATCACGAATTTCCCGACCGCTGCGTGCACCCTGCCGAGGCCGAAATCCTCGCCGATCCACGCAACGAATCGACGGTTGCCGACCGCTATGCCACTGACGAGATGTTCGACGGCATGCCGCAAGGTTGGGACGCGAAGCGCTACCAGATCCTGCCCGCACCAGCCGGCCGGTTGCTCGAGCAAGGCGACATCGTCGATCTCGGCGACCGTGCCTTCGAGGTGATCCACACGCCCGGCCATTCACCCGGCGGCATTGCGCTCTACGAAAACAGGACGGGCATCCTGTTTTCCGGCGACATCATCTATGACGGCCCGCTGATCGACGACGTCTATCACTCCGATATCGACGATTATGTCGAAACGCTGCTGCGCATGCGCGATCTCGATGTCTCGGTCGTGCACGGCGGCCATTTCCCGAGCTTCGGCAAAGTCCGCTATCGCCAGCTTGTCGACGAGTACCTCGCGCAAAAGCGCCAGGCCGGCTGCCATCTGTTGCAAGCCCGATAAGCACTGGCGCTGTGGCGTCAAAGCGCCCTTTGCGGACAGGGTGTCCCCGCCGCGTCGCCGCAGCGTGAGGCCGTGGGCTCGGGTCTAAAGCTCTTTTCCTCCGACTGGCGCACCAGTTCCGCGAAAGCCAGGGCAAAACTTGCCAGCATCAGGAAGACAATAATCAAGCGTGCCAGCGGCAATAGATCGGCCTCGACTGGTTAGCCCCCACGCCGCCCGTCCGCTGCCGGCTAACATGATCGATCCGGCTTTACGAGAGTTTAAGGCGAGTCTTAACCATCACATCATTTTGTCCTCCGACATGATGCGCGAGTGCGGCTTGTTTGGTCGCCATCTCCAGGCACCTCCCTCCCTTTGCAGAAATGCCCACCCATGCTAACCCGGCGCTGGCGCGGCCCAGCAACCGGTCGCCGCCAATCGGTCGCCAGACGGTCGTCGCCAATCGGTTGTCGTTGAGAGCCATGAGCAAAACCGCCAGCCGTTTCGCCTTCGTCTCATCCGGTACAGCCGACGCCAATGCAGCGCTGGAAAGCCTCTCTGCACGTTACGGCCAGGCATCCGTCGAAGAAGCCGGGATCGTCGTGGCGCTCGGCGGCGACGGCTTTCTGCTGCAGACCCTGCGTGAGACGATGAGCACGGGAAAGAAGGTCTACGGCATGAACCGTGGCACCATCGGTTTCCTGATGAACGAATACCGCGCCAGCGGCTTGACCGGGCGCATCGCGGCGGCCGTTGCCGAAACGATCCGTCCGCTGGAGATGCAGGCGGTGACGGCCGAAGGCGAGACGATTTCGGCGCTCGCGATCAACGAGGTCGCGCTTTGGCGCCAGTCGTACCAGACGGCCAAGATCCGCATCACCGTGGATGGGCAGGAGCGGCTGGAGGAATTGCACTGCGACGGCGTGATGATTGCGACGCCGGCCGGCTCGACCGCATATAATCTGTCGGCGCACGGGCCGATCCTGCCGCTCGACGCTCCGCTGCTGGCGCTGACCCCGGTCAGCCCGTTTCGTCCGCGCCGCGGGCGCGGCGCGCTGCTCTCCAACAAGGCGATCGTGCGTTTCGACATTCTGGAGCCGGAAAAGCGGCCGGTGAATGCCGCCGCCGACCACACCGAGGTCAAGGCGGTGACGACGGTCACGGTGAGGGAATCGCCGACGGCAACGGCGACGCTGCTGTTCGATCCCAACCATTCGTGGAACGAGCGCATTCTCGCCGAACAGTTCAGGTATTGAGCCGGCGCAGCGGCCACTGCGCAAATTAAGCATCGCGATTAAGGTTACGACTTCACAATCGCGCCAATGCCGCCCGTTTGTGTTGACAAATCGTGGGCTTGCGCCTACCTGCAATACCAATCTTGCAGGCGCGCGGCGCTTGCCGCGACTGCATATGTTGCGCCCCCGAACCAGCCAAAGACAGCCAAACTTGTCCTCAGACACCCAGATCGCTCAAGAAGCGTTGACCTTTGCAGACCTTGGCCTGTCGCCGAAGGTCCTTTCCGCAGTTACCGATGCCGGCTACACCGAGCCGACGCCGATCCAGGCTGGCGCCATCCCTCACGCCTTGCTCGGCAAGGACGTGCTGGGCATAGCCCAGACCGGCACCGGCAAGACGGCGTCCTTCGTCCTGCCGATGCTCACCCGGCTGGAAAAGGGCCGCGCCCGCGCCCGCATGCCGCGCACGCTGATCCTCGAGCCGACGCGCGAGCTCGCCGCGCAGGTCGAGGAAAACTTCGTCAAATACGGCAAGAACCACAAGCTCAACATCGCACTGCTGATCGGCGGCGTGTCCTTCGACGAGCAGGACAAGAAGCTCGAGCGCGGCGCCGATGTGCTGATCGCGACTCCCGGCCGCCTGCTCGACCATCGCGAGCGCGGCAAGCTCCTGCTCAATGGTGTCGAGATCCTCGTCATCGACGAGGCCGACCGCATGCTCGACATGGGCTTCATCCCCGACATCGAGCGTATCTGCGAGATGATCCCGTTCACCAGGCAGACGCTGTTCTTCTCGGCGACGATGCCGCCGGAAATCACCAAGCTCACCGAGAAATTCCTGCACGCGCCGGTGCGCGTCGAAGTGTCGAAGGCAGCATCGGCCGCCACCAACATTATCCAGCGGCTGGTGAAATCCGGGCCAAAGCCGTGGGACAAGCGCGAGACGCTGCGCAATTTGATGAAAGCCGAGGATGCCGAGCTGAAGAACGCCATCATCTTCTGCAACCGCAAGATCGAGGTATCGGAGCTGTTCCGCTCGCTGCTGAAATATGATTTCGACGCCGGCGCCCTGCATGGCGACATGGACCAGCGCGCGCGCATGCAGATGCTTGCCAATTTCCGTGACGGCAAGCTGCGCTACCTCGTTGCTTCGGATGTCGCGGCGCGCGGCCTCGACATTCCCGATGTCAGCCATGTCTTCAATTACGACGTGCCGATCCACGCGGAGGATTACGTCCACCGCATCGGCCGTACCGGCCGCGCCGGGCGCTCGGGCAAATCCTTCACCATCGCGACCAAGTCGGACACCAAATACATCGACGCCATCGAGCGGCTGATCGGCACGAAGATCGAGTGGCATGACGGCGATTTGTCGACGGTCGTTGCCAGCGAAGGCGGCGAGGATGAGGCCCCGCGCCGTGGCCGCGGTGCGCCACGCCGTGCCGGCCGCAAGGACGACGCCGACGCCAAGGACAGGGGCGAGCGCAAACCGCGTGAACGCCACGTCAAGCGCAGCGAGGAAGCGGCGCCGGAAGCGGTTAGCGAGGAACAGCCAGTCGTGGCCGAAGCCACCGTCGCCGACATCGACGAGCGGCGTACCCGCAAAGAGGCGATCCGGTCGGAAAACAGCGAACGCCAGGCTTCACCTGAACGGAAGGCTTCGCCGGATCGCAACGAAAGGCGCGCGCCCGAACGCGGCGACACCAGGCCGCAGCGCGAGCGCCCTGCCCGCCAGCGACAGGAAGACAATGACGCGACCGTCGGCTTCGGCGACGACATGCCGGCCTTCATGCGGATCGTCGCCAAGGTCTGATGCTGCAGCGCTTGTGCGTCCTGCGGACGCGCGAAGCACCGAAACCTGCATAAGACAGCCTCGCTTCGCGCTGAGATGGGGTTAGTCCGGCAGGCCCGCCTTGCGAAGGCCTTCGATATATCTGCTGCGATCGTCCGGTCGATAAAACGGCGGCAGCACCTCGGCGAGATTCGAAAGCCGCAGCGAGGGATCGAACTCGCAAAGCCGGGCCATCATTTGCTGCGCTTCCGTTAGGCGCCCCGCAAGGGCATGACCCGCCGCCACTACACGCATCGCGCTCACGTAGTTCGGCTGGTGCCGCAGCGACTTTCCCGCCCAAGCGACGGCGTCATCGTAGTGGCCTGCACAAAAATGAGCGAGCCCGGTGTTGAACTGCCAAGCGAACAGGCGTGGATCCAATGGGCTTAGGCGCATGGCAAGCGCGGCGTGCTCGAT
Organism: Mesorhizobium sp. M0159; assembly: GCF_040322295.1. Taxonomy (NCBI): domain Bacteria; kingdom Pseudomonadati; phylum Pseudomonadota; class Alphaproteobacteria; order Hyphomicrobiales; family Phyllobacteriaceae; genus Mesorhizobium; species Mesorhizobium sp. M0159. The sequence goes on from NZ_JAMYTF010000023.1 coordinate 83,473, forward strand.
GGCCTTGCCTGGCTCGCCCAAGCAAGCCCTCACCCAGCTGCTGACGCCCAAAGCAGCGGCCAAGTTCGGGTTGAGAGCGAGCGCGCGATCGATGCAAGCCGCACTATCATCAAGGTCGCCGCCTACGTAGCCGAGGACGTATCCACCGTAGGAAAGCGCAATTGCATCGTCCCTTCCGAGTTCGACCGCTCTCCTGGCCAGTCGAGTAGCTTCGGCAATCTCTTCTGCACGGTCGACCATCCAGCCGTTGCTTTTTCGGGTAGCGTAGCACCGCGCCGCCCGCGCATGGGCTATCGCGAACTCCGGGTCACGGTCGATCGCCTTCATGAAGAGGCGCAAGGCGTCGTCAATCGCCGATCTACTAGTGATCGTTCGGTCAAAGGCCGCCAGCCCGCGGAGATAGTAGTCATAAGCATCGAGGCTTTCTGTCGGTTTGCGTTTGGCACGCTCGATCTCAGCCTCCTCCATTTTCGGTGTGATTGCGCCGACGATGCTCGAGGCGACCTGGTCCTGCAGACTGAAAACTTCGGCGAGCGTTCCATCAAAACGGTCGGCCCAGAGATAGGCCCCCGTCGAGGTGTCGATGAGCTGCCCGGCGATGCGCAGGCGGTCGCCCGCCCGGCGAACACTTCCCTCGACCACATAGCGCACGCCCAGCTCACGCCCGACCTGCTTTATGTCTATGGACCGTCCCCTGTAGGTGAAGCTCGAATTCCGTGCGACCACGAACAGGTGACGAAAGTGAGCCAAGGCGGTGACAATGTCTTCCACCATGCCGTCGGCGAAATATTCCTGCTCCACATCACCGCTTAGATTCTGAAACGGCAGCACCGCAATCGACGGCTGGTCGTCGCGCCTCGTCGGGGCCGCCAGAACCTGCGCCAGTGATGCGGCGGCAGAGCTTGGCTCAGGCCGCTGACGTTCAGTTCTTTCACGGGACTGCAGGGAAGCCGCAAGTGAGCTTGTCTGCTCCTCTGGGTCCGCATTCAGATGTTTTTTTAAAGCTGCCCGACACAGCTCGACCTGGCGCAAGGCCGCGTTTTCGTGACCTCGATGAGCGTGGATGCGGATAAGCGCCCGATGGGCTGCCTCCGCCGTCGGATCCGAGGCGAGCAATCTCTCCGCGAGCCCTTCGCAGGCCGTCTCTTCCGCTGAGCCGGGTGCGGGCAGCGCCAGGCTCAGCCGATCGACCAACTGCAGCGCCTTGCGCTGATACTTGCTCAGATACGGTCCAAACCACTCGTCCAGTTCGTCAGGAATCGTTTGCCCGGCAAGCAGCTCACCGCGGTAGAGATCGGCGGCGAAGGCGAGATCGGTGGTTCGGCCCTCCTCTAATTTCCGGTCGAAGATCGAGATGTCCGCCTCATCCGGTCCGGCAATCAGCGCAACGGTTTCCTGATCCCCATCGATGTAGACGGTGGCATCCAAGCTGGCCGGGAACGAGCGCCTGATGTCGACAAGCGCTTGCCGCAGACTATTGCGGGCTTGCCCATTGCTTCGCCCCGGCCAAAAGGCTTCGGAAAGCTGCTCGCGACGATGGCCGCGGCGGCCTGCGAGAACCAGAGCAGCAAAAAGAAGCGAAGTCTTGCGTGTGGCGAACCGGACGGGCCGGTGCTCCGGGGAAGTAACCTCCAGGCCACCAAGCAACCGGATGCGCACAAATCGTCTCCAGACTTTGACCGCAGCGACAGAATAGCATCTCGGTAGATTGATTTAACACCGATTTAACGGCGGATCGTCGGACTCCTCCCAATTGTTCACGCACAGCCGAACAGCCCGAAAACACCTGCGTGGCACGCTCCCACCCGCAAACTCGAAACGGGAGACTAAGAAATGGCTCACACGGGAACTCGCGCCGGCAGCAGCGCGTCCAAACGCCGCTGGCTTGGGTCTGGCCTGAAAAGCGCAGCAATGATGATCACTGCCTTCACGGGGTGGCGGCGGACCGTCGCAAGACGCAGGGCATTGGCAAATTTGACGACCGATCAGCTGAATGACATCGGTCATTCGGAGGTCCATCAACCCGTGGTCAACGCCGCCAAGGCAGTTCTGATCACGAACTTGATGTCGATGAGGTAAGATCGGCGCTCAGATTAGTTTTGCGCCCTAAAGGTTCTTGAGCTCCAGGCGGGATGCCAGCAGGTCCAGAAAAGCGCGAACTTTGGCGGAGGATGATCTGCCTTCCGGCCACACGGCGTGTATCGGCACCGGCACAGGCTCGAATTCGGTCAGAACCAGTTCCAGGCGGCCGTCGTCCACCAGGTGTTTTATCTGCCAAAGCGGCGAGTAGCCCAGACCCAATCCGTGAACCGCGGCTGCATAGATGGATATCATCAAATTCGACCGGAAAGTGCCCGCGACCTTCACCGACCGGGGCTTGCCTTCAATCTGAAACATCCATTCGCCCGGGCGGCCGTCGACAGTTCGTACGATGCAATCGTGCTCACGCAATTCAAGCGGATGGGCCGGTCGGCCGCGTTGCTGGAAGTAGGCAGGTGCGCCGAACACGACGCGCCGCAACGCCCCCAGCCGCTTCGCACGTAAATTGGAATCCGGCAAATTGCCGATCCGGACCGCCAAATCGAGACCCTCGGCATCAAGATCGACAAATTCATCGGAAAGCTGGAGGTCAACCTCGACGCGGGGATATGTCCGCATACAGTCGGCGATGACCGGCATCAGGAAATCCGGGCCGAACAGAACCGGGGCACTCACACGCAGGATGCCCGACGGCTCCGACCGTCGGTTGGCCGCCTGAAGCCTGGCTTCGTTAATTTCCTCGACGGCGGGTTTGATGCGCTGGAAAAAAGCCGCTCCGGCTTCGCTCGGCGTCGAGCGGCGTGTCGTCCTGTGCAGAAGCTCGACCCCGATGGATTCCTCCAATGTCGCCAAGGACCGACTGACCGACTGCAGTGAGCGGTTCAGCCGGCGTGCGGCAGCCGTCAGGCTGCCGTGCTCGACAATGGCAATGAAGGCTTCGAAATCATCTATCCGGCTCATCGCTCCTTTCTCCCGAAAATCGGGAGAAACTATCGCAAAATCGATCAATTGTAACGCAGTTCGCTAGATTTTATCTTCCCTGCATAGGCCGAAAGGCAGACTTGAGGGAAGGAGATCGTCATGCGAACACCCAGTCCAACGGTCCTGATCGTAGGCGCCGCAGGCCGCGTTGCCGGTTTGGTGGTGCCTGAACTCGTCCGCCGCAATGCCAGGATTCGGGCGCTTGTTCGTGACGCCGCGAGTGCCGAAAAAGCCCAGAAAGCCGGTGCATCCGAGATCGCGATCGGAGATCTGCGCGACCATCGGAGCCTTGAGCAGGCCGTGGAAGGTGTCGACGGTGTCTTTCACATCGGACCGGCCTTTGCTCCCGACGAAGCCGCCATGGGGGTTGCCATGGTTGAGGCGGCGGCGCGAGCAGGCGTTCGAAAGTTCGTCTTTTCGTCGGTGATCCAGCCGACCAATACGAGGCTGGAAAACCATGCAAGCAAGGTACCCGTTGAAGCTGCCCTCTATTCGACGAACATGGAGTACACCATTCTGCACCCGGCCAATTTCATGCAAAATATCGCGGCGGCCTGGCCGTCCGTCGTCGAGCACGGCGTTTTCGCCGAGCCGTTTCCAAGGACGGCGAAGCTCGCCCGCGTCGACTATCGCGATGTGGCTGAAGTTGCGGCAATCGCACTGACCGAAGCGCGTTTGTCCTATGCGACCCTCGAGCTGTGCGCCGACGGTATGCACAGCCGCGAAGAGGTCGTCGCCATGATGAGCGAAGCGCTTGGCCGGCCGGTTTCGGCGGGCGAGCCGACATTTCAGGACTGGGCGGCGAAGGCCCGCCTTCCCTATACGGACCGGCAGTTGCAGATGCTGGCCAAAGTACACAGCCACTACGCCAAATACGGCCTCGGCGGGAACAGCCTGACGTTGCGTGCCGTGCTTGGCCGCGAGCCGCGTTCGCTGCGAAGCTTCATTCGGGAATTGGCGCTGCAGACGGCATATGCCGCCTGATCGTCCTCACAATAGCGCCTACGCATATTTTTTTATTAGGAGATTTCGATGCAAGCATCACCGGACCGAGCCTTCAAGTTGAGAAAGCTGCCGCCCTCCTACGGCGCGGTGGTGATGCCGTTGGTTCTTTCGATTCTGATGTCCTCGATTGTCTCGGCGGTTTCGACGGCAATCGGCGCAGGCTGGACGAACGGGTTTATAGCGGCCTGGAGCTATGCGTGGGGCGCTTCATGGCTTGTTGCGTTTCCCAGCCTGCTGATTGTGCTTCCGATCGTGCGCCGGATCGTTGCCGCAATTGTCGATCAGCCGGCCCGGTCCTGATATCGCGAACGAAGGGCGCCGGCGGCCGGTGGTCCGGCATAACCATTAGAGCGGCCCCTTGCGGGGCCGCTCTCGGTTCATGTGCTTGCCTCAGGTGAGCGGCGACAGCTGGATCTCGACGCGGCGGTTCTGAGCCCGGCCGGCAGCCGTCGCATTGGAGGCGATCGGACGCGTCTTGCCGAAGCCGGTGACGGCGAAGCGGCGGGAATCGACGCCCTGTCCGGACAGATAGTTGGCGACCGCCAAAGCACGGCGCTGCGACAGGTCGAAATTGTGCTCGTCGCCGCCGGTCGAGTCGGTGTGGCCGAACACGTCGACGGTGGTCTGCCGGAACTTTTTCAGCACAAGGGCAACCGAATTCAGCACCGGATAGAAACCGGCCTTCACCGCGTCCTGGTCGACGTTGAAGGTGATGTCGGACGGCATATTGAGGATGATCTGGTCGCCGGTGCGGGTGACGCTGACGCCGGTGCCCTGAAGCTGTCGGCGCAGTTCGGCCTCGTTCTGGTCCATGGTGGCACCGATGGCACCGCCGGCAAGCGCGCCGATGCCCGCGCCGATCAGCGCGTTGCGGCGGTCGTTACCGCCGGCAAGCATGCCGAGCCCGGCACCCGCCAAAGCACCGAGACCGGCGCCGGCAGCGGTGTTGGAAACCTTCTGTTCCCCGGTGTAGGGATCGGTGGTGCATGCGCTCACGAGCACAGCCGTCGCCACGACGGCGAGCACAATCTTTTTCATATGGTGGTCCCTCTCCATTCCACGGTCGCGCAACGGCGCACCGCATCAGCCCTTCCAGCGACTTGTACCATGAAATGCGGCGAAAAACGGACCAGCAAAAGCCGTTGCCGCGGCTTTCCCCGGCTCAATTCCACACGCCTGCAGCGGCTCGCGCGACCACCCCAATTCGATCGGCTACCAGAGATTCTTGCCGTCGATGACCACCACTTCGACCTTGTCGAGATCGAAATCGTCGAACAGCCGCGAGTTCACGCTGATCTTCGGATTGTCGAAATTCGGCTCGCCTGTCGACCAGTCCGGCGTCTCGGTGAAGGTGCCGCAGCCGCAGGTGGCGCAAAAACCGTGTTTTATGGTTTTCGATCCCCACTGGTAGAACGAAACATTCTCCGGCGGGCTGGTGAGTCTGAATTGCGATGGGGTGTAATAGGCCCACAACGAACCGCGTTTCGAACAGAAGGAACAGGTGCATCGCGTCACTGTCTGCGGCGCTTGCGAAACCTCGAACGTCGTCGCCTTGCAGTGGCAGCTTGCCTTGATGGTCATGAATTGGTCCCTCACAATGCCGCCGCCCCGTACGGCAAAGGCAGCATAAAGAAACGCTCCTGACAACTGCCGGTCAGCAGACCTGTGAGCCTGCGATGCACAGATCGAAGGCCCATCGATCCAAAACCGCTGCACACGCTCGGGTCAGCCCGTGGGCAAGCTTTTGGGCGTCATGCGCTAGTAGGACGATGGGGGCACGAACAGGCAGATGGTCTTTCCGTCATTGGCACCGGCAACGGAGCACCAATGATATTCGCCGTCGGGCGAATTCTTGATCCGCTTGTCGCTATAGGCCACGACTTCCCCGGTTCCTTTGATGACATAGCCCTCGGGACGTTCGCTGATCGATGTCTGAGAGACCTCGCGGCAATCATAGCCCGAGCAGCAGGAGAACGGATAGCTCCAGCCTTGCGGCATTGCCGCGGTCGGCTTGGCATCATGCGCCAGAGCAGGCGCCGCAAATGGAATGGCGGCAGCAATCAAAACCACTGCCGCGACAAGTGAATTCAGGAGTCGGCGCGCCGTGCGGGCGACTGGGGCCGGTCTGGTTGTGAGAGCAGGCATGAGCGCAGTTCCTATCAACGGTTGTCAAGCATTTCGCTTGCCCGTTCCCGGAACGTGTCTTCCCAGTGGCCGGATCGTCAGGTCGCAGATACGCCGCGTCCGGCCATAAATGCTTTTTCCTCCCCAGCGCATGAATGCTGGGCTGATTCCTTGGTTGGCGCAAGGAATTGCTGTCGCAACCGAACGCCGACCTCTGCAACTGGAACCAACCTGCCGTCCTGATTGACGAAACCTGGTCAACCCCGGCAGCGGGATCGCCAATAACGGGATTTGGCTCGCGCTGGTTCCAGGCTTGGCACCGGCAGGCCCGAGGCATCCGCGTCAAAAGCCGAAATCGATTTTGAAAAACTCTACGAAAAACAAAGTTGTAGAACGACAGGTAGGTGCAAATTGAGAGCTCGTCACTCTCGCACGATGGCCGTAACTCTCGCGTGATGAACCCACATTCCTGCCGGATTGGTGCCCGGCGGCCTCAGTCGATATCGGCCACCGTTTCGCCGGCGCCACCCTCGATCCGCTGCGACAGCGAGGCTTCCATGAAATCATCGAGGTCGCCGTCGAGCACGCTCGACGGGCTGGTGCTCTCGACACCGGTGCGCAGATCTTTCACCAACTGATAGGGCTGCAGCACGTAGGACCGTATCTGGTGGCCCCAGCCGATATCGCTCTTCGACGCTTCGGTGGCGTTCGCCACAGCTTCGCGCTTCTTCAGCTCTTCCTCGTAAAGCCGCGAGCGCAGCATTTCCCAGGCCTTGGCCTTGTTCTTGTGCTGGGAGCGCTCGGCCTGGCAGGCAACCGCGATGCCGGTGGCGAGATGGGTTATGCGCACGGCCGAATCGGTGGTGTTGACGTGCTGGCCGCCCGATCCCGACGACCGATACGTGTCGATACGGACGTCGGATTCGGAAACGTCGATGTCGATCGTATCGTCGATGACGGGATAGACCCAGACGCTGGCGAAGGAGGTGTGGCGGCGCGCATTGCTGTCATACGGCGAAATGCGCACGAGACGATGCACGCCGGATTCCGTCTTCAGCCAGCCGTAGGCGTTGTGGCCCTTGATCAGCAGCGTGGCGGACTTGATGCCGGCTTCTTCACCGTCATGCACTTCCAGCACTTCGACCTTGAAGCGGCGGCGCTCGGCCCAGCGCGTATACATGCGCAGAAGCATCGAGGCCCAGTCCTGGCTTTCGGTGCCGCCGGCGCCGGCATGAACTTCCAGATAGCTATCGTTGGCGTCCGCCTCGCCCGACAACAGCGTTTCGATCTGGCGCGCCTTGGCCTCGCCGCGCATCGAGCGGATCGCCGCCTCGGCCTCCGCAACGACGCCCTCGTCGCCCTCTTCCTCGCCAAGCTCGATCAGGCCGATATTGTCTTCCAAGGCCTGGGTGAGGCCTTTGACCGCGGCAATACCTTCCTCGAGGCCCTGACGCTCGCGCATCAGCTTTTGCGCTTCCAACGGCTCGTTCCAGAGGCTCGAATCCTCGGCACGGACGTTCAGGTACTCAAGCCGCTTTATGGCTTGGTCCCAGTCAAAGATGCCTCCTCAGCAGGGTGATCGCCTGCCTGATCTCGTCGACAATGTTTTGCGTTTCCGCGCGCATGGCTGGCTGTTCTGTCCTGTTGCTGGATGGCGGTTTGGTGGCGCGATACATAGGGACGGCACGGTCTCCTGTAAAGCGCCGGCCCCTGTAATGTACCGGCCCCTGTAAAGCGGAATGGACCGGCTCGACCATCATCGTCAAGCCGGCCCGACCCGATGTAGCGATTGTCAGTAGAGCCCGCCGCCGCCCGACTGGATGGCCTGGTTGGCCTGCGGCGACAGCGCCCCGCCGGTGGCGTTGGAGCCGTCCGCACCCATGCCGATCACCCAGTAGCTGTCGGCGGGACCGGTACCCGGTTTGAAGGCTTCGATGATGGTTCCGGCGTCGCCCGCGTTGGCCCGCATGCCGGTCTTGCGATTGATCGCAATCAGCTTCATGCCTTCCGGAACCTTGAAGTCGACATTGGGCGTGCCATCCAGCGCCACGCGCATGAAATCCTTGAAGATCGGCGCGGCAAGGCCGCCGCCGGTCGCGCCCTTGCCAAGACCTTTCGGCTGATCGTAGCCCATATAGAGGCCGACAACGAGGTTCGGCGTATAGCCGATGAACCAGGCATCCTTTTCGTCGTTGGTCGTTCCGGTCTTGCCGGCGATGTGACGGCCGAGTTCGTTGATGGTGGCGCCGGTACCGCGTTGCACGACGCCCTCCATCATCGATGTGATCTGGTAGGCCGTCATCGGATCGAGCACCTGCTCGGAGTTGTCAACCAGCTCCGGCTCTGGCTGGTCCTGCCACTCGGCGGCATTGCAGTTTGAGCAGCCGCGTTCGTCCTGCCTAAAGACGGTCTTGCCGTAGCGATCCTGGATGCGGTCGATCAGCGATGGCTTGATCGACTTGCCGCCATTGGCCATGATCGAATAGGCCGACACCATGCGCATCACCGTCGTCTCGCCGGATCCCAGCGCCATCGGCAGATACGGCGCCAGGTGGTCGTAGACGCCGAAACGCTCGGCATATTCCACGACCAGCTTCATGCCCATGTCGTTGGCAAGCCGCACCGTCATCAGGTTGCGCGATTTCTCGATGCCGGAGCGCAACGTCGCCGGGCCGGCCACCGTTCCGTCGTAGTTCTTGGGCGTCCAGGTCGTGTTGCCGCTCTGGATGGTGATCGGCCCGTCCATGATCACCGAGGCGGGCGTATAGCCATTGTCGAGGGCGGCCGAATAGACGATCGGCTTGAACGACGATCCCGGCTGGCGCATGGCCTGCGTCGCCCGGTTGAACTCCGACTGCGCGTAGGAGAAACCGCCGACCATGGCCAGGACGCGTCCGGTATGCGGGTCCATGGCGATCAGGCCGCCTTCCACTTCGGGAACCTGGCGCAAGCTGTAGCTGTTGTCCGAGCCGTCGTTCTTCTGCACGAAAATCACGTCGCCCGGCTTCAGCACGTCGGCGGGCGACTTCGCCTTGACGGTCCTGCCGTCGACCACGTGGCGCATGGCGAAGCTCATGTCTTCCTTGCTGACAGTGCCTTCGACGCGGTCCTTGACGATTTCGCCGGAGATCTGGCGCGTCGGCTGCAGGCCGATGGACAGGCCGGTGGTCGAGCTGTCGAGCACGACGGCGAGCGACCATTCCGGCACGTCCTCCAACCGCTTGACGTTGCCCAGCGGCACACCCCAGTCGCCGGAAACGTCGATGCTCGTGACCGGCCCGCGGTAGCCGCGCAGCGTGTCGAACTTCATAAGTCCGTTCTGCATGGCCTTGCGGGCAATCAGCTGCATCTTCGGATCGAGCGTCGTGCGGACGGAAAGGCCGCCCTCGTAGAGCGCATTCTCGCCATAGCGCGCGATGATCTGGCGACGCACTTCCTCGGTGAAATACTCCCCGGCGAAGAGATAGTTGCCGGTGCGGCGCGGCGTGACGCCGAGCGGCTCGGCCTTGGCCTTCTCGCCTTCCTCATGCGTGACGTAACCGTTCTCGACCATCTGGTCGATCACCCAGTTGCGGCGCTCCAAGGCGCGATCGGCATGCTTGAAGGGATGGTAGTTGTTCGGCCCCTTCGGCAGAGAGGCGAGATAGGCGGCTTCGGCCACGGTGAGCTCGTTCACCGATTTGTCGAAATAGGTTAGCGCAGCACCGGCGACGCCATAGGCGCCGAAGCCGAAGAAAATCTCGTTGAGATAGAGCTCGAGAATGCGATCCTTTGAGTAGGCCTGCTCGATGCGGAAGGCGAGGATCATCTCCTTGATCTTGCGCTCGTAGGTCTGGTCTGAAGACAACAGGAAGTTCTTCGCCACCTGCTGGGTGATGGTCGAGGCGCCGACCTGGCGCTTTCCCGAGCCAACATTCTGCAGGTTGACGACAATGGCCCGGCCAAGGCCGGTCACGTCGATGCCGGGGTGATTGTAAAAGTTCTTGTCCTCGGCCGACAGGAAGGCCGCCTTGACACGGTCCGGGATCGCCTGAATCGGCAGATAAAGCCGCCGCTCACGCGCATATTCGGCCATCAGCGCGCCATCCGACGCGTGGATGCGGGTCGTCACCGGCGGCTCGTATTTGGCCAGCACCTCGTAATCGGGCAGGTCCTTCGACAAATGGCCGATATAGATCGCCACGCCCGCCGCGACCAAAAGGGCCAGCGTCGTGCCGATGCCGAAGAAATAGCCAATGAGACGAATCATACCCGCTCCAGTCCTTGGTTCGGGAATTTCCTAAACGAAGCCGCCCTTCGCGCAAGCTTTCGGGACGATCCCAAACCGTAATCGCAAAATCCATGTCGCGACCATGTGGGCAAAATACGGCAGCGCGGAATTTCGGTTTCGAATGCCGGAAATAAAAGCACAGGGTGTTGTCGCCGTGCAACGCTGCTTCAGGTTGTGGGCGCCGGCGGACATTTCAGCCTCCGGCCCCCGTTCCGCTCTTGGCCGAAGCAAACAGGGCAACGGCGTTGGTTATGCTCTGGGTCGCCTTGTTGCGCCAATCGGCGCTGAGCAATTGCGCTTCGTCCTTGGCGTTCGACAGATAGCCGAGTTCGACCAGCACGGATGGAACGTCCGGCGCTTTCAGCACCTTGAAGCCGGCAGAACGCTGCGGGTTGTTGATCAGACCGACGCTGGTGGAAAGCTGTCCGACGAGAGTATGGGCGAAGCTCATCGAAAAATTATGCGTCTCGCGGCGGATCAGGTCGATCAGGATATCGGTCACTTCCTTGCTGTCGTCCTTGATCTCCATGCCGGCGAACTGGTCGGAAAGATTTTCACGGTCGGCAAGCGCCTGCGCCTCGGGATCGGAAGCCTTGTCGGACACGGTGTAGACCGTTGCGCCGCGAATGCCCTTGAGGCTGATCGTGTCGGCATGGATCGAGATGAGCAGATCGGCCTCATGCTGGCGGGCAATGCGCACGCGGTCGTCGAGCCGCAGGAACATGTCGGTCTCACGTGTCAGGAACACGTCGTATTTGCCGCCGGCGGCGAGCTTGTCGCGCAGTTCCATGGCGAAGGCGAGCGTCACGTTCTTCTCGACCGTCCCGTTCAGGCCCTCGGCGCCGCCGTCGATGCCGCCATGGCCGGGATCGATGACGACGGTGAAACGATGGCCCGGATTGGAGACCGGCCCGGTACCGACCCTGCCGGCCTTGTCGGCGGAGACCGTCGAACCGGTGGTCAGCGCCTGATTGGCGAGCGCTGCGTCGAATTCCCGCTGCGAGGCCGCCGACATGTCGATGGCGATGCGGTAGCCGTTGCCGTCATCGTTCTTGAGCACGTCGAGATTGTCGACGGCGAACGGTCCCTTGCCGGTGAGAATCAGCCGCGATTTCCCCTCGCCGAGTCCGCCGTAACGCACGGCGCGGACAAGCCCGCGCGGCTTCATATCCTTGGCATTGAGGGCGAATCTCGTGGCCGGGAGATCGATGACCAGGCGATTGGGGCCGCGCAGCAGGAACCATTTGATGTCGGGCTCGCGGTCGAAATTGATGACGATGCGCATCTTGGTGGCATCGCCGGCCATCTTGTAGCTTATGGCGCCGAGCGGTGCGTCGGCAGCACGCGAAAGCGGCGAAAAGACCAGGCAAACCAGGATCAGCGGCAGCAGGCAGGCGGTGCGGAAGAACCAGCCTCCATGATGACGGCCCTTGTCTGCGAAGCCTGCCAGTCCCATCTTTCTACCAATCGCTCCCGTTGGCGTCATGCCCGATCGCTTGTCGAAGTGCCCTATTGCTTGTCAAAGTGCTGGCAGGCCGCGAACTCGATTAACGATTGGTATCCAGAGAAGGTTAACCAAGCCTTTTCATGGAAGGCTTGGGACCGGGGCTTCCGCTGCGGAACGGCTTTTTGCCGGCATCGGGAATCGGGGTTGCCTTCCAACCCGCCAAATCATAAAAGCGATGGTGGATCACTGCAATCCTGGAACCGTCCTCCTCCGCAGCTTCCTGCTACAGGTCAGACGCAAGACGGCTCCTTTCGCTTCAGGCGAAGAAGGCATCGGTGATCGCGACGATTTTCGCAGGCGTGCTCCCGTGGCGGGGGAATCGCCTGCGTGAGCAAAACGGCCGGGATTGTCCCGTGCCGGCTCTGTATGAGCAAACAAGCTGGTCCGGTTTTTCCCGGGCTTTGGTTCAAAAGGTTCTGCTGGTGACGATGGCTTCAAGCGCAATCATGGAAAGGTCCGCAACAAACCGCGCCACTACGGCTGCGGGCGGCACCGCCATGGCGCTCAGGCAGCGGCCGGCGGACGTTCAATTGTCCGGCACCCATGTTCCAGGTCCACGGCAGCGGGCAGTGTCCTGCAAGCTGCGGCCGACGGCTGCCGGGAGGAAACGAAATAATGCCCAACAAAATGCTGATAGACGCCTCCCACCCGGAGGAAACACGCGTTGTCGTCGTTCGCGGTAACCGTATTGAAGAATTCGACTTTGAATCCCAGGACAAGAAGCAGCTCAAAGGAAATATCTATCTCGCCCGCGTAACGCGCGTCGAACCTTCCCTCCAGGCAGCCTTTGTCGAATATGGCGGCAACCGTCACGGTTTCCTCGCCTTCAGTGAAATACATCCCGACTACTACCAGATTCCGGTCGCCGACCGTCAGGCGCTGCTGCGTGCGGAAGCACAGGAAGCCCAGGACGAAGAGGACGAGGAAGCCGCCGAAGGCGAGGACCGCCAGAGCCGCGACCGTGGCAAGCGCGGACGCCGGCGCGGCGGCAAGAGCCGCGACCGCGGCGAGCACAGGCGCGAGGCAGGCGCGGCCGACGGTGAGAATGGCGAGAACGGCGAAGGTGCCGTCGCAGAAAAGCTGGATGCCGTTGCCGACAACACCACGTCCGACACTGCCGGACAGAGCGAGGATGGCGCTGGACAGAGTGAAGAAGTCGCCGATAGCGGCGAGACCGAGCCTTCCGAAGGCGGATCGAGTTCCATCGCTGCCAGCGTCGATGCCGACGTAATCTCCGAAGCCGTCCCACAAGTCGAGACAAGCGGGGCCGAGACAAGCGGCGAAGCGACGTCCGAAGACAATGATCGCGGCATGCTGGAAGAGGTGCAATCCTCGCATCCGGACGATCACGAGGTCGAATCGGTCGGCGCCGAGGACGCGCTGGAAGAAGTGCGCAACCGCCGCAAGCCGGTGCGCCGCCAGTACAAGATCCAGGAAGTGATCAAGCGCCGGCAGATCCTGCTGGTACAGGTCGTCAAGGAAGAGCGCGGCAACAAGGGTGCAGCGCTGACCACCTACCTGTCACTGGCCGGCCGCTATTCGGTGCTGATGCCGAACACGGCACGCGGCGGCGGTATTTCGCGCAAGATCACCAATGCGCAGGACCGCAAGCGGCTGAAGGAAGTGGTCGCCGATCTCGAAGTGCCGCAAGGCATGGGTGTCATCCTGCGTACGGCCGGCGAAAGCCGCACCAAGGCAGAGATCAAGCGCGACTACGAATATTTGATGCGGCTTTGGGAAAACGTCCGCAATCTGACGCTGCAATCGACGGCCCCTGCCCTGGTCTATGAGGAAGGCAGCCTGATCAAGCGCTCGGTGCGCGACCTTTACAACAAGGATATCGACGAGATCCTGGTTTCCGGCGAAGAAGGCTACCGCGAGGCCAAGGACTTCATGCGCATGCTGATGCCGAGCCACGCCAAGGTGGTTCAGCCGTTCCGCGACACGACGCCGATTTTTGTGCGCAACGGCATCGAAGCGCAGCTTGACCGCATGCTGCAGCCGCAGGTGACGCTGAAGAGCGGCGGCTACATCATCATCAACCAGACGGAAGCGCTGGTCGCCATCGACGTCAATTCGGGCCGTTCCACCAAGGAGCACTCGATCGAGGACACCGCACTTCACACCAATCTGGAAGCCGCCGAGGAAGTCGCCCGGCAATTAAGGCTGCGCGATCTCGCCGGCCTCATCGTCATCGACTTCATCGACATGGAGGAGAACCGCAACAACCGCTCCGTCGAGAAGCGGCTGAAGGATCACCTCAAGAACGATCGTGCCCGCATCCAGGTCGGCCGCATCTCGCATTTCGGCCTGATGGAGATGTCGCGCCAGCGCATCCGTGCCAGCGTGCTGGAATCGACCATGAAGCCTTGCCCGCATTGCGGCGGCACCGGCCATGTGCGCTCCGATTCGTCGGTCGCGCTGATGGTGGTGCGGGCAATCGAGGAATTCCTGCTCAAGGATTCGCGCAGCCACATCACGGTGCGGACGCCGGCGGCGACCGCGCTCTATGTGCTCAATCACAAGCGCGGCACGCTGGTGGAATTCGAGCACCGCTTCGGCGTGACCATCACCATCGAAGCCGATGACGCGGTCGGTGCACAACACTATGCCATCTTCCGCGGCGCGCTGGCCGAAAAGCCGGAAGGCTTTGTCGAGGCGCGCACGTTCCCGGCCTATGTCGAGCCGGAAGAACCCGAGGACGAGATCGTCATCGAAGAGGAAGACGAGGCACCGGTGCAGGCCGAGCAGCCACGCCCTGCCCAGCAGCCGCAGCAGCCAAGGTCCGGCGAGGACGGCGAAGGCCGCGATCGCAAGCGCCGCAAGCGCCGCAGACGGCGCGGCGGCAAGGATCGTGAACACGGGGATCGTGAACACGGGGAACGTGAACATGGCGATCGCGAGCATGGCGCTGCTGTGGAAGGTGCTTCCGTTTCGGCGCCGATGGACGATGCCTTCGTAGCGGCCGGCGATCAAGGCGCCGAAGCGGAACGTGAAGCGCCGGCCGGTGTTGCCGAAACGGCGGAAGCGGCGGACGACGGTCACGGCAAGAAGCGCCGGCGCGGCAAGCGCGGCGGCAAGCGCAATCGCCGTGAGGACGGCGAGGACGGCTTGGAAGCTGCCCCCGGCGAGCCAGCCGCCATGACGGAAGGTGCCGTGTCGGAAGCAGAGCCCGTAACCGGCGAGCCGGAAGGTGCGCCGCCGGCCGAAGAGCTTGCGGTGCTCGCTCCGGCGAACGACGACATGCCGAGCGCCGAAAAGCCGAAGAAGCCGCGCCGTACCGCCAAGCCGAAGAAGGTTGCGGCGGATGCGGTTGCCGAGATTGCGGGCGCCGATACATCGGCTGCCGAGGCCGCCTCAGTGACTTCCGGCGAGACCCCCACGCCGGTTCCGCAGGAGACCGAAGCGGCGGCTGCCGAGGAAACGCCGAAGGTCCGGCCGTCGCGGCGCAAGCCCGTACCGGTGGATGCTCCGGTCGTGCCGGTCGTCTCCTCGATCGTCCCCGACGAGGCAAAGACCGAGGAAGCAAAGGCCGAGGACAAGCCGAAGCGTGCCGGCTGGTGGCAACGGAAGGGCTTTTTCTAAGCCTTTCCGTGCATTAGCCAGACTTTCTGATTAAAAAAAATCCCGCGCAGCCCATGGGCCGCGCGGGGTTTTTTATGTTTCTTTTTAACAAAAACGCGCCCACGGGACCGCGGCCGAGAGCGTTATCCGGGGTTTTGGT
>NZ_JAMYTF010000024.1:0-98173 GCF_040322295.1 Mesorhizobium sp. M0159
CGATTAAAGCCTCACCGACGCTGCCAACAAAGCTCACGCCTCAAACCCCGCGCCCCTCCCGCGAGCGGGTTCGTTCCCTGGCGCAACTACGCCCTCAAGCGCGGTCGCCGGTGTTGTCCGCTGTAAGGCGGTGGCACAACTAACTTTAACGGCCGACCTTGGGGCGCGTTGCAGACCGGCAGCCTCGGGGCCGATAGCGGAATGGCGGCTTTAACGTTTGAAGAAGGATTGCGGACGTTCAGCCCGACGGGACCAAGGTCTGCTCCCGGGTCTAGCCGTCCCGTCTCAATGGCGTCCCGGACCGCCCGGTGGATCTGCGTTGCCAGTGGCGGGTGGCGGGGCAGCCACAGGGTGGACATTTCGGCCTACATGGAAAATGATCATGTTGCCATGCACAACACTGCAGTGCTCTGATCTCGACGAAAAGCCTGAGCGTAGAAGCGGATCAACCGACCTCCGGGTCCAGCGAGCGAGGACGCAAATGGACACCCCAGAGAATGGGCAATTGCATCGCGACGCGGGCGGGCGACCCTGTCGATCGGCCGGCTGGCTTCCCCGCGCCGCCGTGTCGGCGGCATTCCTGCTCGGCATGGCTTTCAGCAGCACTGCGTTTGCGCAGGACCAGCAGCTACCCGTGGTGACAGCGGCCAAGCCGGTGGTCCGTGAAATCGTCGAAGACGACGAGTTCGTCGGGCGCTTCGAAGCCGTCGACCAGGTCGCCATCCGTTCGCGCGTCAGCGGCTATCTGGACAAGGTCAGCTTCCAGGACGGCGCACTGGTCAACAAGGGCGACCTGCTCTTCACCATCGACGAGCGTCCGTACCAGGCGGCTTATGATGCCGCCAAGTCGCAAGTGGACGTCGCCAAGAGTCTGCTCGAATTCTCCAAGATGCAGCTGGATCGCGCCGACGAACTCGCCAAGACCGGCAATATCTCAACCGCGACGGTCGACGACCGCCGGCGGGAATACCTTTCGGCGCAGGCGCAGATGCAGGGCGCGACGGCTGCGCTGACGACGGCCAGCCTGAACATGGAATTCACCGAGATCAAGGCGCCCTTGTCCGGCCGCATCGACCGCCGGCTGGTGTCGGTCGGCAACCTCGTGCAGCCGGATTCCACCTTGCTGACGACCATCGTTACACGCGATCCGATCGACTTCTATTTCGACGTCGATGAGCGCCTGTATTTCAGCTATGCCCGCGACGCGAAGGAGCGCGGCGGCAGCATGCAGGAAGGCGCCGGCGGGCTCGAGGTGGTGGTTCGTGTCGCCGACCGCGCGGAGGCGGTATTCAAAGGCAAGCTCGATTTTGCCGAGAACCGGATCGACAACGCGACCGGCACCATGCGGGTGCGTGCAAGGTTTCCCAACGCCGATGGCATTCTCCAGCCAGGCATGTTCGGGCGCATCAACGTGCCGGGGTCGCTGCCGCATAGCGGCGTGCTGGTGCCCGACGAGGCGATCGGCGCCGATCAGGATCGCCGCATCGTGTTCCTGGTGGATGAGGCCGGGATGGTGTCGGCGAAGCCCGTGCGCACCGGCCCGCTTCTCGACGGCTACCGGGTCATCCGCCAGGGCCTGACCGGCGACGAGACAATCATCGTCAAAGGGCTGATGCACGCCAGGCCCGGCACCAAGGTGAAGGTCGAGATGGTGACGTTGCCGCCCAAGGCCGAGACCGCCGAGTTGCAGCAATGAGGTTCGCACATTTCTTCGTCGACCGTCCGATCTTCGCATCGGTCGTTTCGATCGTCCTGCTGATCCTCGGCGGGATTGCTTATACCCAGCTGCCGGTCGCGCAATATCCCGAGATCGCGCCGCCGACCATCGTCGTTCGCGCGCAGTATCCGGGCGCCGACGCCGAGACGGTCGCAGCGACGGTGGCAACGCCGATCGAGCAGGAGATCAACGGCGTCGAGGGCATGCTCTACATGTCGTCCTATTCGTCGGGCGACGGGGCGATGGCGCTGACCATCACCTTCAAGCTGGGCACCGATCTCGACCAGGCTCAGGTGCTGGTGCAGAACCGCGTGTCGGTCGCCGAGCCGCGCCTGCCCGAAGAAGTCCGCCGCCTCGGCATCACCACCACCAAGAGCTCGCCCGACCTGATGATGGTCGTGCACATGCTGTCGCCCGACAATACCTACGACCAGCTCTACGTCTCGAACTACGCCCGCTCGCGGGTGCGCGACATACTGCTCAGACTAGACGGCGTCGGCGACCTCATCATCTTCGGCGAACGCGAATACTCGCTGCGCATCTGGCTCGATCCGGAAAAACTGTCCGCCCTGGGGATGACCTCGGGCGATGTGGTGCAGGCGCTGCGCGACCAGAACGTCCAGGTGTCGGGCGGCTCGATCGGCGCGCCGCCGACCAGCACCGGCACGGCGTTCCAGTACACGGTCACCACGCAAGGCCGCTTCAACGACGCACGCGACTTCCGATACGTGATCGTCAAATCGACCGACGACGGCCGCCTGATCTCGCTGCAGGACGTGGCGCGCATCGAGCTCGGCGCCAAGGATTACGTCACCAACTCCTATCTCAACGGCAAACCGGCGGTGGCGCTCGCCATCTTCCAGCGGCCGGGCACCAATGCGCTCGCCGCAGCCGCGGAGATCCAGGACAAGATGAAGGAGCTTTCCCGCGACTTCCCGAAGGGGTTGAGCTACGACATCGTCTACAATCCGACCGAGTTCGTCGCCGAGTCGATCCAGGAGGTCTACAAGACGATTCTCGAGGCGATGCTGCTGGTCATCATCGTCATCATCGTCTTCCTGCAATCGTGGCGCATGGCGATCGTGCCGATCGTGGCGATCCCCGTGTCGCTGATCGGCACGCTGGCGGTGCTTTACGCCGCCGGCTTCTCGCTCAACATGCTGACGCTGTTCGGCCTAGTTCTGGCGATCGGCATCGTCGTCGACGATGCGATCGTCGTGGTCGAAAACGTCGAGCGCAATATCGCCAGAGGGCTGGCGCCCAATCCGGCGTCGCACCTGACCATGGACGAAGTCGGAACGGCCGTCATCGCGATCTCGCTGGTGCTGATAGCCGTGTTCGTACCGACAGCCTTCATCCCCGGCATTTCTGGGCAGTTCTATCTGCAGTTTGCGATCACCATCGCGGTGTCGACGGCGATCTCGGCATTCAATTCGCTGACGCTTTCGCCGGCGCTGGCCGCACTGCTGTTCAAGCCGCATCACGCCGCGGCGGCGCCGCCGCGCTTTTTCCTGGCGCGGTTCGGACGGGCGCTCGCCGACGGCTTCAATCGCGGCTTCGACAGGGTCGCCCATTGGTATTCGAGCATCATCCGCGTGCTGGTCGGCTCGTGGATAACGATCGCCGCCATGCTGGCCGTTTTCGCGGCCCTCATCTACGCCACGGTCTACATGGTGCAGTCGGTGCCGCGCGGTTTCATTCCGTCGCTTGACCAGGGCTATGCGATCGTCGTCATCCAGTTGCCGGACGGCGCTTCGCTGTCGAGGACCGATGCGGTCATCCAGCAGGCGTCGCAGATCATCCAGAAAACGCCAGGCGTCGACTACGCAGTCGCCTTCGCCGGCTTCTCCGGCGCGACCTTCACCAACGCCAGCAACGCGGGCGTGATCTTCGCCAGATTCAAGCCGTTTGACGAGCGACTGAAAGCCGGCCAGTCGGCGACCCAGGTCATCGGCAATCTGTTCGGCAGCCTGCAAAGCATCAAGGAAGCCTTCATTATCGCACTGCCGCCGCCGCCGATCCGCGGCGTCGGCAATGCCGGCGGCTTCAAGCTGCAGATCCAGGAGCGCAACAGCGCCGACATGCGGCAGATCCTGGCGCTTGCCAACGAAATCGCTGGCAAGGCCAACAAGACGCCGGGGCTGACGGGCGTGTTCACCACGTTCTCCGCGTCGAGCCCGCAATTCTTCCTGGCGATCGATCGCGACAAGGCGCGCATCCTGAACGTGCCGATCCCCAACATCTTCGAGGCGCTGTCGATCAATTTGGGCACCGCCTACGTCAACGACTTCAACGCTTTCGGGCGCGTCTACCAGGTGCGGGCGCAGGCCGACCAGGCGTTCCGTCTCGATCGCGCCGACATCTTGAAACTGAAGGTGCGCTCGGCGACCGGCGCGCTGGTTCCGCTCGGCACGTTGGTCGAGATCCGCGACGTCACCGGCCCGGCGCTGGTCCAGCGCTACAACATGTACGTTTCGGTGCCGTTGCAGGGCAACGCCGCGCCCGGCGTTTCCACGGGCGACGCGCTGGCATTGATGGAAGGGATCACGGCAAAGACGCTGCCGGCCGGTACCTCCTATGAATGGACCGAGCTCGCCTATCAGGAGCGCAACACCGGCAATGCCGCTGTCTATATCTTCGGACTGTCGGTGTTGTTCGTGTTCCTGGCGCTGGCGGCGCAATATGAAAGCTGGGTGCTGCCGTTCGCCATTGTGCTGGTGGTGCCGCTCGGCGTGCTCGCGGCGTTGCTCGGCGTGTCGTTCCGAGGGCTGGACAACAACATCCTCGTGCAGATCGGCCTCATCGTGCTAATCGGGCTTGCCGCCAAGAACGCGATCCTGATCGTCGAATTCGCGCGGCAGGCGCAGGAACGCGGGCTGTCGGCCGCCGAGGCTGCCGTCGAAGCCTGCCGGCTCAGGCTGCGGCCGATCCTGATGACCGCTTTCTCGTTCATCCTCGGCGTCGTGCCGCTGATGATCGCAACGGGCCCGGGCGCAGAAATGCGCCAGTCGCTCGGCACCGCGGTATTCTCCGGCATGCTCGGCGTCACCTTCGTCGGCCTGTTCCTGACGCCGGTGTTCTACGTCACGCTCAGGTCGCTGTTTTCACGGCGCAAGCCCCGTGCCGAGGCCGAGCCTTCGGGGTCGGCAGAGGCGCCATCGGAGACGGCCGCCGAGTAGGGTTACGAATTCGCCGCGTCGGGCGCGGCTTATCACTCCAGAAAATCGGCGCGGCGCGGCAACGGCCACGATCTGCGCGACCTCGGCGTCGAGGTGCGGCGGAGACCCTGCTCGGTCTGATCCAGCCTAACAGCCGCATCCAGCTCAGCGAGACGATGCCGGGCGGCGAGGCCAATGCGATCTTCTATCTGGTCGACCGGGCGGGGCTTGAGGGCGCAACCGCGACCTCCGGAGTCCTCGCTTGCGATGTCTGCTTTCAGGACGCGGAGAAGCTGATCTCTACGGCCGAGATCGGGCGCGAAGCGGTCATCCACGATCTTCAGGTTTTGACCCAGGACGGCCTTTCCCCGGTAGTGAGCGGGAAGGGCGCGGTCGTCGAGCGAGTGTCAGCCGCCTATTTCCGCAGCCCATTAATGTGCAACTTGGGAAGCTGCTGACATCAATTCCTCCGGATTCGGCGCCTTGACGGTATTGAGGCCAGCCTCCAGAACTTCAGTGAAGCTCCAGCGTACAATACCGCCTCGGTCGATGAGAAACTGACCAACCAGCAGCTCCTTAGCGGAAGCCATCATCTGCTGATCGGCTTCCGTAATCTCATACCCCTCCTTCTTGTTGAGCAACTCGTTTATTGCGATGGGGTCCATAGGCTCGGGCAACTCACCCGGGAGATCGATACGGATCCCCATGACCTTGTCCATCCCGATCTCGCGCAAGCCGAAGGCACGGTGCGAGGCCCGCTCCGGGTCGGACGCGGCGAGAAGATCGGGTGTCGGATGGTAACGGAAATAGAGCCGTGCGCGCTCTACCGGCGTATTGACGACCGCCAGGCATTCGACGCCTTTCTCAGCCAGAGCCGGCTTGAGTTGCGCCATTGCCGCGACATTGCGCCGGCAGAACGCACAGTGCAGGCCTCGAAACAAGCCGATCAACAATGGGCTACGACCTCGAAAATCAGTGAGCGCGATTTTGCCTTCGCGGGAGATCGCATCGAGAATAATATTCGGCGCGCGGTCGCCCGGCTGCAGCGGGCGTTCGACATTACTCGTGGACATGGACAACCTCCTCGCCCCGGATAAGCACACTCAGCCATCCGGAGTTGAGTCCGTGCTGGGGGACGCCAGGGCAAAAATTGCTTTCGACCTTTGCCATATTGCCGAGGTCGAGATTACGCGCGTTGCAGGTGCATAATAACACGAAAAAAGCCTCTGCGGGTCGCCCGTTTCGCGAGCTGTCGCGAGCGCTGTGGTAAAACAGTGTATCGTCTCATCCGTGCCATGGGACGACACAGCGGCGGGACCGATTGGATCTTCACATGCTTGCGGTGTTCAAGTCTTGAAACTTGGGCGGCTTCGATGTGCCCGGACGTCAAATGCCGACCGCACAGATCGCAGATCTCTGCCCTCAGCGGAACCGAGCGCCGTGCAGCCGGTTAATCGGCATGAAGCCACCACCAATCCAAGCAGCATCATGAGCATTCTGCAAACCACGAAGAAAGCCGTCGAGCAGGTCACCGGTGCCGCCAGACCGGGCCGGCGAGAGGTCGTCGATCTTCTCCGGCCGCGCAAAGCGAATGAATTTCGGTTCTGGGATGATGGCCTTGTGCCCAACCATCCGTTCTGGCCGCTTGTCGTCTATCGCGGCGCCGTGAAGCTGCCCGAGGAATTCGATCCTGCGGCTGTCATGGAGGCGCTTTTCGAGGCAAATGGCTGGGGCGATAGCTGGCGCAACGGCATCTACGACTACGTCCACTACCATTCGCGGATACACGAGGTGCTCGGCGTCGCGCGCGGGACGGCGAAAGTCCGCTTTGGCGGCAACAAGGGACGAACGCTCCCCCTGAAGGCCGGCGACGTCGCGGTGCTTCCGGCCGGCACCGGGCACCAGCGTCTTTCCGCGTCCGACGATTTTCTGGTTGTCGGCGCCTATCCTCCATCCGGCACCTATGACCTGTGTACGACCGCCGCCGACCATGCCAAGGCAGTCGTCACGATCCCCAGGGTTGGCCGTCCGCGCAAGGACCCTGTCTATGGAAGCAACGGCCCGTTGCTCGCAGCCTGGGAAAAGGATTGAAGCCGTTCCTTTCTTGCGAGTTGGCTTCGGGGCTAAAACCGGATCCTTGACCCGCCGCTCTACGCTGCCAGCACCGCCGCATCCAGCCCGCGGATGATCTTGGCCAGTTCGACGCATTCGTCGTGGCGCACCTTGTTGCGCCGCCAGGCGAGGCAGATCGTGCGCTGCGGCATCGGTTCCTGGAACGGCACGATCTTCAAATCGGGGATAGTGCTGGCTGGCCCGGCCGCCATCTCGGGGATGAGCGTGACGCCGAGCCCATGCGCCACCATCTGTAAGAGCGTCGTCAGGCTGGTCGCGCCGTAGCTTGCCATCGCCACCGGCCGCACGCTGCCGCAGACGGCGAGCGCCTGTTCGCGCAGGCAATGGCCTTCCTCCAGCAGCATCAGCCGCTCCAGCGCCGGGCTTTCCGGCGGCACCGGCGGCGAGGCGAAGGCGGGGTCGCCGGCCGGCACGGCAAGGAAGAACCGGTCGGAGAAAAGTTCCTCGGTGACCAGGCCGGGGTAATCGAGGGGCAGTGCCGCGACGAAGGCGTCGAGCTTCCCCGAACTGGTGTCCTCGACCAGCGACGCGGTCACCGCCTCGCGCAGTTCCAGCTGCAAGGCCGGGAAATGCCGTTTCAGCTCCGGCAGCACATGCGGCAGCAGATAGGGCGCCACCGTCGGGATGATGCCGAGCCGGAAGCGGCCTTCCAGCGCCGGGCGGCCGCGCCGGGCCGTCGCCTCGACGTCGCGGACGTCGGCAAGAATGCGCTCGATGCGCGGCAGCAGGACCTGCGCTTCGTCGGTCATGCGCACCGATTTGCCGCCGCGCTCGAACAGACGGCAATTGAGCCGCAGCTCCATCTCGGCGATCTGCGCGGACAGCGCCGGCTGGCTGACGCCGGCGAGTTTTGCGGCACGGCCGAAATGCAGCGTCTGCGCCAGCGCCTCGAAATAATGCATCTGCCGGACGGTCAAACCGATCATAAGGAAAACCTATCAGAATAAACAGCAAAGGCAATTTGTCTTTATCGGCTGGGCGGGCTAGTCTGGAACCATTCCAGAATGGCGCGGCCGCTGGCCCTGCCCGGAAAATCAACAAAATCCCGGAAAATCAACAAATCGGAGGCAAAGATGGACGCGAAAACCGACGACAACAGCGCCGGCAAATGCCCGGTCCCACATGGATCGGCCAGGAGGAGCAACCGTGACTGGTGGCCGAACCAGCTCGACCTTGCCGTCCTCCATCAGCAGTCCAGCCTCTCGGACCCGATGGACGAGGACTTCGACTACGCCAAGGAATTCAAGAGCCTCGATCTCGATGCGGTGATCAGGGATCTGCACCAGGTGATGACCGATTCGCAGGATTGGTGGCCGGCCGATTTCGGCCATTACGGCCCGCTCTTCATCCGCATGGCCTGGCACAGCGCCGGTACCTATCGCATCGGCGACGGCCGTGGCGGCGCCGGCGCCGGCCAGCAGCGTTTCGCGCCGCTCAACAGCTGGCCGGACAACGCCAATCTCGACAAGGCGCGCCGGCTGCTGTGGCCGGTCAAGCAGAAATACGGCAGGAAGATCTCCTGGGCCGACCTGTTGATCCTCACCGGCAACGTCGCGCTGGAATCGATGGGCTTCAAGACCTTCGGCTTCGCCGGCGGCCGCGCCGATGTCTGGGAGCCGGAGCAGGACGTCGACTGGGGATCGGAAACCAAGTGGCTCGCCGACGAGCGCTATTCCGGCGACCGTGAACTTCACGGCCATCTCGGCGCCGTGCAGATGGGGCTGATCTACGTCAACCCGGAAGGGCCGAACGGCACGCCCGATCCATTGGCCGCGGCGCGCGACATTCGCGAGACCTTCGCTCGCATGGCCATGAACGACGAGGAAACCGTGGCGCTCATCGCCGGCGGTCACACCTTCGGCAAGACCCACGGCGCCGGTGATGCATCGCTGGTCGGGGCGGAGCCGGAAGGCGCCGGCATCGAGGCACAGGGCCTCGGCTGGTCGAGCAAGCATGCCACCGGCATTGCCGGCGACGCCATCACCTCGGGCCTCGAGGTGACCTGGACCACGACGCCGACCAAATGGAGCAACAACTTCTTCGACAATCTGTTCAACTACGAATGGGAGCTGACCAAGAGCCCGGCCGGCGCCCATCAGTGGACGCCGAAGGGCGGCGCCGGTGCAGGCACCGTGCCGGACGCGCACGATCCCTCGAAGCGCCGCGCGCCGGCGATGCTGACCACCGACCTCGTGCTGCGCGTCGACCCGGCCTACGAGAAGATCTCGCGACGGTTCCATCAGAATCCTGATCAGTTCGCCGATGCCTTCGCCCGCGCCTGGTTCAAGCTGACCCATCGCGACATGGGTCCGGCCGTCCGCTATCTCGGCCCGCTCGTGCCGAAGGAAGAGCTGATCTGGCAGGACCCGATACCGGCAATCGACCACGAGCTGGTCGCAGAACAGGACATCGCCTCGCTGAAGGCGAAGATCCTGGCCTCCGGCCTGTCCGTTTCCGAACTGGTCTCGACCGCCTGGGCCTCGGCCTCGACTTTCCGCGGCTCCGACAAGCGCGGCGGCGCCAACGGCGCCCGCATCCGCCTGGCGCCGCAGAAGGATTGGGAGGTCAACCAGCCGGCGCAGCTGGCCAAGGTGCTCGAGACACTCGAAGGCATCCAGAAGGGCTTCAATAACTCGCAGTCCGGCGGCAAGAAGATCTCGCTTGCCGACCTGATCGTTCTCGGCGGCGTCGCCGCGGTCGAGAAGGCGGCCAAGGACGGCGGCCATGACGTGCAGGTTCCTTTCACGCCGGGCCGCATGGACGCTTCGCAGGAACAGACCGACGTCCAGTCCTTCGCCGCGCTCGAGCCGAAAGTCGATGGCTTCCGCAATTATGTCAGGGGCAAGCCGCCGATGTCGGTCGAAGCGATGCTGGTCGACCGGGCGCAGCTGCTGACCTTGACGGCGCCGGAGATGACGGTGCTCGTCGGCGGGTTGCGGGTGCTCGGCGCCAACACCGGCCAGTCGAAGCACGGCGTGTTCACCGACAGGCCCGGCACGTTGACCAACGATTTCTTCGTCAACCTGCTCAGCATGAACACGGTCTGGGATCCGGCCGCCGGCTCCGATGAAGTCTACGAGGCGCGCGACCGCGAGACCAGGGCAGTCAAGTGGACCGGCACCCGCGCCGACCTGATCTTCGGCTCGCACGCGCAATTGCGTGCGCTTGCCGAGGTCTACGGATCGGTCGACGCCGGGCAGAAGTTCGTCAGGGATTTCGCCGCCGCCTGGACCAAGGTGATGAACGCCGACCGTTTTGACCTCGCGGCCTGATCCGGGCGCACGACTTCTCGATGCAACGAAAAAGGCGCGGGCCTTGACCCGCGCCTTTTCCATGAAGCCTTCGAAAGTCAGTCTTTCTCGAAGATACCGGCCTTGGCGACCACGCCGGCAATGGCGCCGCCGATCAGCGGCGCGACGATGAACAGCCACAGCTGGCCGATCGCCGCAGTTCCCGAAAACAGCGCCGGTCCGATCGAACGGGCCGGGTTGAGCGACGTGCCGGTCACCGGAATGATGGCGAAGTGCAGTCCGGCCAGCGTCAGGCCGATGACCAGGCCGGCGAAGGCCGTGGTGTGCTTGGCGTTAGTGACGCCGAGGATCACCGTGACGAAGGTGAAGGTGCCGATCAGCTCCCACAGGAAGGCCGAGCTGACGCCCCATTTCGTCACATCCCAGCCATTGGCGCCGAAGCCGCCGGTGTGGCCGCCGACCTGTCCGGAGACGATGATCCACAGCGCCAGCGACGCGATGATGGCGCCGATGACCTGCGCGATCCAATAGGGAATGACGTCCCTGGCCGGCATCCGCCCGGCGAGGAACACACCGAGCGTCACCGCCGGATTGAGATGCGCGCCGGAAATCGGGCCGATCGCATAGGCCGCCGCGATCAGGCCGATGCCGAACGCCAGACCGATGCCTTCCTGGCCAAGCGGCAGCGCGCCGCCGAAGCCGCCCGTCACCACCGAAGCCGTGCCGATGAACACCAATAGAAACGTGCCTAGAACTTCCGCCAGATAAGTTTTCATTGCCCTCTCCTCGTATCGACCCGCGGCTCCGCTTTTTCTGCGAAGCGAATCACCGCGCAAAGAGTATTCGCAACCGGAAAACTTGCAAAGCAGAGCAGTTTCGCAAGCCGCTATGCTTGTGAGCGCCGGACACGCACATTAGAAGCATGCAATATATTGATCGAATTGTTTCGTTCCGCATGCCGGCGCCCGCCTGGTGGCCGCGGCTCGCGATGCACCAACCCACATTCGTCACCCCTCGGCATGGATCGTCTCGCCGTCGGCGAAACAGAACTGTTTCAATCAGGGCACGAAAAGCTCTAAGAGCAGGGCCGGAATTAATTTGCTGAGTAATGGAAAACGACAATGAGACTGGGCGGGCGGCTGGCGGCAGCCATCGAAGTGCTTGACGACATTGGCCGGCGCCACCGTCCGGTGGCCGATGCGCTGAAGGACTGGGGCCTGTCGCACCGCTTCGCCGGTGGCGGCGACCGCGCCGCGATCGGCAACATCGTCTATGACGCGCTGCGCCGCAAGCGCTCGGCCGGCTGGCTGTTGGGCGAAGACACGCCGCGCGCCATCGGCTTCGGCGCGCTGCTGCTCGAATGGGGCCAGACGGCGCAGTCGCTGAACGAGGCGCTCGAGGGCGACAAGTTCGCGCCGCCGCTGCTTACCGCCGACGAACTGACAACGCTTGCGGCTCGCCGGCTCGCCGATGCGCCGCCGGCCGTCAGGGCAGACATCCCCGACTGGTGCATGCCGCTGTTCGAGCGCGCGTTCGGCACGGCATGGGTGGAAGAGGGTGCCGCGCTGGCGACACGCCCGCCGCTCGACCTCAGGGTCAATACGCTGAAGGCCGATCGCGGCAAGGTGCTGGCGGAACTGGCGGAGACCGGCGCCAAGCCTGCCCGGATCGCGCCGCACGGCATCCGCATCCCGCCGATCGAAGGCGACGGCAGGCACCCGAACGTGCAGGCCGAGCCGGCCTTCCAGAAAGGCTGGTTCGAGGTTCAGGACGAGGGTTCCCAGATTGCGGCCGAACTGGCCGGCGCCGAGCCTGGAATGCAGGTGCTCGACTTTTGCGCCGGCGCCGGCGGCAAGACGCTGGCGCTGTCCGCGGCGATGGACAATCGCGGCCAGATCTTCGCCCACGATGCGGAGAAGGCAAGGCTGGCGCCGATCTTCGACCGCATCCGCCGCTCGGAAAACCGCAATGTGCAGATCGTCACCAAGCCGGCCGAACTCGCGCCGCTCGGCAAGCATATGGACATCGTCCTGATCGATGCGCCCTGCACCGGCAGCGGCACCTGGCGGCGCCGGCCGGATGCCAAATGGCGGCTGACGCAAAGACAGCTCGACGCCCGCAAGGGCGAGCAGGAGACGATACTCGATGCCGCCAGGGACTTCGTCAAACCCGGCGGCCTGCTGGTCTACATCACCTGTTCGGTGTTCGACGAGGAAAATGGCGACCAGGTTTCGGCCTTCCGGGATCGCCATCCCGGTTTTGTCCCGCTCGATCACCGCCAGCTTTGGGACAGCCGTTTTGCGGGCCACGAAGCGACAGTGCGTATCGGTGCGGCAGGCGGCATTTCGCTGTCGCCGCTGCTGAGCGGCACCGACGGCTTTTACTTCTGCGCGCTGCGGCGGGCCGGCTGAATCGTTGCCATCGATACAGGGCTAAGCCGAATGCTGCAGTGCAGCATTTGCGATTGCCTGCCGCCCACCCCTCTGCGATAAATGCCTTTGCAATAAGATTTGCCGAGAAACGAAGGGCGACGGCCATGGCAGCAAAGATCGTTCCTGCTCCCGATTATGAGGACCGCGTCAGGACGTCCTTCGCGCGCCAGAACGCGATGATGACGATTGGCGCCGAGCTGACGCTGGTGACGCCCGGCATCATCGAGATCGAAATGCCCTATTCGGCGGCTCTGACGCAGCAGCATGGCTTTCTCCATGCCGGCGTCATTTCGACGGCTCTCGACTCGGCCTGCGGCTATGCGGCATTCTCGCTGATGCCGGAAAATTCCGGCGTGCTGACCATCGAGTTCAAGGTCAATCTGCTGGCGCCGGGCAGGGGCGAGCGCTTCCTGTTCCGCGGCTCGGTGACCAAGCCTGGCCGCACCATCATCGTCGCCGACGGACAAGCCTATGCGTTCGCCGTCGACGGCGAGGCCAAGCTGATCGCCACGATGACCGGAACGATGATGACGGTGCTCGGCCGCGACGGTATCGAGGGCTGAGGAGCGGGTAGGGAGGATGGACGATCATGGCCGGCAAGACACCTGGTGAGCTCACCCCGATCTCCGGCAAGTCCGTTCTCTTCGTCATGGCGGCCGAGGCCGAATACGGTCCACACCTGCAGCGGCTGTTCACGCCACTGATGACCGGCGTCGGACCAGTCGAGGCCGGTATCGGGCTCGGCGCCGAACTGTCCCGGCTGCATGCCGGGAAGGCGCTGCCGGATCTCGTCGTGTCGCTCGGGTCGGCGGGCAGCCGGACGCTGGAGCAGACGGAAATCTACCAGGCCGTTTCGGTTGGCTACCGCGACATGGACGCCTCGCCCCTTGGGTTCGAGAAGGGCGCCACGCCGTTCCTCGACCTGCCTGTCAGCGTGCCGCTGCCGTTCAGGATACCAGGCATCAGGCCGGCGGCGCTGTCGACCGGGGCGGCAATCGTCTCCGGCGCCGCCTACGACACGATCGCCGCCGACATGGTCGACATGGAAACCTTCGCCTGCCTGCGCGCCTGCCAGCTGTTCGACGTTCCGCTTATCGGCCTGCGCGGCATTTCCGACGGGGCAGCCGATCTGAGGCATGTCGGCGACTGGATCGAATATCTGCACGTCATCGACGAGAAGCTGGCCGCGGCGGTTCAGCTGCTGGAACAGGCGATCGCCTCGGGCGCGATCGACTTCAAGCTTGTTGGGGCGGCAGGTTCTTAGCGTTGCCGAACAGCACGCCGATCATCCTGAAGCGAACGGCGTTGTCGCGATTGATGTAAGTGACTGACCCGGGCTCGTGATCGAGGGTCCAGCGTCCGGTCGCGCCGGTGTCCCAGTCGGCGATATAACCGTCATCGAGCATCCGCCAGCGCCCGCTTCGCGCCTCGCCATCGTCGAGCAGCATGTGCGCGGCACCCTCGCTTTCAAAATAGACGTAAGCCTCCTTGCCGTTTCGTTCCAACACATGGGTCATGCCCGGAATGAGCATTGCAAGGGTTTCCTTCTGAAGTGCTGCCATGATTTCCTCCTGAATTGAAGTCGCC
This sequence comes from Mesorhizobium sp. M0159, assembly GCF_040322295.1. NCBI lineage: Bacteria > Pseudomonadati > Pseudomonadota > Alphaproteobacteria > Hyphomicrobiales > Phyllobacteriaceae > Mesorhizobium > Mesorhizobium sp. M0159. Next base: position 14,279 of record NZ_JAMYTF010000024.1, read on the forward strand.
GATTGCCTTGACCGGCATCGCCACTTAGAGTGAACTAGTAGTCAAGATGCTTGACTATGTATCGGGCGAGAAGAATTTGGTCAAGGGCCTTGACGAAAAACCTGAAGCGCTGCCGGATCACATAGGTTGGCGGCTGTGGCAGGCGAGCCGCGCTTGGCAGACCGAGTTCGCCGCTGCGATGCGCGCTGCCGGCCATCACTGGTTCACCGAAGCGCGTGCCGGCCTGCTTGGACACATACCGCGCGGCGGCATGCGCCAGTCGGCGCTGATCGAGCGCTCCGCGATCTCAAAGCAGGCGATTCAGCAATTGCTCGATGGCCTGGAGACGGAAGGTGTGTTGCAGCGTCTGCCCGATCCGCAAGACGGTCGCGGCAAGCTTGTGCGCTACACCCGCAAGGGCCTGGACGCCCTGCGCGATGGCGGCCGCATCAAGCTGCAGATCGAACGGAGCTATGTTGCCCGCCTTGGTCACGAGCGTTTCGCGGCGCTGATGGACGCCTTGCGGTCACTCGATACAACGCAAACTGATGCATTGGACAAAGCCTCTGGCGTTCAGGACGACACACCGGAATCGAAGTGAAAGCGCGACCTCACAACCCATTGCGCCGACTCGTTTCTTTCTCTAAACGCTCGCCATGAAAACAGCCAATCATCCCGACACCGTCCTGATTGTCGATTTCGGCAGCCAGTTCACTCAGCTGATCGCCCGCCGCATCCGCGAGGCCGGCGTGTTTTCCGAGATCGTGCCCTTCCAGTCGGCCGAGGCGGCGTTCAAGCGCATCAATCCGAAGGCGGTGATCCTGTCCGGCGGCCCGGCCTCGACCGGCGACATCGGCAGCCCGCGCGCGCCGCAGATCGTCTTCGATGCCGGCGTGCCGGTGCTCGGCATCTGCTATGGCCAGATGGCGATGTGCGTGCAGATGGGCGGCGTCGCCGAAAGCTCCGATCATCGCGAATTCGGCCGCGCCTTCGTCGAGATCGCCAAGGACAGCCCGTTGTTCGAGGGCCTGTGGGCGCCCGGCCAGCGCCACCAGGTGTGGATGAGCCATGGAGATCGGGTCATCTCCCTGCCCAAGGGGTTCGAGGTGCTCGGAAAATCGGAGGGCTCGCCCTTCGCCATCTTCGGCAATGTCGAGCGCAAAATGTACGGCCTCATGTTCCACCCCGAAGTGGTGCATACGCCGGACGGCGCCAGGCTGCTCCGCAACTTCGTCCACAACATCGCCGGCATCGAAGGCGACTGGACGATGCGCGCCTACCGCGAGCACGCGGTCGAGACGATCCGCAAACAGGTCGGCAAGGGCAAGGTGATCTGCGCGCTGTCGGGCGGCGTCGATTCCTCGGTCGCGGCCTTGCTGATCCATGAGGCGGTCGGCGACCAGCTCACCTGCATCCTTGTCGACCACGGTCTGATGCGCAAGGACGAGGCATCAGGCGTGGTGGAGATGTTTCGCCAGCATTACAATCTGCCGCTGATCCTGGTCGACGCTTCGGACCGTTTCATCGGCGCGCTCGAGGGCGAGTCGGACCCCGAGAAGAAGCGCAAGACCATCGGGCGGCTGTTCATCGAAGTGTTCGAGGAGGAGGCCGAGAAGCTCGGCGGCGCCGATTTCCTGGCACAAGGCACCCTCTATCCCGACGTCATCGAAAGCGTCTCTTTCAGCGGCGGCCCGTCGGTGACCATCAAGTCGCATCACAATGTCGGCGGCTTGCCCGAACGCATGAACATGCAGCTGGTCGAGCCGCTGCGCGAATTGTTCAAGGACGAGGTGAGGGCGCTCGGCAAGGAGCTCGGCCTGCCCGACAGCTTCATTGGCCGGCATCCGTTCCCCGGTCCCGGTCTCGCCATCCGCTGTCCGGGCGGCATCACCCGCGAAAAGCTGGAGATCCTGCGCGAGGCCGACGCCATCTATCTCGACGAGATCCGCAAGGCCGGCCTCTACGACGCCATCTGGCAGGCCTTCGCCGTGCTGCTGCCGGTGCAGACCGTCGGCGTGATGGGCGACGGCCGCACCTACGAGTTCGTCTGCGCGCTGCGCGCCGTCACCTCGGTCGACGGCATGACGGCCGACTTCTACCATTACGACATGGCATTCCTGGGAGCAGCCGCCACCCGCATCATCAACGAGGTACGCGGCATCAACCGCGTCGTCTACGACGTGACGAGCAAACCCCCGGGTACAATCGAGTGGGAGTGAGGGAAACGGCGATGATAGGCGGCTCTAACGTAGAATTTCGCAGAAAATACAATGATTTGCGGGCAGGGCAGACTGCTAGCCAGGGCACATTATCAATGGAATTGACAAACCTATCAAGTCATTGAAATCGTTAAGTTTATCGGAGCGCCTGGCCCGGCTCGCAGCTTGTAGCAGATCACTCTGACGGTACTTTTGACGGTGCTTTTGTATCCGACAGAGCATTCTAAAAAGTACCGTCATTCCTTTTTAGGGTTTGACGGTACTTTTCTGTGTGTCAACGCTTTGAAATATATAACGAAAATTACCCGTAGCATGACATTTCCGCGCTGACGGTACTTTAGTTATCGACATACATAGTTTCAGCTTTGGCTGCGGTACCGATCGATGTTCCGGACCCGATCGCATATCGTCGGATGGCACCGTCGCATCACCTATCAAATGTTGTCCCGACTGCTGCCGGATCTGCGATGGAGAGAAGCGTCGACCGCATCCAGGCGGGAGCTTGGACCGCGGTAGATGCGAGCGTCTTTTTATCGTTGGGAGAAAGATGAGGTGCCGCGATCTGTGCAAGCTCGGCCGCGCGCGCCGGCCCAATATGACGAAGCGCCTGGACGACGGTCCCGGCCAAGCTGCCCGGAGCAATCAAATGCTTATCCGCCCGCGTGGTCGTTGCCACCGTGCGCGGCGATGAACATGGCGACGGCCGACCGGCAATAGGATTCGATTTCGTTGTCGTCCTCTGCTCTCGCCTCATCGAAGCGTGCGATAATCAGGAGATCGGATCCTTTGAAAAGCGCGGCAAACAAGCGGGCGGACCGGAGAGGATCGGGCACGTTCAGAACCGCCTTCGCGTGCAACTGACGCAACAGGGCCTCGATTTGGGCGATGACATGGGCGGGGCCGGCTTCGTAATGGAGCTTGCTTAACGACTTTTGATTCGTCTTGTCGGCCATGATCATGGCTTCGACACTGCGGACGTCCGAGCTCAACAGCGTGCGAAGCAGGGATGATCCCACCGCCATGAGCTGATCTTCGGCCGAACCGTCGACGCCTTCAAAAAGGGCCTGTGGTGCAAACTGATGGCAGCGGGTCGCGATGGCCGCGCTGAACAGCGCCTCCTTGTTCTCGAAGTGCCGATAGATGCTGAGCTTGGATATCTTCGCCCGCTGGGCGACCTTGTCCAATGTCGTCGCTTGAAAACCCAATTCCACAAAGAGTTCGCACGCGGCGTCGACTATCGTTTGGCCAAGCGCCTCGTTGGCGGGCCGGCCGCGCCGGCCCTGGCTGTTTACGGTCACGACAATTCCAGTACTTGACAGTATCCTAATTCTTGCATTACGATACCATGTAGTATCTGAAATGTGCAAGCCAATGGGTAGGTTTCAACCTGTCCTCCAAATCAAGTTTCCCGGGGCGCCCGGCGATATCGAATGCGGCATTGTCCGGCCGGTCAACACAGTGATGGGCGACTTTCTCGTCGATGCCGAAGCCCTGCTCGCTGCCCGTCTCGAGCGCGTATCGCTGGACGATATTTCGCGCCAGGCCCAGCCCAACCCCCTCCATCCACAACACGGAGCTTATCACCATGGATGACGTCATCATCATCGGCGGCAGCTTTGCCGGTCTCGCCGGCGCCCTGCAGCTCGGCCGTGCCCGCCGCAAGGTCACCGTTCTCGATACCGGCCTGCCGCGCAATCGCTTCGCCGGCCACTCGCATGGCCTGCTCGGTCACGATCACAAGCCACCGCTGGACATCCTGGCCGAGGCGCGGCAGCAGCTGGCGCGTTATCCCACGATCAGGCTGGTCAGTGCCCGGGCCGACAGCGTCTCCGGCGCCATCGACGATTTCTCCGTCCTCACTGGCGATGGCGAAAGCCTTGGGGCGCGGCGCCTGATCCTGAGCTATGGCGTCGCCGACCAGATGCCTGATGTTCCGGGCTTCGCCGAAAGCTGGGGCACGTCCATCGTACCCTGCCCCTATTGCGACGGCTTTGAAGTCGCCGGCCAGCATTGGGGCCTCGTCTGGTCGGGCCCGCAGTCGCACAATTATGTCAGGCTGTACCACGATTGGACCGACACGTTGACGCTCTTCGCCGATGGTCACGACATTCCACCCGATATCCGGGCCGATCTGGCGCGCCGCAACATACCTGTCGTCGATGGCCGGATCACCGAGATCGCCCATCACGGGGGCCATATCGCCACCGTCAATCTCGATACCGGCCGCAATGTCGCGGTCGACATCCTGTTCGCCCATCCGCGCAACAAGCCGTCCGCAAGCCTGCATGAATCACTGGGCCTCGCCACGGTCGATACGCCCCTCGGCATCGCCCTCAAGGTCGACGAGCGCCGCGAAACTAGCATTCCCGGCATCTACGCCGCCGGCGACCTCGCCAACCCCCTCATGGCCTCGGTCACCACGGCATCATCGCACGGCGCGATGGCGGGCATCTTCGCCCAGCAGTCGATGCTGGTTTGAGAGCACAGATTCCCTTCTCCGGTTGCCGCGGGCTATCATATTCTGAAGGTTGCGGGCCGGTGCCACGGAACGCGGGGCCCCTCTCCCCTGAGGGGCGTCTTTGGCCGGTCAGCCGTCTCGAAGGGGCAGTTGAGCAAAACGATTCCTAGGCTCAGGCCGGTCCGCAAACGGTCCCAAAAAGACCCACAGGCTTTCCACAGGTTATTCAACCTCCCCCGGCCCCCTCCGGGAAGAAGTTCAGCAAGTGGAGGGCGCGACATTGCACCTTGAACCGTGCTGTCGCGTCCTCGGAGCGGGTGGGTCTTGAGGTGTCCAGTTTATGCTGCCGGGAGTGTCCAGTTTGCACTGCCAGCGGTATCCAGTTCACCTACAAACGGAGAGGGGTGGCGCTTGGATGACGCTGCCGCGGCGGGTCGCGTTGTGGCGCGCTGTGCTATGAAAGTTAGTGACGGTACTTTCTTCGTTCGCTGTACCTGAGTTGCCCAAAGTGGGTCGGGAAAGGCGATCGACTTCGATAGATGCCGACACCGCACAAAAAATTTTCGTGCTATTTTTCCCTTTGAAATCAAGACTGTAACGTTTTGACGGCCCGTGGGTCGGCTTCTTGCGCGGCAACGAATAAAAAACCTAGCTATATCAATGGCCTAACTAGATTTAGAACAATCGAGTGGGAGTGAGGGGCGTACGGTAGAGTAGGTTGGAGTACTGTCGGATATATTCGGAAATTGTTGGTCAACGATAGGAGGCGATAGTTCGCGGGCGATTCTGCAAGAACAAGCAGCCGTTTTGCAGGTCGGCGATAGACCTTCGATTATGTGTAGAGATGCTCAAAGGGATCGATACACCGCGCCGTTCACAGCACATGCTTTGGATTGGGATTGGAGCGCCGATCCAATTCCTCGGACAATAGACATCATGTTCCGTGGATTTGTATCATGGTCTAAGCGGGGCGGGACCAACGAGACGAGCGCACGGCCGCCGAGCACAGCGGGGACGGCGCCGTAGCTGAATACGTTCTCGTGCCTCGCATAGTTTCAGAGTGCTCCCGCAATGCGTGGACCGTGCGCATGCCGTGCGCCAGATCCCTGTAGACTTAAGCGTGCCATGCTTCAGCAGCTTGGCCGACAGCGGACCCGAGTTGGCGAACGGAACAATTTGGTCGTCCTGCTACGCGACGAAGCGGACCACGCCACCATCCACCCGCAAAGCCGCGCCGGTGGTCGCCGAAGCCTGCTCCGAGCATGTGTAGATGATCATGTTGGCCACCTCATCGGTGGTCGCGAAACGGTGGATGAGGCTCGTCGGACGCATCGCCTGCAGGAAGCCCTGCTCGGCTTCGTGCTGCGTGATTCCATTTGCGTCAGCCTGTTTCGCCATGAAGTTGCCCAGGATCTCAGAGCGGGTAGGTCCCGGCAGGACGGCGTTGACGGTGACGCCCGTGCCCGCGACCGCCTCGGCAAGCCCGCGTGAAACCGCGAGTTGAGCGGTCTTGGTGATGCCATAGTCGAGCATTTCCTTAGGGATGTTGACTGCGGATTCGCTACTTATGAACACGACGCGGCCCCAGCCTTTCGCCACCATCCGCGGCAGGTAATGACGGCTCGCGCGCACGCCACTCATTACGTTCAACTGGAAGAGGTCAAGCCAGTCCTCATCGGGGATATTTGCGATATCCTCGACGCCGTTGTAGCTTCGGATGTGTGCTGTACCGACGTTGTTCACAAGGATATCGGCGTCCGGCGCATGCGCGATCAAGGCCTTTGCCCCCTCCGCTGTCGCAAGATCAGCGGCGATACCCGAGATGTCGCTGCCGGGGAAGGCCTGCCGCATCTGCCGCACCGCCTCATCGACCCGAGCGTTTCCACGGCCGTTGACGACGACCGATGCACCGGCACGCGCCAACCCCTCCGCCGTCGCGCGGCCGATACCGGCGGTGGATCCGGTAACAATGGCCTTGCGGCCTTTGAGTTCGATATTCATCTCATTCATCTCCAAAATTAACTAGGAAGCGCAATCAATCCACTGTCGTCTTCGCTGTTTCCGCCTCCGCTGCGTGGGCGAGGCTTTCGACCCAGTCTTGGTGATACCGGTAGAGTGCGCCGGGATGTTTGCGCCCGAGCTCATCGAGGAAGAAGGGGCCCTGCTGCGTTTCCTCGGTCAGCACATGGCAGCCATGGTCCGTAGGCGTGATGACCCAGCCATGGTATGCGCTTGAGCCGGTCTCGTCGCCATTAACTGTCGTCGCCCATGCGAGCCTGCGAAGGGGCTCGCATTCCGTCACGACCAGACTCATCGGAAATCCAACCGTCACACGGCTGTATCGCGTTCCGAGCGCCAGTTCCGGCTCCCCCGTCAGAATCTTGACCTGATCCTCGGCGGGAAAGTAGCTCGACCAATTCTCGGCTTCGACGAGCAGCTTCCAGACCGCTTCAGGCGGCGCCTTCACGTCAATGTCGTTGAGTGCGTAGATGGCCGACGTTTTCGGATCATATCGCTCGGGCCAGGTCACATGGTCGTACATCGATTACTGCTCCTTCTTGAACAAATCCTGGAAGATGAGCTGGCCCCAAGTGCGGCCGCGCGCGTGCACCAGCGCGCCACCCTCGTTGAGCTTTCCCAGCTTGACGGGTGCGAACCCGAGTTGTTTGGCCAAGGCCGCCACGGGAGCGGTCGCGTCGTCGTCGTCGCTCGACAGAAAGACGACCCGGTGCCCGCCCTCGACGATCGGATCGGCAGCCAGGGTGGCCGCAACCAGGTGATTGAAACCTTTCACGAATTTGGCGCCGGTGAACGCCTTCGCGACGAAGGCGGAGGACGGGAGGCCGTCCAGCTCTTCAGGCACTGGAAACACGTTCGTCGCGTCGATGACCGTCTTGCCTTTCCAGCTCGGCAGAGCCTTCGCAACTTCGCGGTGCTCTCCGAACGGGACTGCCAAGATGATTGTGTCGGCCTCGAGTGCATCCCGCAGCGACTTGGCGACGACCCTGGGTCCAATCGCCCGAGCCTGCGGCGCCAACGCCTCGGGCGGCCGGCGGCTCGCGACGGCCACGTCGATGTTTTTACGGGCGAAGGCGTGGGCGAGGGCCTGGCCTATCTTACCGAATCCTACAATTGCGTAGCTCATAATGCTTCTCCGATCCGTGTTGGTATTGATTCCCCGGCCTTCAACGGCGCTGGGTTATTCGTTCCGCTGTGTGGCGACCTTTGCGTGGTCGTTCCACCATGGACACGCTAGTTCCCGCCGGTCAGCCGCTTCCCGCGATCCGGCGCGATTTCAGATGGCCGAGAAGCCGCCATCGACAGACAACTCCACCCCATTCACGAAGCTCGAATCGTCGGAAGCAAGAAACAGCGCGGCCGTCGCAATTTCCTCAGGACGCCCCATCTTTCTCCGCGGGATCAGGGATTCGAACATCTGCTTCGCCTCCTCGGTGAGAACTTGGTCCTGCATCGGCGTGGCGATCGGCCCCGGGTGCAGCACGTTCACCCGGATATTCCTGCCCTTGAGTTCGTTGAGCCACCCGCGTGCGAATGCGTGCAGCGCCGCCTTGCTCGCCGCATACACGCTGTAACCAGGAAAACCTTTCACCGAAGCAACTGACCCGGTCATGAAGATCGATCCGCCATCGTTGAACAGCGGCAACGCCTTCTGAACCGTAAACAGCGTGCCGCGCGTATTCAGGCCGAAGGCCGCATCGAAGTGCTGCTCGGTAATCTCGCCCAGTGGGACGGCTTCGCCCGTGCCGGCGCTCGCGTACAGGACGTCGATCCTGCCCTTTTCCCGCTTGACTGTATCGAACAGGCGGTCGAGGTCGTCGAGATTGGCCGCGTCGCCGCGCACGCCGGTCACGTTCCGGCCGATCAGCTTGACGGCCTCGTCCAGCGCCTCCTGTCTCCGGCCCGTGATGAAAACATAGGCGCCTTCTTCAACGAACCGCTTGGCGCTCGCCAGCGCCATGCCGCTCGATCCACCCGTGATGACTGCAACCTTACCCTCAAGCTTTCCCATGACTTCTCCTTTCGTGGTGTCGGGACAGCATCTGCCTCCGAGAACCTCGAAATGGGTCCGCCGGCGTCAGTTGTTGAGTGCGGAAGCGCGCACATCGGTGGTGCGAAATCGATCCGGCTGGACGACTGACGCCAGCCGCGACGATCGGCGTCCGCCGTTCGGAATTGAGCCGCGCTCGTCGACATAGGCTATGATGACCGCCCGTACTGCTGTTCGATGTGTTAGATACGGGCTTTGGAAGGCGCACCGCGCGGTGCCGGATTGCACCATGATCGACTGGGATGACGTTCGCTACTTTCTTGCCGTCGCGCGCGGAGGCTCGGTGCGGGCCGCCGCCGAGCGCCTCGGTGTGAACCACTCGACCGTGCTGCGACGCGTCGCCCAGCTCGAGGAACGCCTCGGGGTGGAGATGTTCGAAAAGCTGCCTTCGGGCTACCGCCTGACGGCTGCGGGCGAGGAGGTCCTCGAGTTCGCGGACCAGATGGAAGTGTCGTCGCACCTGCTGGAGACGCGCGTCTTCGGGCGCGACCAGAGCGTGCGCGGGCTTCTGCGGGTGACGCTGGCACCGCCCCTCGCGACACACCTGCTCATGCCGGACTTCGCCGATTTCGCGCGTCTGCATCCGGACATCGAGATGGAAATCTTGTCGTCCGGCGAGCTGGCAAATCTGACCAACCGAGAGGCCGACGTCGCGATCCGCGTCGTCTACGACCGCAAAACCCTGCCGCTCAATCTTCATGGCCTGAAGGGACCGGAGGTGTTCGGCGGCGTCTATATGTCCTGTGATCGACTAGCCGCGTGGCGTGCGGGCGCGCCTGATCCCATCCGGTGGATCGTCATAAGCATTCATGGAATTCCGGAATGGGCCAGCGAGGGTGAGGTTCGCACCACGGGGGTTCCCTTCAGGACCACGGACGCCGAGGCGCAGATCGTTGCTGTACGGCAAGGGCTCGGGATCACGACACTGCCCTGCTTCGTCGGCGATGCCGACCCCCTACTGGTGAGGGTGCCGGGCACCGACCTGCACATGTACGGAACGCTCTGGCTTCTCACACAGGGGGAGACACGCAAGACGAAGCGCGTACGGCTCTTCACGGAGTTCGTATCCCGCAGGCTCGCCGCGTACGCGCCGCTTCTCGCGGGGCTGTCCATATCGCGCGACTGACGCCTGGCAGGTCGCCGATGGCGCTGTCTCGAGCGTACCGCTGTAGAAGGGCCATTCTCGGCGTTGAAAAACAATTGCTCTTTGAAGACTGTGGCGCGTACAGCTATTTCGAAATCCATGATTGGTATGAGAAGCTTTGCCCGAGCACCGCGCCGCACGAATGATGACGCGCAGCGCAACCAAATTGGGGAGGATTCAAAATATTGGTATGCGATGCTTGATTGTCACGGCTCATCCACTCAATCCAAGCCTTTGCCAAACGCTTTCGAACGCAGCTATCGACACCCTGATGGATGCGAAGCACCAGTGCCGACATGTTGATCTGTATCGATCTGGCTTCTTCCCGGCTCTTACACCGGCGGAGCGCGCGAGCTACTATTCCGGATTCGAGACTACAGAGGTAGCTAAAGAGATTGAGGATCTTCTCTGGGCCGAGACTATCGTCTTGATTTTTCCCACGTGGTGGTTCGGACCTCCAGCTATATTGAAGGGCTGGTTCGACAGGGTATGGGTGCCTGGTATTGCATACGATCACGCAGCCGATCTTGGTGCCATACAACCGCGACTTCGCCAGTTAAGGAAGGTGGTTGCAATAACCACTTTGGGCTCACCTTGGTGGGTCGATTGGCTGATCCTCAGGCGGCCAGTGCGGCGTGTTCTCAAGACAGCTATTCTGAATACCTGTGCTCCTCAAGCCTCGCTTACGTTCCTTTCATTTTACAAGGTTGAAAGTCTGCCTAGGCAAGGTGTCGATGCTGCGATAAATCGCATTAGATCAATGCTACAGCATCTATAGCTAAGCCCCGTCACAATGCTCCTTTTCTTTGAAGGGCGCAGGTAGAGCAATGCCCGTGGGGACAGCGCGGCTCGTGACCGCTGCCCTTATCGGTATGTACGCGCATACGCGCCGAAAGCGTCACCATCGGTAGATGGCAGCACCGCGGATATCTACCGTCACGACCTGGCATTCCTGGGCGCCGCCGCCACCGGCATCATCAACGAGGTGCGCGGCATCAACCGCGTCGTCTATGACGTGACGAGCAAACCGCCAGGCACAATCGAGTGGGAGTGACGAGGAGTACTGCGGAGTAGAAGAGGATAGAGCAGCATGTTTAAGGCGATGTTGGCTCGGCGATAATAGTCAATAGTCCCAGCCCCCGGCCACCCGGCGACGGCATAGACGAAGCATCCGGCCGATCGGCGAATGTCTGGAACGAACGTCCCACAGAGAAGGGTGGAGCAGCCTAGCCTTGCTGGGTTTGACAACCGGGGTCCGCGGCAACTGCCACCGGCGAGGCGTTGCATCTGCCGGCCACGTATCCTTTCGCTGGGTTCATCCGTCTTAGCTGTTCATGGGCACGGTCATCCTTGACATCGCCCTCCTGGACGAATTGGAGCGTGACAAATGAACAGCAAGCAGAGCCTAGCGAACAAGATACACTACGAAACGCTCGCGGAGGCTTTTCGCAGCGGTCGAGAATCGCCACAGGAAGCATCCGAGTGGTCCGTTTTGACGGCAGAACCGGGCGGCGTCGATTACGTCGAGACGACCCTCGGCGACACGACCGCGCTGTGGGTTCAGCCAAAACTGGCGGCCAAGGATCGGGTCATGCTCTACGCGCACGGCGGTGGTTATGTTGGCGGATCGATCTGGACCCATCGCAAGATGGTCGGACACCTTGCTAAGGCGATCGGCTGTTACGCTCTGCTCGCTACGTACGACTACGTTTTCCAGAGCAAGTTTCCGCGCCAGATCGAGCAGACCCTGACCGCGTTCGAATGGCTGCTCGAGCAGGGTGTCGCGCCGAAGCACACCATAGCTGCAGGCGATTCCGCTGGCGCGGGCCTGATCCTCGCGGCCTCGATTAAGCGCCGCGACGCCGGACGTCCGCTGCCGGCGGCGATCCTCAGTATCTCCGGCTGGCATGATATGTCCGCGAGCGGACTCTCCTACGAAGCGAACCGTGAGAAGGACGCCTTCTTCCAGAAGGCCAGCGTGGACATGCTCGCGTCGCAAGTCCTCGGTGAGGTCGATATCCGACATCCCTTGGCCAGCCCGATCTTTGCCGATCTCAAGGGCCTGCCGCCGATCTATTTGCAGGCGGGCGAAGAGGAAACCCTGCTCGACGACAGCCGAGCGCTCGCCGAGCGTGCAAAGGCCGCCGGCGTCGAGGTGCGCTTAGACGTATTTCCGGGGATGCTGCACTCGTTCCAGATGATGGCCGGCCGCGCTCCCGAAGCCGACGACGCGATCGCGCGGTTGGCACAATGGGTTCGCCCCAAGCTTGGTCTGGCCGCAACCGCGGCAATACGCGCTGAAGGTCAGGAGGTCGCATGACTGGCAAATTGAAACCAAGATGTGGCAGCTGAAGGACATGCCCGAGCGACCGACCGGCCTGTTCGATGCGCGATATCGCGCCTTCCTCGAGACGGTGTCAGGCGTCCGCGCCCAACTGCATCGCTACTGCGCCCGCATGACGGGCTCACGCCTCGACGGTGAGGATCTCGTGCAGGAGACGCTGTTCGAGGCCTACACGAAGATTGAGACCCTCGACGATGCCCGCCGGCTGAAGCCCTGGCTGTTTCGCATCGCTCACAATCGCTGCATCGACTTTCTGAGGCGACGCGATGTGCGCGAGCGCGCGGAGCACGCCTATTCGGACGACGTCGGCGTTGTCTCTGCAGAGCCGGCAGCGACCGATGCACGCCGCGCCATCGAACGGCTGGTTGGCCGCTTGCCGCCCAAGGAGCGCGCCTGCCTCCTCCTGAAGGACGTGTTCGACTATTCGCTGGAAGAGACCGCAGAACTCGTGGACTCGACGGTTGGGGGCGTCAAATCCGCGCTCTCCCGCGGACGGGCGAAGCTCGCCGACTTGCCCCCTGAACCTGCCGGTGAACCGAACCGTCCGCTTGATCCCGACACCGCGCGGCTCTTGCAGCGCTATGTTGACCTCTTCAACCGCCATGACTGGGATGGCGTGCGGAGCCTCACCAGCGCCGATGCTCGGTTGCGGGTCGCCGACTGCTTCGACGGCCTGCTCAGAAGTTCTCCCTATTTCGTCGAATACGAGCGAAACCCGGAGACGTGGACCATGGAGTTGGGGGCGATCGACGGACAGCCTGTCCTGATCGTGCTCTTCCAGCGAGGCGACCGGTGGCAGGTCGCGTGGCCGGTTCGTGTCCATGTCGCCGGTCGCGTCATCGATCGCATCGAAGATTATTATGCCTGCCCATGGATGTTGGAAAACGCCGCGGAATCCGACCTGAAACTCATGACTGGGCCAGCCGTTTTGGGAAGAGCATAAGGCGACGATTTCTCACTTCTGGCCTGGCGGAGCTCCGCCGGCGGCCGGGCAACGGGCAATTTGAGTTCCGGAATTTTGGCGTCGGCGGCGACTTGGCCTACAACGCGCTGCAGCGGTTGCCGGATGTGCTCGCCTGTCGTCCCGACAAGGTCATCGTCTGGGTCGGCGGGAATGATGTTCTCACGCTCGTGTCACGCAAAGTGCGGCGGTTCTTTACGTTTTGGAAGCGTCTGCCCCGCACGCCTTCGCCCGATTGGTTCCACGAGAATCTGGCCGAGATAGCACGCAGGCTGAAGCGCGAGACGGCGGCGGACATCGGCCTTTGCTCGCTCCCTCCGATAGGAGAAGCGCCGGATTCGGACGACCCGTTCCAGAGCGAGTTCAACCGGCGGATCAAGGAATATTCTGCGATCGTGGCGGCCATCGCGCACGAGGAACGCTGCGGCTATGTCCCGCTCCATGAGGCGCTCACCGAGGCGGTTCGCGCCTCGCCCTGGCCGGGCCTACACGGCGTTCAACTTTCTTCCATTCTATCGCGATGCTTTTCGCGTACTGGTGCTGCGGCAGCGTCCGGATGATGTCGCCCGCGTAAATGGCTGGCTATTTCACACCGACGGCGTGCACTTGAACAGCCGGGCAGGGCTGATCGTGGCGGATCGCCTACAGAAATTCGTTCAGGCCTGAACCCTGAGCGGCAAGGCTGTATCCGATTTGCGCACCTATCTGAATGTCTTATCGCGCAGGCTGGCGGCCGGTTTATCGACCTAGCAACATCGCCACGCGCGATGCCAAAAGTTTAACGACGAACCCTAGAGGATAACCCCGGTGGCTCGGCACGTCGTCAGGAATGACATCGCTGTCCGACTTGAACTTAGTGCAAATCCGCAGCTGCAGTGGCGGGAGTTCTCCGTGAAACCGCGCTCTGTATGCCGAGACCCAATGCGGACCTCTATCGAAGTTCATTAACATCGCTGAATTGCAGCACATGGCGATGACCCTATTCGTGGCTGAAGTTTCCTTAAGCTTGTAACCCCTCAGCAATTCGGCCCCCTTGGAGCACTCGATGCGGTCCTTTCGATAGAGGATGTATGCGGTGCCGCCATCGGGATCGCGTATGGCGCCAGCACCTGGCAAAGCTTCGATCTGATCAGCTCCCTTCCGGCAGTCGTCGCAGTAGCAGGCACTGCTCACGATCGGCCTGCCAAAGGCTTTGAGTTCGACGCCACCGCAAGAGCAAGTTGCGGTCATGATAGGTGAGTGCGTCATCTGCTGGTGATCATCATGCGATTGCCCTCGCTGTCCCGAAATTCCGCGATCGTGCGCCCCGGTTGCCATGGCGCGGGGCGCGGTTCTGCTATGATCTCGGCGCCTCGCGATTTGAGTCTCTGAACGGTGACTTCGATTTCGTTGTCAACCAGCACGAGGACGGGCCCCTCAGATGGTGTTTCGTCCTTGCGCCTTAGGAAGTGGAGGGTGGTTTCGGCACCTGGAAATCCGAGTTCGATCCATCGCCACCCATCATTGCCCATTGGCTGATCGGCGACGACGCGGCAGTTCAGGTGATCGATGCAGAACGCCTTGGCGCGTTCCTGGTCGAACACCGGAAGCTCCGCGAACTGGATGTGCATTGTCGATCTCTCCCCATTGCATCTCGGTCCAAATCAAACTAGACGGTCCAGTACCATGAGTCAATCGGCAGCGGACACGCCAGGAGCATGACCACGACGCGTTCAGCAGGTGTTTCAGAAGAACTCGAACCGCACGGCCGGTCGGCGAAAAAGCGGCGGGCCATCCTCGAGGCGGCGACAGAAGTGTTTCTGCAAAAGGGCTATCTGGCCACCAATATGGACGAGATCGCGGCGCTTGCGGCGGTGTCGAAACAGACCGTCTACAAGAATTTTCCGAACAAGGAGATGCTGTTCGTGGAGATCGTGAGCAGCGTGACCAATCGAGCCAGCGATAGGGTCCACAGTAAAATGCCCGAACTCGCCGAGGGCGAAGATATTGCCGATTATCTTCAGCGCTATGCGTACCGACAGCTTACCACTGTACTCACGCCGCGCGTCATGCAGCTGCGCCGTCTGGTGATCGGCGAGGTCGGCCGCTTCCCAGAACTGGCAAAGGCGCTCTTCGATGGCGGACCCGGGCGCGCAATTGCGGCGATGGCAGTGTTGTTCGAGCGCTTGGCTGATCGCGGCCTGCTTGCGATCGATGATCCGGCCGTCGCCGCTTCCCAGTTCAATTGGTTGATTATGGGCGAGCCATTGAACAGGGCCATGCTGTTGGGTGACGAGTCGATTCCGAAACCGGCGAAGCTTCGACGGCACGCCGCGGCCGGCGTACGGGTGTTCCTTGCGTCATACGGCAAGTGAGGCACGCCACGGCGACGAGCGAATGCCGGGCGCTACCGTGCGGACCGTTCGGCCGTGTTTGACGGTCCTTTTTTGGTCCCCAGTGGGTCGCGGCTTGTTGCGGCGCGGCTGTCGAAAATCGACCGATTGTTGTCGATAGTCGCCGAAACCGAGCCGATCCCGAATCGCCGAAATTCCCTTTTGAAATCAAGAGCGCAGATTTCTGACGGATCGCAGAGTCGGTTCTTTAGGGCGTGCAGAAAAGTTTGTGCTGCCGCGTCAACGCGTTACCATGGCTCAAAACGATCGAGTGGGAATGAGCTCAAATTCGGTCCGACGGACGTTAGGGTGTCGGGTGGGTTGTGATCAGGCGGGAACGTACGTCAACCTGATGGCGTCCTCGCCAACCCGGTCGCTGGCCACGAGACGCAGCGGTGGCCGCGGGCCGGCGAAGAATGCCTTGCCGCGACCAAGCACGATGGGACGGAAGTAGAGCCGGTACTCATCGATAAGGCCAAGCTCGGTCAGACTACCCGCAAGCTCCGGTCCGGCGACTTCGATCTCGCCCTCGTGTTCGGCTTTAAGCGCCCTAACGAACCCTTTGAGATCGTCGTCCACCAGCGTGGCGTTCGGCCCGACCGACTTCAGGGTGCGAGAGACGACCCATTTCGGCTGCGCCCGCCAGGCTGCCGCAAAGTCGCGCCCGACCTGGTCCTGTCCCGGCTGATCCTCGTCCCAATAGCGCATCACCTCGTACATGCGCCGGCCGTAGAGGCTGCCGGCGATCCCGCGCACATGGGCGTTGAAGTGGCGATGGAGCGCCTCGCCCGGCATCGGCAGCCCGGGCCTGCCCTCGGCGCCAGCGACATAGCCGTCGAGCGACTGCATCATTCCGAACACAAGCTTCGCCATGCACAGGCTCCTATCGATCGACGACGATCCGAAGGGATCGCATTCATTTATACCTCGCCCTCACTTCGTCGGTTCGTTGGCTGCACACATTCTCTGACGTGTTCACGTTGGCCGGTAAATCTGCGCCACCGCGCCCCCCGGGAAGGCTTTCGAGCTCACCAGCTTGAGAGACATCGGCGCGACCAGTTCGGAGAACAGCGGCAGGCCTTTGCCCAGCGCCACGGGGGCCACCGTCAGGGCGAGCTGGTCGACCAGTCCTTGGGCGACGAGACTCCGGGCGAAGCTCACTCCGCCGTGGGCGATGATCGGCTTGCCCTCTTGGGCTTTCAACTTCGCGACTTCCTCCGCCAAGTCACCGCTCGCCACATAGGCCTCCGCCCAACTTTCACCACCGGGCTGCAACTTTGCCGGCTGACCGGTTCCCGCGTTGACGGCGCGAGCCTCATCGAGCGCCGCCGACTTGCTCACCTCCCTCAGGATCTCCGGTCCCCGTCGTGAGAAGACGGCCTTGGGGATCTGGTTCATCGGCGCCGCGAACTGGTCGCAGGAGATCGGCCACCAGGCGGCCATGTCACGGAAGCTGCGGCTGCCCATGATGTGCAGGCTCGAGTTCCATATGAACTCTACGCCCCAGGCCTTCGCCTCTTGATCGGCGCCGAACATCCATGTGTTTCGGCCATCCAGGGCACTCACGAAGCCGTCGATCGATATGGACATCTTCAAGATCAGGTCTCTCATCGCTTCTTCCTTGCGCTGGTGAGACCCAAGGACGGGCCAGATCGGTCAGTTCCGACAATTCGTTGCGGGATAGTCCGACGACGCTTGCGCGCCGCCGAAGAAGGGATACCGAGCTTCCTTGCCTAGTCGGCGAGGGTGTCGTTGATGCCGCGCCAAATTCTGGTTCAGCGCCGTTTGTCAAAGCAGCGCACCTGAAGGTTGCGGCTGAGGCAACTGCCGTCCGCCAGGTGGCGAGAGGCATGTGAGACGAAGCTGGTGCACGCCGACTGATTTAATTCCCAAAACCGGATACGGGTCTTTCCGTAACGGCGCCAATCAGCTTATCGATTTTTCTCGGCCGGGTTCTCCTTTCGTGGCGCCGAGGCGAGTAAGCAGATTGAGCGTGATCCTGCCGACATCGTTCATGGCGCCTGCGGCTGGCAGCGCGCCGCACCAGGCAACCGAACTTGCGGAAAAGATCAAGCCGCCTGCTGCGAGCTTTCGCAGGGTCATTTCGGCGCAGCGGCGGGCGATGCGTTGCGTATCCCCGCCCTCATACCAGCGCGTCGGATCCTGGAAGAAGCTGTCGGGAAATCCCGTCGCACGCGCGATCACGACGGTGTCACCGGGAGTGCCGAGGGCTGGGTCCGTCGCATCCACTTCGTAGCCCGCGGCACCGCCCAGCACGATGCCGTCGGTGCCGAAGGTCGCATTTTCAACGCCTTCGAACAGCCATGCGCATCCTGCTTCATGGCTTTCCTCAGTGCGCGTGAAGGGGCGTGCGCCATCGAAACCCATCAATGAGATTGCACCGCCGATCAGCGAGAATTCGCCTCGGCCGCGGCAGCGGAGATAGCCGCCTAGTTCGTTGGTGATCGACAGCGCCTGATCGGCGACCGGGCCGTCCCAGGTGCGGCCGGCCTCCAGCGGCGAGCGCCGCAACTCCATCAGATCGTCCTTGAAAGCCACAGTGGCAGCAAAGCCGTTTCCGCCGAGATAGGCGATGCTGCCGCCTTCGGCTACAAACTGCCGCAGCGCCTGCTCCATCTCGATCGACATATATTCGGGATGACTGCCGGTGACGACGGCTTGATGTCGACGCAAACCGTCTATGCCGCATTCGTGCAAATCGTGATCGGTCATGACGTCAAACACGATTCCATTGTCGTGGCAGAATCGGAGGAAATGCAGATCGACCGGCAAATTGTGTGGGCAGCCGCAGAGCGGATAATCGTAATCGTCCCTGAGCGTCACTTTCGGCTTTTTGTAGGAGCAAATGGAAACACCGCTAAGGTCGGAATGGTAGTCGTAAAGGGATTTCAGATTGTTGGCGATCGCGAAGCGATGTCCGCGGTCGTCGCCTTTCCATTCATAAAGATGATCCGGGAGACATTCGTCCGCATAAGCGAGATAGGTCGCCGTCGGCACGAGATACAACAGCGGCGACGAAACCTGTGAAGAGGTGACGAAGAACACCACGCGTTCGTAGCCACCCTCCCATTCGACCTGGAACGCGTAGACGCCTGGGTGTGCGTTTTCAGGGATCGTCGTTTGGTGCGATGCCGGCCACTCAAGCGGGCCGATGTCGTCGTCGTGGCAATGGATAGCGTCGTAGTGCGACGGCACCAAGCGAGGCTCGAAGCTCGATCCGTCCCAGCGTGCCGAAGTCACGCAGAAGGCTGGCTGATTGATCACATCTAGGAGCAGCGGATCTGCTCCGCCCGACGACAGGATCGGTTGCGTTGCTAACAGCGTCGGGAAACTCCAGGCAACAGTCCCGTGTGGGGTGTCGAGCCGGATCGCAGCAAATTTCGCGTTGAGGGTAGGTTCGTGGTTGGTGGCACTTGCGCCGAAATGGATGCCGTGCGCCTGGAGGTTCCGCGCCGGGCCGCCAAAACCTTCATGGAGTTCGTAAGGCGCGAGAAGATCATGGGATTTGATGCGCAGACGCGATTGTTCCTGCCGCAGGTCCAACTCGACAGTGAGCCACACACCAGTTGGCGCCTTCTTCTCGACAGGGGTTTCGCCGCCGATTTCCACGACAAATGCGCCGTCGCGGAGGCGCAGCCCGAGGGCGCCTGCCTCCAGGATCGTGCGCGCACCTTCGTTGCGCGTGAGGAACAGCTCAAAACGTATGCCGTGGACGGCTTGTACTTTGGCCAGTTCGCCGGCTCGCACGAACAGGAACGACCCTTGGTCGAAATGCCGACGCCGTGCTTCACCTACCGTTTCGATGGGCCAGGCGAGAAATTCCGGAGCCGGCTTGTCGAGCCGGCAAATTCGTGTGGCCTTTATCGGCCGATCGCATGACAGGCTGAGCTTGATCCGCTGGCCTGTTTTGGCACTCCAGGGGGTGGTATAGCCAACCACGCTCATCGCGTCGTGGTCTACTGCGCGCTTCATCTATCCCTCCCGATGAACTCCAGATGGGCTGGGGCGAACCGCGTAGTCCGGTCCGATGTCGGCCAATGCGCTGCCGCTCTGACAAGCAAAGTTCCGCATGGCGCACTACAGCCATGATGTACATGCTTGTATAGATAAGCTGCATTCGGATAGTCTCGACGCGATCGGTCCAAGCGCGACATTACCAAGGAGGATGACATGCGCAACGCATCTCTCTTCGATCTGTCAGGCAGGAAGGCGCTTGTAACCGGCGCAAGCCGTGGCATCGGGCGCAGCATCGCCGAGGCGCTCAGCGCGGCCGGCGCCGACGTCGCGGTCACGGCGCGCAGCGTGGCCTCGCTCGAGAAGACGATGGCCGCCATCCGCACCGCCGGCGGGGTCGCGCATGCCATCGCCCTGGATGTCACCGATGTCGACCGCTGCCGGGCGGCGACAGCCGAGGCCGGCAGCCTGCTCGGAGGTCTCGATATTCTCGTCAACAATGCGGGGGTGGAAGAGGTCCGGCCTTCACTCGATGTCGACGAGGCCTTGTGGGACCGGATTGTCGATACGAATCTCAAAGGCGCCTTCTTCTGCGCCCAAGCCGCCGCGCGGCAGATGAGAGACGCCGGACGGCCCGGCGTCATTATCAATCTCTGCTCGCTGACCTCCGAGGTCGGGATTCCCACGGCGGTGCCGTACGGCTCGTCGAAATCAGGCCTCCTCGGCATGACGCGGGCGCTTGCAGCGGAGTGGGCCGATCTCGGGATCCGGGTCAACGCCATTGCGCCTGGCTATTTCAGGACAGCGATGACAGACGTGTTCTACAGCAACGAGGCATGGCAGCAATCGATGCTCGCCAAGATTCCGCAGCGCCGTTTTGGTGATCTCTCGGACCTGCACGGAATCGCGGTGTTCCTCGCTTCGGATGCGGCAGCCTACATAACCGGCCAGTCCATTCCCGTGGATGGAGGCTTTCTCGCATCGATTTGAAGGCTTCAGGGGCCGGAGACGTGTCCCAGAAGTGATCGACAAGCGCTAATCGTAATTGCGTTCTAAGAAAAGGAGCCGCCATGTCTGACGTCAGCTTCCACCGCCTGTCATCCCTCAGTGTCGATCAGCGGGCCAGTTTACTGAAACGCGCCGAAGGAGATCTGTCTTCCTTCATCGAAAAGGTCCGTCCAATCATCCAGGCCGTCAAGGATGAAGGTGACGCGGCACTGCTCCGGTTTACACGCGAACTCGACAAAGCCGATGTTGCCGACGGTGGACTGAAAGTTTCGGAAGCGGAGTTCGACGCGGCATTCGACAAGGTCGAGAAGGATGTCGTGGAGAGTATCCGGTTCGGCATCGAGAACATAAGGCATTTCCACGAGGAGCAGCGCCCGGAAACGATGTGGCTCAAGGAAGTTCGGCCGGGCGCCTATGCGGGCGACCGATACACACCGATTGCTTCCGTTGCGCTTTATGTTCCGCGCGGCAAAGGCGCCTTTCCCTCGGTGACGATGATGACCTCGGTTCCGGCGGTGATTGCCGGGGTTCCCCAGATCGCGATCGTGACGCCTGCGACTTCGGATGGTTCCGTCGACGCCGCGACGCTGGTTGCTGCCCGCCTCGCCGGCGTGGAGACCGTGTACAAGTGCGGCGGCGCCCATGCGGTCGCCGCCGTCGCCTATGGAACCGAGACCGTGAAGCCTGCCGTCAAGATCGTCGGGCCGGGGAGCCCGTGGGTGGTGGCGGCAAAGAGCGTGTTGTCCCCGATCATCAACACAGGCCTGCCCGCCGGTCCGTCCGAAGCGATCATTTTTGCCGATCACAGCGTCGACGGCGGCCTGGCTGCTCTTGATCTGTTGATCGAGGCCGAGCACGGGCCGGATTCCTCGGCCTACCTGGTGACGCACAGCCGCAAGGTCGCCGAAGCCGCGTTGATTGCGATACCGGAACACTGGTCCCGGATGAGCGAACAGCGTGTGGAGTTCTCGCGCGCGGTGCTGACTGGGAAACGCGGCGGCATCGTACTGACCGAGTCGCTGGAGGACAGCTACCGGTTCATCAACGACTATGCGCCGGAGCACCTCGAGATTCTGTCAACGGAGCCATTTGCGCATCTCGGACGTATCACGGAAGCTGCCGAGATCCTCATGGGTCCGCATACGCCGGTGACCCTCGCCAACTTCGTCCTGGGACCCAATGCGGTGCTGCCGACCAGCCGGTGGGCGCGAACCTTTGGACCGCTTTCCGTGACGGATTTCGTCAAGAGATCGTCGGTCGGCTATGTGACCTCGGCGGCCTATCCGGAACTCGCCCTGCATGCCCGCAGGCTCGCCCGCTACGAAGGGTTCAGCTCGCATGAGAACGCGGTTTCGGAGATCCGCGATCGCTATCTTGCCGGCTGAGCGGAAACGATGACGATGAGGGCGGCGCGACTCTATGGACCCGGCGACTTGCGCGTCGAGGATATCGCCGCGCCAGGCGCTCCCGAGCCAGGCTGGGTGAAGCTGAGGGTCGATGCCGCAGGCATTTGCGGTTCCGATCTTCACAACTTTCGCACGGGCCAATGGATAAGCCGGTCGCCTTCGACGGCTGGCCATGAGCTGACAGGCACGGTGATCGCCATCGGCGAGGGCGTGGACACCATCGCTGTTGGCGACCGAGTGGTCGCCGATTCCCGTTTCTGGTGTGGAGAATGCGCGCAATGCCATGCAGGCAGGCGGCATCTTTGCACGTCGCTGGGCTTTGTCGGCGAGATATGCGACGGCGGATTTGCCGAACAGGCGGTCCTGCCCGCGCGCCTCTTGCATACCGTCGATGCCGTGCTTGACGAACGGGTCGCGGCGATGGCCGAGCCGCTGGCTGTAGCGTTGCACGCAGTGCGGCGTCTGCCGAAAACGGCCGGTTCCGTTCTTGTCGGCGGCTGCGGGACCAATGGCGGGCGTGCCGCCCTGCGGCTTTGCCGGACATTGGCAGGTACCGTGCTCGTCGCCGACCGCAATCAGGGCCGCTGCGCCCGCGTGGCGCGTGTGACCGGCGCCAGCATCGTCGACTTGAACCGGGACGCCATTGCCGCCGCCACCGCGGATGCCCCCTTGCTCGCTGCCGTCGAAGCGACCGGCAGCGTCGCAGCACTCGGCCAGTTGCTCGGCGTTCTCGATGCCGGCGGCACCGTTGCGATGGTCGGCATATTCCATGGCCGCCTCGATATCGATCCCAACATTCTGGTTGAACGCGAAATAGCATTGCTGGGATGCCACGCCTTTGCCGATGAGCTTCCCGACGCCATCCGGATGCTCGGCGAATTGACCGAGCCCATGGTCGAACTGATCGACCGCGAGATTGGCCTGGATGATGTTCCCGCAGCCTATGAGCGGTTGTTGGCGGGACAGGGCGATGGTTTGAAAACAATCATCCGGATGCGGTCTGCCGGGCGCGTGTGATTTCCGAACCTTGCCGGAAAGGATTTTTGAAATGATCACTTTGCCCGACACCGCCAGCCCTCTTTACGAGAAGGTCAAGGACTACATCCTGACGAACATCGGAACGGGGCGATGGAGCAAGGACCGCAAGCTGCCGTCCGAAAATGAATTCGTGGCGACACTCGGCGTGTCTCGGATGACGGTCCATCGTGCCTTGCGGGAGTTGACCTCTGCGGGTTTTCTGATCCGGCTCCAGGGCGTCGGCACATTCATCGCGCCACCTCGACCGCAATCCGCACTGATCGAGATCAACAACATCGCGGCGGAAATTGTCGCGCGGGGAAACAGGCATCGCTCCGAGGTTATCGTCCTCGAAAAGATCATGCCGACAAAGGAGCTCGCGCTTTCGTTCGAGTTTGCAAAGCGCGTGTCGGTCTATCATTCCATCGTCGTCAACTTCGAGAACGACCTGCCTGTGCAATTGGAAGAGCGCTTCGTCAACCCGGGCCTGATACCCGACTATGACAAGCAGGATTTTTCCAGGACAGCGACCTACGACTACCTCATGCAGAAAACCCCGGTGACGGAGGTCGAGCACATCATCTCGGCGACCCCTGCCGATGCCGAGACGGCGCGGTATCTGGGCATCGACGTCGGCAGCTGCTGCCTGTTTCTGCATCGCCGGACATGGACGGGCGCCGTCGTTGCCACGATCAGCAAGCTGACTTACGTTGGCAGCCGCTACTCGCTTGGCAGTCGATATTCTCCATCCAAAAAAACCTGATCGCAGTGAAGCGAATCAGAGTCGGAAGGAGGGAGCTAACTTGTATATGCATGTATGTATTTAGCCTTGACATCCGCTGTTGCTGACGTTGAAGTGTCGTCGCACTTTCGTTGAACGGACAGCTAAGATGCCGAGGCACGGTGCCGCAAGAGCAGAAGCCCGCATTCTCACCAGGCCGGATGTTTGGTTCAAAAAAGCGGCCTGATCATCAAGGGGAACAAGATGATGCGTAACCTAGCAGGACAATTTCGGGCACTCGTTATGGCTGCTGCCGTCGGGTTTGCCCCGGCGGTCTACGCGGCCGACACGACAATTCCGGCGACGCCTGAGGCAGGAACGTTCAAGATAGGCATCGAGCCATGGCTTGGCTACGGCCAGTGGCACGTCGCCGAAGCCAAGGGTCTGTTCAAGGCAAACGGGCTGTCCGACGTGCAGATCGTGAACTTCGCCGAGGACAAGGACATCAACGCCGCCCTGGCGAGCGGCCAGCTCGATGCCGCCAACATCGCGACCCACACGGCTATGGGCATGGTAGCGGCCGGCCTGCCGGTAAAGATCGTGCTTCTGCTCGACGTCAGCATGACGGCGGACGCCATGATCGCCGGCAAGGACGTCGCCTCCGTCGCCGACCTCAAGGGCAAGCAGGTGGCTTTCGAGGAAGGCACGACGAGCGACATCCTGCTCAAATACGCGCTCGCCAAGAACGGCATGTCCATCGCCGATGTCCAGCCGGTTCCAATGCCGGCGGCGGATGCCGGCAGTGCGTTGATCGCCGGCCAGGTCCCGGTCGCGGTGACCTATGAGCCCTATCTCACCGCGGCCAGGGCACAGAACAAGGACGTCAAGCTGCTCTTCACCGCAGGCGAAGATCCCGGCCTGATCAGTGACGTGTTCGTGGTGCGCGATGAGGTGATCAAGTCGCGTCCCGGCCAGGTGCTTGCCATGATCAAGACCTGGGATGCGGCCCTGAAGGCTTACAATGCCGACACGCCCGACGGCCGGGCGATCATCTCCAAGGCGGTCGGTTCGAGCGTCGAAGACCTCAACACCGCCTTTGATGGCGTGCGATACTATACTCTCGCCGAAAACAAGGATGCGCTGACGGGCGAATTTTCCACCAAGACATTCGCCGATGTCGAGGCAGCCGCCAAGAACGCCGGGCTGCTTCAGGCGGACGTGACGCCGGAGCAGATGATCGACCCGTCATTCGTCAAGGCCGCGAAATGACGAGGGCCGGCTTGCGGTGGTGACGCAAATGTCCGAGCAGCGTGCGACCAAGCCAAGCCCGTCTCACGCAGCGCCGGGGCCGGTGATCAAACAGCCGATGCGCCGTCGCCGATCTTCCGGGATCGGCGCGCCCATCGCACGCTCGCGCTTCCTGATGATAGCAGTGGCGGTTTTTGCCGGCCTCGGTCTCGCCTGGTGGGCGGCAACGGGGCTGGGGCTGGTAAAGCCGATTTTCCTGCCCTCGCCGGGGAGCGTGGTGACCCAGCTCGGCAAGCTCTCGGGTGACGGCACGCTGTGGCTGGATGTCAGAGCCTCGATATACCGTATTTCCATTGGCTTCCTCATCGCCTCGGCATTGGCGATTCCGATTGGCGTGCTGATCGGCAGCTTCAGGACCTGGGAAGCGGCGATCGAGCCGCTTGTGGATTTTATCCGCTACATGCCGGTGGTCGCTTTCGTGCCCCTCTCCATCCTGTGGTCGGGGACCGGCGATGCCCAGAAGTTCCTGATCATCTTCATCGGCACCTTCTTTCAGCAGGTGCTGATGATCATGGACAATGTGAAGCGGGTTCCCGCTGATTTCATTGGCCTTGGCAGGACACTCGGCCTGCCGGATCGCAGGATCCTGACGCGCATCGTGGTTCCCAGCGCCTTGCCAGGCATCTGGGATACGTTACGCATCAGTCTCGGCTGGGCATGGACCTGGCTGGTGTTGGCGGAACTTGTCGCGGCGACATCAGGCCTCGGCTACCGCATCACCGTGTCCCAACGCTATTTCCAGACAAACACCATCATCGGCTACATCCTGCTACTGGGCGTGCTTGGCCTCATTACCGACCAGGTCATGAAGGCACTGGGAAAAGTGCTGTTCCGGCAGGAGGGCCACGTGCAATGAGGCCGGGCCGATGAGTTTGCCCAAATTGGGGATCAAAGGTCTCCACAAGAGCTTCGGCACGGGCGCGCGGCGCACGGAAGTGCTGCGCGATATCAATCTCGATCTTGCCGACAACGAGTTCGTCTCGCTGGTGGGCACGTCGGGTTGCGGCAAGAGCACGCTGCTGTCGATCGTTGCCGGACTGCAGGATTTCGACGCGGGAGATCTTGCCATCGATGGCGCGCCGATCCTGCAGCCGGGCCTCGACCGCGGCGTCGTCTTCCAGTCCTACACCCTGCTTCCCTGGCTGACGGCGCAGCAGAACATCGAGTTCGCGCTCAAGGCCGCGGGTCATGATCGCGCGACCTGCCGCAGGATAGCACGCGAGCATCTCGATCTGGTCAAGCTCCCGCACAGCGCCAATCGCTATCCGTCTGAGCTTTCTGGCGGCATGAAGCAACGGGTGGCCATAGCGCGTGCCCTTTCCTATCGACCCAAAATGCTTCTGATGGACGAGCCCTTTGGCGCGCTCGATGCCTTGACCAGGCATCAGATGCAGGAACTCCTGACGCAGATCTGGGAGGAGCACAGGCTCACCGTGCTCTTCGTCACCCATGATGTGGAAGAAGCCGTCTACCTGTCGGACCGCATCGTCGTGATGGGGATCGGCCCGGGACGCATCATGCAGACCTTCAATGTCGACATCGAGCGCCCGCGCCGGGAAGAGGTCATGGAAACCCCGGCCTTCATGGATTTGCAGCGCAGCGTGCACAAGGCGATCCGCGAGGCCTCAAAACGTCCCGAAATGGTTTAGGCGAGCCACTCAATTACTTACAATCGGCGACCAGCGTTGCGCCCAATCTCGATATCGCGCCATCGCGATTCCTGACCAGACGAGCCGCGATCGGCGGCTTTCTCCTCAACCTCGAAAAAAATTTGCAGGACAATGTCGATTTCCTAAACTCCGTTCGTCGTTTCGATGCCGGCCGGTGAGTCCGGCTCAACAAGGAGACAGACGATGCGTGTGATGGTGCTCGTGAAGGCTACCGAGGACAGCGAAAAGGGCTTTGTCCCCACGCCCGAGGCGAAGGAGGCGATGGAGGCGATGGGCAGGTTTAACGACGAGCTGCGCAATGCCGGCATCTTGCTCGACGCCGATGGCCTCAAGCCCTCCTCGCAGGGCAAGCGCGTTGCGTTCGATGGTCCCCGCCGGACGGTCATCGACGGGCCTTTCGCCGAGACCCGCGAACTGGTCGCCGGCTTTTGGCTCTGGGAAGTCAAGGACATGGACGAGGCGGTCGCCTGGGTGAAGCGCTGCCCCAATCCCATGCCGGGACCGAGCGAGATTGAAATCCGGCCGCTGTACGAGATGGCTGATTGGCAATGGGAATCTGACGCCGGAGGTCGCGGAAATCCATGACCGGGCGCGTGAGAAGCTCAGCGGCAACTGAACCTGTCGGCCGCAACCTGCTTTGCCTTCGTTATGGCTTTGGCCGATAAGGCAGCATGACGGCAGGCGAGACGCAGCAGGCGATCGAGGCGATTTTTCGCATTGAACGAGCCCGGCTCATCGCGGGCCTGGCCCGCATCGTGCGCAATGTCGATCTTGCAGAGGAACTGGTGCAGGACGCCCTGGTCATAGCCTTATCCGAATGGTCCAGGACCGGCGTTCCGGCCAATCCCGGCGCTTGGCTGATGACGGTCGCCAAACGCCGCGCCATCGACGCGATCCGTCACGACAAGATGCGCGAGCGCAAGCATGAGGAGATCGCGCGGGAGCTGGACGGCGAGTGCGATGGTACGGCCGAGGGAAACGAAATGGCCATGAACGACGATCTTGGCGACGAGCTGCTGGGCCTCATCTTCACAGCCTGCCACCCCATACTTTCGGCCGACGCCCGCGCGGCGCTCACGCTGCGTGTCATCGGCGGCCTGACGACAGACGAGATCGCCCGTGCTTTCCTGTCGAGCGAGGTGACGATCGCCCAGCGCATCGTCCGCGCAAAGAGGACGATCGGAAAGGCCGGGCTCAGCTTCGAGGTGCCGCGCGGCGCCGAGCGTGCGGCGCGTCTGTCCTCGGTGCTGGAGGTCATCTATCTCATCTTCAATGAAGGCTATGCTGCCACGGCAGGCGACGACCTTGTCCGGCCGAGCCTGTGCCTGGAGGCACAACGGCTGGGCCGCATGCTGGCGGGTCTGATGGCCGAGGATGCCGAGGTGTTCGGCCTGCTGGCTCTAATGGAAATCCAGGCATCGCGCCTGCCGGCACGCATCGGGCCGGACGGCGCCCTCTTGACCCTGACCGAGCAAAACCGCGCGCGCTGGGACCAGCTGCTGATCCGCCGAGGCCTTGACGCGCTGGCCCGTGCCGAAGCCCTCGGGGGCGATGGCCCCTATGGGTTGCAGGCCGCGCTTGCAGCCTGTCACGCGCGGGCGCGCAGTCCGGCCGATACCGATTGGCCCCGTATCGCAGCGCTCTACGACCGGCTGCGTGCAGTGATGCCCTCGCCGGTGGTCGATCTCAATCGCGCGGTCGCCCACAGCATGGCCTTCGGGCCCGAAGCGGGCCTGCGGCTGGTAGACGAGATTGCCGACGCCGCCGCCTTGCGCAATTATGCGCCATTGCCGGCGGCGAGGGGCGATTTTCTGTTTCGGGCCGGCCGGCTGACCGAGGCCCGCGCCGAATTCGAGGCTGCGGCCAAGCTCACCCGCAACGTGCGCGAGGCGGCCTTTCTCCTCGCCCGCGCAGACGCTTGTGGTTGACAGCATCGCTCTCCGTGCCGGACGCGCCGCTCGGCAACATCTAAAGCCGCCAGTTCGCTCTCGGCCAGCTCCCTTCAATGAGCGCGATCAGCTCGCAACGCGAAAGGGATTAACGATGCGCAGGCCTTCGTCGAGCGCGATTCCGTGCTGCATGTCCTCTGACCAGAGTGTATCGCAGCCAGCGTGAACCGCCGCGGAGGCGATCATCGCGTCATAGGTGGAAAGGCCGTACCGCTCGGCGAGCCTCAATCCTGTTTCGTGGGTCTCGAGCGTGAGCGGATGAACCGTCAACAGGCCGCGCAGCGTGGTCAGCAGCGCATGCGTGTCGTCCCATGACATTTGCATCTTCCGACGCGCGACATTGGTGAGTTCATTGAGAACCTGCACGCTGATCGCCCCGCCATCGGCGATGACCGCCTCGGCCCGATCCGCCTTCGCCGTGTCGCCTGACGCGATATAAAGAAGGACATTGGTATCGAAAAAACTAACGGGCATTTGCCTCGTCCCGATCGAATTTGAAGTCAGCGGGAAGCCGACCGCGGAAGGCGCGGAGACGCTTCAGCAACTCCTCACGCCCGGGCTTCCGCGCGACGCCAAGCTGGCGGGCGTCAGCGACATGGATTTCGATCTCATCGCCTTCCCTGAGTTCAAGCGCTTCGACCACAGCGGCGGGAAGGCGGACCGCAAGACTGTTTCCCCATTTGGCGACCTGCATGCCACTTCCTCTCTTAGATATACGCTGGAAGAAATGTATATCCACAAGTCGTCAAGGTCAAGAATTGCAGCCAATCGGTTTATTCATTTTGGAGGAGAGGGCCTCGATCATGCCAGCAACTGCGTCGGCACGCCGAGAATCGGTCCTGCCTCGGCGAGCCGCTGGTCGAGGGTCCACACCGTGGCGCCATGCTCCGATGCCGTCGCGAGGTGCAGGGCGTCGCCAGCACGAAGCCCGAGCATATGCTGATCGGCGAATTTCGCGGCGACCCGAAAATGCCCGCCCGTCACCGGCAGCACGGTGAAGCTCTCAGCGACAAGCTTATTGAACATCGCGAGCGCTGCCGCGCGTTGCTCCAGGTCGATCTGTCCGGTCCGAAGCTTGATCGCCATGGCGGAGGACATCTCGGTGATGGTCCAGTCGCTGATCACAAGTTGCGCTGGGTCCTGCTCCGCCAGCCAGCCCTGAACGCGCGCGGTCGTGGCTTCGTTGGATAGCGCCGCGATCATCAGCGAAGTATCGAGATAGGACGTCAATAGCGATCGCCATCTCGCATCGATCGCACCAGATCGGCGGCAGCCTGAGCCTGCAGAGGCATGGTTGCGGTCAGGGATTGGAGCAGGACGGCGTCGATCCGTTTGCGAGGGCGGGCCACGGCCGTGAGCCTGGCGACCGGCTTGCCACGCCGGGTTATGTCGATCGAGTCTCCAGCTTCAACCCGGTCGACGAGCTCACTCAGATGTGCCTTGGCGTCCGCCAGATTGACCGCGTCCATGTCACGCTCCTGACCATGTAGATAGTCATATAGCGCATCACACTTGACGATTCCAGCGCAGAGTACTTTGGCACACCAGGCTGCCCCCAGGTCAGCGACTGTCGCGGCGCGCGACCATTTTCTCGTTCCACTTCTTGAAGCAGACCGCTGTGTGAGCGAAGCAGGTGATCGCTCCTGCAACGAGAATTATCCGCTTCCCGCTTGACTCACACATATCCCGGTGGTTATACATCGATCAATAGCCGAAGGGTTATCGATCCCAATGCCAAACGCTCACGATGTACTCTTCAGAACGCTTGCCGATCCGACTCGGCGCGCTATTTTTGAGCGGCTGTGTCGCGAAGGAGAGCAGACGGTCGGGGCTCTGACGGCTCAGGCCGGGATCTCGCAACCGGCCGTGTCAAAACATCTCGGCGTTTTGAGGCAGGCCGGGCTCGTGCGCGACCGCCATGCAGGGCGACAGACCCATTATAGCGCGCAGCTTGCTGCGCTTGCCCCCCTGATTGACTGGACAAGCCAGATGACCGGGTTCTGGCAGAGCCGGTTCGACGACCTCGAAGACCTGCTCAAGAGGATGGACCAGTGAACGAAATGGCGACCGAAACGCTCTCCGTCATTGTCGAACGGGAAATCGCTTATCCGCCCGAGAAGATCTGGCGCGCGCTCACGCAACCACACTTGATCGAGGAGTGGCTCATGAAAAATGACTTCAAACCTGTCGCGGACCACCGTTTCAATCTTCACGCAGACTGGGGCTCTGTCGAATGTCAGGTGCAGACGGTCGAGCCGAACAGAACACTGACTTACACGTGGGATACCAAGGATCTCAAGAGTGTCGTCTCCTGGACCCTCACCCCCACGAGCACCGGAGCCCGCTTGCGCATGGAACAGTCGGGCTTCCGGCCGGATCAGCAGCCTTACTTCCGGGGTGCCAAAGTCGGCTGGCCGAGGTTCTTTGACGATCTGGAGCAGGTTCTGGCGCGGACGGACTGAGATCCGCTGGGCTGTCCAAGCAAGGGCTCTGTTACAGAGCGACATCACGAGGCGATAATGGAGGCAAGCCAATGAAGATCAAGTTGGCCAAAGTATACGTGGACGACCAGGAAAAGGCACTGGGCTTTTACACCGAAACGCTCGGCTTTACCAAGAAGGCCGATTTCAGCAATGGGCCGTTTCGCTGGCTGACCGTTGGATCACCCGACGAGCCGGACGGTGCCGAGCTGCAACTCGCGCTCAATGACAACCCCGCGGCAAAGACCTACCAGCAAGCCATTTTCCAGCAGGGCCAGCCCGCGGTCATGTTCTTCACCGATAACGTCAAGGGCGACTACGAGCGCATAAAAGCGCGCGGCGCCGAGTTCACGATGCCGCCGACCGAAGTAACCGGCTCGACCATCGCCCAGCTGAACGACAACTGCGGCAATCTCGTTCAAATCACCCAACTGGCGCGCTGGTAAAGCATGCGTTCAGTGGCGTGGCTGCCCGGCGGGAGTCGCCAAACGGGCCGCCCGATCCGCTTCGGTTCGTCTTCAGAGGAGGTCTCAATGGATTGGAACAAATGGGTTCGGCAGATCCACCGCTGGCTGTCGATTATCTTTGCGGCGGTCGTCGCCGCCATCTTCATCAGCCTGGGAGCAGGCAAGGAACCCGCCTACTGGGTATACCTCTTGCCGCTGTTTCCACTCGGCTTGCTCCTGCTTACCGGTCTGTACATGTTCGTGCTGCCTTACGCGCCCAAGTGGCGCAACGCAGGGGGCACCGGCGCATTGGAGTGAACGCATGGCCAACAAGACGTCCATCAAGTCAGCGGCGGTCGCGAAGAAGCCCGCCGCCAAGCCTGCAGCCGCCAAGCCGGTCCTCCTCGCAGGCGGCAACCCGCAGATCCCGAAGGGTGATGGTGACGCTCCTGTGCAGGCCTACATCGCGGCCATGCCGGGCTGGAAACGCGACGTCGGCCGCCGCCTCGACGCACTCATCGAGCGCAACGTTCCCAACCTGCGCAAGGCCGTCAAATGGAACTCGCCCTTCTATGGCGTAGAGGGTCAAGGCTGGTTCCTCAACTTCCATTGCTTCACAACGTACATCAAGCTGGCTTTCTTCCGCGGCACGTCGCTGCATCCTGTCCCTCCAGGCGAGTCCAAGCACAAGGACGTGCGCTACCTCGACATCCGCGAGGACGACCAGCTCGACGAAGCTCAACTCACCGACTGGGTAAAGCAAGCCAGCCAGTTGCCTGGCGAGCGAATGTGAGTGGAATGCCAGTCATTCCCGCAAACCCGGTGCCGACTAGCGGTATTCATGTGACGGGCGAGCGGCAACAACCCTAGGAAAAGCGACAATGATGATGAAGAGTGGCTCTATGGAAGGAAATGCAGAAAGCTCTCCCTCTCAGCTGATAGATGCGAGGATCAGTGAGCTGGGCGATTGGCGAGGCAAGACGCTTTCCCATATCCGCGCTCTCGTCAAGCAGGCTGACCCGGAAGTGGTCGAGGAGTGGAAGTGGCGAGGCGTTCCGGTGTGGTCGCACGCCGGAATAATCTGCACCGGCGAGACCTACAAGAACGTCGTGAAGGTGACCTTCGCAAAGGGCGCCTCCCTGCCGGATCCTTCAGGCCTGTTCAACTCCAGTCTCGAAGGCAACACCAGGCGCGCCATCGATATCCGTGAGGGCGAAGATATAGATGAGAATGCGTTCAAGGCGCTGATACGCGCTGCTGCCGCCCTGAACACGGCCCGATAGTCAGCTCCGGCCGATATGGTCGGCTAGCGGGCCGAGAGCGGCGAGCAAAGCTTCGCCGGTGGCTTGCGTCGCGTTCTCATGCGGCGCGCGCAGGTTCAGCCAGCGTCTGCCGCCGGACCGTACCGCCAGCACTGCCTTCATCGCGGAGATGAGGCCGGCGTCCTGGATGATTTTGCGGAACGCCTTGATGGCGGCATCCGCGTCAGTAATGTCCTCTCCCGCCAGTGCTGCGTCGTAGAGGGCCCGGATCGCTGCGGCATTTAGATTGACCGTCGCCGAGATGCATCCCGCAGCACCGTTGGCGAGGCCTTTCGTCAGCTGTGCTTCCGAGCTCGGGAACACCGCGACCCTTGGGGCTGCCGCAATGACCGCCGCGGTGTTGTTCCAATCGCCGGCGCTGTCCTTGTAAGCCACCACGACATCCGGAAACGCTTGGCTCAAGCGGGCGGTCAGCGGCGGGCTCACCGGTACGCCGGAATTCTGCGGGATGTGGTAGAGGATCATCCTCATCGCCGGGTTCGCCACCCGTTCGATCAGCTCGCCATAGTAGCGGGCCTGTCCGTTGTCGCCGGCGGCCGTATAGAAGAACGACGGCAGCACCATCACCCCGGCACAGCCGAGCCCGACGGCATGCGCCGTCAGCTCGACGGTCTCGGCAAGTGCTGTGACACCGGTGCCGGGCATCAGATGGCTTGGCGAAATGCCGGCCTCGACCAGCCACTCCAGCGCTTGCATGCGCTCGCGCAACGAGACGGACAAGGCCTCGCCCGTGGTACCGAACGGCGACAGGAAATGCGCTCCCTGATCCAGCACCCATTTGGCGTGGGATATCCAGAGATCGCGGGCGATCCGGCCGTCGTTTTCGAACGGCGTCAGGATCGGTGCGATGGTTCCTTGTGGGCGGATCATTTGCGTCCTTCTAAAGCCGGCATCAAAAATGTCGAGCAAGCTACATGAAGCAATGTTGCTGAGTACCGGCCGTTCGACCTCGAAAGCAAGCGGCTCGCGCATAGGCGCGCGATTGTGATCGGGCGGCGGTTCTGAGGCTCTCGAGGTATATCCTTGTCACAGGATAACGTCGTCTGGCCGAAAGGGGGGTGACAAACGAGTTCTGCTGTTTCATCAATGCCGCCTTTTGAGGAGAAGCCCATGCGGAGGATCGGTGTCGGCATTATCGGCTGCGGCAACATTTCGGATGCCTATCTGAAGGCATCGCCACAATTCCCGGTGCTCGACATTGTCGGCGTCGCCGACATCAACCGGGCGGCAGCCGAGGCGAAGGCAGCGGCCTACGGCCTGGCTGCCATGCCGGTCGACGCGCTGTTGGCCGATCCGCGCGTCGAGATCGTGCTCAATCTGACGACGCCGCAGCATCATGTGCCGGTCGGCCTGCAGGCTGTCGGGCAAGGCAAGCACGTCTATTCCGAGAAGCCGCTGGCAACGACGCTCAGCGACGCCGAGCGGCTGGTCGCGGCGGCGCGCGAACAGGGCGTGCGCGTCGGCTGCGCACCCGACACCTTTCTTGGCGGCTCCCACCAGACGGCGCGGCGGCTGGTCGATGAGGATACGGCTGGGACCATTGTCGCCGGCTCTGCCTTCATGCAGGTGCCCGGCCACGAGCTCTGGCATCCCAATCCGGATTTCTACTATCAGCCCGGCGGTGGGCCAATGCTCGACATGGGACCGTACTATCTGACCTGCCTGGTCAATCTCCTGGGTCCGGTAAAATCCGTGACCGGGCAGGCGAAGTCTTCCTACGCCACCCGCACCATCGGTTCTGGACCGCGCCAGGGCGAAACCATCCGGGTCGAGGTGCCGACCCATATTTCCGGCCTGCTCGCATTCGAGAATGGCGCCGCGGTCTCGATCACCACCAGCTTCGACGTCTGGAAGCATGAACACAATCACATCGAACTTTACGGAACCAAGGGCTCGATGATCGTCTCCGATCCCAACCAGTTTCAGGGCGACATCAGGACCAGCCAGCGCAAGGGCGACTGGACGGTGGCCGATCAGATCCATTCGTATGGCGACGGCAATTACCGGGGCCTCGGCCTTGCCGACATGGCGCAGGCGGTCGTCTCGGGCAGGCAACACCGCGCCAGTCTCGATCTTTCCCTCCATGTCCTGGAAATCATGGAATCGATCATCTCTTCAGCAGAGATAGGGCAGGGTATCGATCTCAGATATCGCTGCGCCCGGCCGGCGCCGATGCGCGCCGACCTGCCTTTCGGAATTCTGGAATAGGGAATAATGCGATGAGCAAGACGGCACTGATTTTCTGGGGCGGCTGGGAAGGTCACACCCCGGCCCGAAGCGCCGAAATCGTCAAGGAGATGCTGGCCGGCAACGGCTTCGACGTGCAGCTGGAGCAGGGGACTTCGGCACTTGCCGATCCGCAGCTGGACAAGCTCGATCTCATTGTCCCGGTGATCACCATGTCGACAATCGAAAAGCCGGAGCTGCAAAACCTGACCAGCGCCGTCGGGGCCGGCACCGGCCTTGCGGGCTTTCACGGCACTATGTGCGACAGCTTCCGCAACGAGCCGGAATACCAGTTCATGACCGGCGGCCAGTGGGTCGCCCATCCCGGCAACATCATCGACTATCACGTCGACATCACCAGGCCAGGCGATCCGGTCATGCAGGGCATCGACGGCTTCGCCTACCGTTCAGAGCAGTATTACATGCATGTCGATCCGACCAACGAGGTGCTGGCGACGACTACTTTCACCGGCGAGCATCTCGATTTCATCGCCGGCGTCGTCATGCCGGTTGTCTGGAAGCGCCGTTACGGCAGGGGCCGCGTCTTCTACAGCGCGCTCGGGCACACCGCCGACGAGTTCGCCGTGCCGCAAATGCGCACGATGTTCGAACGCGGCGCGATTTGGGCCAGCCGAAACTCGGACCTTGGATAGCCGTTCAATCTGAACGCCACGTATCGTTGTAATCTCTCATAGGGCGGCCACCCGAACGCGGACACAGGCACTGGACTGCGGCAATTGACTGCCATGGTAGCATCCAATACTTGTAGTCTCATCGAAAATTCCGTAGCTGGAGGTCGAATGAAGCAGACGTGGCGATGGTTTGGTCCGAGTGACGCGGCAACGCTTGCCCACGCAAGGCAGGCCGGCGCAACCGGCATCGTGACGGCATTGCACGACATCCCTTACGGCGAAGTCTGGCCGATCGACGCCATCAGGCAGCGCCAGGGGCTTATCGAGGCGGATCCGGCGATGGGCCTCAAATGGAGCGTCGTCGAGAGTGTGCCCGTGCACGAGGACATCAAGCTCGGCCGCGGCGATCTCGACCGGCTCTACGACAATTTCAGGCAGACCTTACGCAATCTCGGCGCCTGCGGTGTGCGCACGGTCTGCTACAACTTCATGCTGATCCTCGACTGGACCCGGACCGACCTGGCTGCGCCGCTGCCGGGCGGCGGACGGGCGCTCCGGATGAACATGCACGAGCTTGCCGCGTTCGATTGCTACATGCTGCAGCGCAAGGGATCTGAGCGCGACTATGCGTCCGATGTTCTCCAGCGGGCGAGCGAATGGTTCGAGGCGACGCCGGATGCGTCAAAAGAGCGTCTGCTTGCCAACATCATGGCCGGCCTGCCGGGCGCCTTCAAGCGCTATGACATAGCGGAATTGCGCGAAGTGGTGGCCGAGCAGTCGGGCCTGTCGCACGACCGGCTGCGCGAGAACGTCGTCCGGTTTCTCGAAAACGTGCTGCCGGCGGCCGAAGAGGCGGGCGTCACGTTGGCGATCCACCCGGACGATCCGCCGCGCGATCTCGTCGGCCTGTGCCGGATCGTCAAGAACGCCGACGACATCGCCCTTATCCTGGACGCCGTGCCATCGGCCCATAGCGGCCTCACCTTGTGCACGGGGTCGCTGGGCGCCAACCCGGCCAATGACGTGCCCGCCATCGCCAGGCGCTTTGCGCACAAGATCAACTTCGTGCATCTGCGCAACGTCAGCAAGGACCCGGACGGCTCGTTCATGGAATCCGAGCATCTGAGCGGCGATGTCGACATGGTCTCGGTGGTTTCGATCTTGCTCGACGAGCAGCAACGCCGCCGCGACGCCGGGGAACCGGCGGCGCTGCTGCCGTTTCGCCCGGATCATGGCCACGAGCTGATCGATGACGCCGCGCGGCACACCCATCCCGGCTACCCCGTGATCGGCCGTCTTCGCGGCCTTGCCGAATTGAGAGGCGTGATGACGGCGATTGCCCATCAGCGCGGCTACCGGCTGCAATGACGGCGCCCCGCCTGCTCTGCGTCGGCGCGCTCACCTACGACACGATCTTGCGCCTCGATGTCCTGCCCTCCGGCGCCGGCAAGTTCCTGCCAAGCGAGGCCGTGCAGATCGCGGCCGGCATGGCAGCAAGCGCGGCCGCGTCGGCCAGCCGCCAGGGCGGGCAGGTCTGGCTATGGGCAAGCGTCGGCGACGATGCTGTCGGCCGCGATGTCATCGCCCAGATGGAGGCGGAGCGGGTCGACTGTTCGCTGGTGCGCAGGGTTGAAGGTGGCCGCTCGGCCATTGCCACGATCCTGGTCGATGCCGCCGGCGAGCGTATGATTGTGCCCTTCTACGATGCAGTCACGCAAGCCGATCCTGACCGTCTTCCGCCCGCGGATTTTTCCCGCTTCGACGCCGTGCTGGTTGATGTCCGCTGGCCCGGAGCCGCGGCCCTGGCGCTGG
Organism: Mesorhizobium sp. M0159; assembly: GCF_040322295.1. NCBI lineage: Bacteria > Pseudomonadati > Pseudomonadota > Alphaproteobacteria > Hyphomicrobiales > Phyllobacteriaceae > Mesorhizobium > Mesorhizobium sp. M0159. The sequence continues at coordinate 51,797 of NZ_JAMYTF010000024.1, forward strand.
CGAAGGCTCGCGAGTGCGGCATCCCGGCGATCCTTGACGCCGATGTCGCTTCGCGACCGGTGCTCGACCGGCTGCTGCCGCTCGCCTCGCATGTCGTTGCTTCGCTGCCGGCGGCACGCATCCTTTGCGGTCCGGAGATATCCGCCGGTTCTGCCGTCGCCATTCTCGGCGAACGGACCGGCGCCTTCGTGGCGGTCACCGATGGCGCGAACGGCACCGTGTTCCGCTACTCGGGCAGCAATGACGTCCGTCATCTGCCGTCGCCGCGGGTCGAAGCCGTCGACACTCTGGCGGCAGGCGACGTGTTCCACGGCACCTTCGCTCTCGGCCTGGCCGAAGGTTGGGACGAAGAGCGGGCGATAGCAGTGGCCAGCGCCGCCGCCGCCCTGAAATGCCTGCGCTTTGGCGGACGTCTTGGCGCACCGACGCGCGCGGAAACGCTGGCTTTCATGCAAGGAGCGACATGATGCCGAACACGCTTGGGCCGGCTCGGTGGAAAGAGCACGTCAAGTGGCGCCCGTCGACTACCATGGCAGTCGCTGCGCAACTGTTCGAGGGAGGATAAATGGCTGAGTTCAAAAAACGCGCACTGGTCACCGGGGCGGCCATGGGCATCGGCCGTGCTGTCGCCGAAAGACTGGCCGAGCAAGGCGTCGACCTGATCCTGTTCGACCGGGCGGGCGATCAGTTGGATGAGGTAGCGGCGCAGCTTTCGGCGAGCGGCGTGACCGTGCACACCGTGCTTGGCTCGACCGCCGACACTGAGGCCTGTGGCCGCGCCGTCGAGCTTGCCCGGTCCGCGTTCGGCGGGCTCGACATGCTCTCCCACAATGCCGGCATCCAGCGTTACGGAACGGTGGAGACCACGGACGAGGCGCTTTGGGACGAGGTGATGAACGTCAACCTCAAGGCTGCCTACCTGCTCTCCCGCGCGGCGATGCCGCTGCTGCGGCAAAGCCGCGGCGCCATCGTCCATATGAGCTCGGTGCAGGGTCTGGCCAGCCAGGAAGGGGTTCTGGCCTACAGCACGGCCAAGCACGGCCTGATCGGCCTGGTCAAATCGATGGCCGTCGACTATGCGCCGCTCGGCGTGCGCGTCAATGCCGTCGCTCCGGGTGCGGTCGACACGCCGATGCTGCGGGATGCGGTGAAACTCAACGATAAGCCCGACGAGATCCTGCGCATCCTCGACAATATGCATCCGCTCGGCCGTACCGCCCGGCCGCAAGAGATTGCCGCAGTCGTCGCCTTCCTGCTGTCCGACGATGCCTCCTTCGTCACCGGCGAGGTCGTACGCGTCGATGGCGGCCTGCTGGCGCGCATCGGCGGTTCTCCGCGCAAGGAATAACCTCGGCGCTGCTGCTTGCGCAGGCATTTCATGAACGGCTTGAAGCTGCAGAGCCTATAAGGGGTCGCCGATGGCAGGGCTTTTGGGAATGCGGACCATCACCGAGGGGCGGTTGGGCGAAACCGGCCCCGGCGTATCGGTCGCGGCGAGGACGTTCGAGGTTCTGCTCGACCAGATCCTGACCTTCCGTCTGAAGCCGCATGAAGTGATCTCGGAAAAGGCGATGTCGGAAGCCCTCGGCGTGAGCCGCACGCCGGTCAGGGAGGCGCTCGCCCGGCTGGCCGGTCTTGGCTTGATCGACATTTATCCGCAGCGCGGCAGCATGGTGGCCCCGCTCCGGATCGCCGATCTCGAAAAATCGCAGTTCCTGCGCGAATCGCTCGAAGTCGGCCTGATCAAGCGTGCGGTCGAGAGCCCGCGTCGCGCCGACCTGCTCGCCATGCTGAAAGGCGAACTGGCCGTCCAGGAGACGTTCGCCTCCATCGCGGACGACAGGCGCTTTTTCAAGTCGGACGAGCTGTTCCACCAGCATATCGCCAGCCATGCCGGCTTCCCCGGAATCTGGGCCGACATCAGCGCGGCGAAGCTGCACATGGACCGCTTCCGTTTCCTGTCTTTCCCGCGCCTCGACAGCATGTCGGTGGTTCTCGGCCAACATCGGCGGATTGTCGATACGCTCGAGCAGGCCGACGCGCTTGCGGCGGAAGAGGCGATGCGAACGCATCTTCGCCGCATCTTCGAGGTGCTCGAAATCGTCCAGGAGCGCTATCCCTATTATTTCGAGGCAAACGGCAGTGTGAGCCCGCTTTCGGCCGGCTCAATCCAAGCTTGAGCCTTTCTTGCGCGCTTCCGAAGGCGTCTTGGTCTTGCTGCCGGATTTGTCGGAAGCTGGCTCGGCTTTGCGATTTTGACCCTCGCCGCCTTGCTCCTTGCGGAGCTGCTTTTCCACTATCGATCGCGATCCTTCTGCCGGGTCTTGTTCAGGATGAGTATCGGTTCCCGTCATGTCGGCTCCTATCCATTTTGATCAATTGCGTGCGGCGTGGGCTGACCTCCGCCGCCGGTTCTGTCGCGCCCGATCATCAGCCAGGCGGCGAACAGCACGACCAGTACGACCACGATCCAGGCGACGAAACGAGGCATCGGCCTCATGTCCCTCGCCGCCGCTTACTGCCACGCGCCTCGGGACTGGAGCCGGCCCCGACCGTTGGATCGGGCACGACCGGACCGCGTTCGGCCTCGGAACCCTCAGCTTCGATCTCCTGCACGGCCTGATCCCAATGCTCGCGCTCGCGTCCTTGGGGACGGCCTTCACGCTCCCAGATCTCATGGGCTCGCTGCCTGATACGCTCTTCCCTGTCCATGACTTTTGCCTCCTCATCCCCCTAATCCGGCGATCGGTGGTTTGTTCCGGGCTGCCAAGGCAGTTCATCGCGGTTAGTTGACGTGATCACCCAGCGCTCTAGATCAAACTTCGCGCCGAAGTCGCTTGGTGCGGGGAGAACAATCGTGTGGCAGCAACGCTACAAGCCCGTATTGTAAATGCCGTTACAGCCGTCGATCTTCGACCAGACCGCCCGTGCTTGCTGCTGATAATATTTGTATTGACGGCATGCTCGCCTTCCGACCAGGTCGAGCAGCAGTCGAAAACCGCGGCTTCCGCCACACAGACCGCATCGCTGGTGCTGGATGCCTGGGCTTCAGGGGCGGCCCCCTCGAAATACACGTCGCGCACCTTGCAATCGGTCGGCAAGACGCTCGCCGATGCCCGTGCGCAAATCCAGTCGGCCAAGTCGCCTGAAGCCAGCGAGCAAGCCGGTCTGACGGCGGCAGTCGGACAGCTTTCGACGGTGGTGACACGCGCCGCGGCGGCAGTGCAGGACGGCAATCGCCCGGAAGTGGAACACGCGCAGCACGATCTTTGGGCTGCCGCTGCGGCCCTGAACGCGTCCCAGGCCAAATATTTCGCGCCGAAACCATGAAGAAGCTGCTCGAAATATCGCTTGGCGTCGTTACCAGCGTTGGCGGCTTTCTCGAGATCGGATCGATGGCAACCGCCGCTCAGGCGGGCGCGGCGTTCGGGTTCCAGCTGATCTGGGCCGTCGTTCTGGGCGTGATCTGCATCATCTTCCTGGTCGAGATGGCCGGCCGGTTCGCCGCCGTAAGCCATCACACCATCGCCGACGGCATCCGGGAACGGTTTGGCTTCAACGCCTTTCTGTGGCCGCTGCTTGCGACTTTGCTGGTCAACTTCCTGGTCATGGCAGCGGAGATTGGTGGTGTTGCCATTGCGCTCGAGCTCGCCACCGGCATCGGCTTTCAGTGGTGGGCGCTGCCGGTCGCTTTTCTGGTATGGCTGTTCCTCTGGAAAGGCACGTTCGGCTTCATCGAAAAAGGCGTCTCGATCCTCGGTCTCGTCACGCTGTGCTTCGTGGTTGGCGCTATCATGCTGAGACCCGATTGGGGGCAGGTCGCGGCCGGCGCCGTGCCCACTCTGCCGGACCACGACGCGGCCAAATACTGGTTCATGGCGGTCAGCATTCTTGGCGCGTCGATATCGCCTTACCTGTTCATGTTCTATTCGTCGGGAGCGATCGAGGATCAGTGGGACAGGAGCTATCTCGGAGCCAATCGGGCGATTGCCGGCATTGGCATGAGTTTTGGCGGCACGATCGCGATCGGTGTGCTGATCGTGGCGGCGCTCGTGCTGGCGGCGCACGGCATAGAGCAGGTCGACGACTACCATCAATTGCCGCTGATGCTGATCCAGATCTTCGGTTTCTGGGGATTCATCCTGTTCGTCGCATCGCTCGGCATTGCCTGCTTCGGTGCCGCGCTCGAAATCGGGCTGCAGCAAGCCTATCTCGTGGCGCAGGGTTTCGGCTGGACGTGGGGCGAGGACCAGAAACCGCGCGACGATCCCGGCTTCAGCACCGTCTACACTGTCTCGCTGTTTCTCGCCGCCATTCCGATCGCACTGGGTCTCGATCCGCTGAAGCTAACCATCTTTTCCATGGCGCTGACGGCCGCCAGCCTGCCGCTGACCGTGGTGCCGTTCCTTTTCCTGCTGAATGACGAGCGTTATGTCGGCGAGCACCGCAATGGCATGATCGCGAATGCCGCGGTCATCTTCATCATTGCGCTCGGTTTCGTGCTCGCGATCGTGACCATTCCTTTGCAGATATTCGGAGGCACGTGATGGATTTGCTACGCGACATTCTGGACAAGCAAGTGGTCGACCGCGAGCAGGTCAAGATCGGCAAGGTGGACGGTCTGGTGGCGGAACTCAGGCCAGGCAAGCCGCCCAAAATCGTTGCGGTCGAGCTCGGCTCGATCACGCTGGCGCGTCGGCTTGGCGAGCGACCCGGGCGCTGGATGGCGCGGGTTGCGGCAAGGCTCGGCGGCAAGCGCCATGCCGAGCCGCACCGCATCGCCTGGAACAAGGTGCGCGACATCGGCGTCGACATCGAGTTCGATATCGACGTCCGCGAAACGGCGATTTTCGACTGGCAGGACTGGCTGCGCGATCATGTCATTGGGCGTATTCCGGGAGCTGGATGATGGCCACCGTCAATCTTGAGCAATTGGCTGGCAGGAATGTGCTTTCGCAGCGCGGCAAAAGCATCGGCCGTATCGAGGAGATACGCGCCGAACCGGATGGCGACAACCTGGTAGTTGCCGATTACCATGTCGGCATCTACGCGGCCTTCGAGCGTCTGTCCGCTTCGGCCATCGGCATTGCGGTCCTCGACGCCTTTCGATTGCGCAGTCGCGACAGCGTGTACCGCATTCCCTGGGACAAGCTCGACATCTCCGACCCGGCGCGGCCGCGGTTGTTATGCACGACGGAAGAACTTTCCGGTATGAAGGGGAGTATCGAGGGCGATAAACCGGAATGAACGATACTTTCCCGCCGTCGGAGAATGGGGTCCAGTGAAAGTCCTGGTTACCGGCGCCACCGGCCTGATCGGTGCCTCCGTCGTGGCACGCCTTCTTTCCGAAAGGCATGAGGTGATCGGATTGGTCCGCAGCCCCGGCGCAAGCCGGGCCGGCAATTATCAATTGCTGGTGCTGGACATGGCGGCGGCGCTGCAGCCCGAAGACTGGCTACCGCATCTCAGGGGTGTCGACGCCGTCGTGAATTGTGCCGGCGTCCTGCAGGACAGCCCTGGCGAAAAGACGCGCGAAGTCCATCGCGATGCGGCGGCAGCACTCTTCCTCGCCTGTGCGCGGGCAGGGGTTGCCCGGGTAATCCACTTCTCGGCGATAGGCGTCGATCGGGCGCAGCCTTCGGCATTCTCGGCGACGAAACTGGCCGGCGACCAAGCGCTTATGGCGCTTGATCTGGATTGGGTGATCCTGCGCCCGTCCGTGGTGCTCGGCCGGCCGGTGTTTGGGGCCAGCGCATTGTTTAGGGGTCTCGCCTCGCTGCCGGTGCTGCCGTCCATGCCCGGCACCGGCCGGCTCCAGGTGGTACTACTCGACGATGTGGTCTCAACAGTCGTCTTCCTTCTCGATCCCGACAGTCCGTCTCGCGTCGTGTTGGAACTTGTCGGTCCCGAACAGCTGAGCATGGACGAGGTCGTCGGCAGCTATCGCCGATGGCTCGGCTGGGCTCCTGCAGCCAGGTTTGTCTTGCCGGCGGCTGTTGCAAGGCTTCTCTACCGCCTCGGCGACCTTGCCGCGATGTTCGGCTGGCGTCCACCGATGCGCACCAACGCGGCCAGAGAGATCGCCCGAGGAGCGGTTGGAGATCCCTCGGACTGGACCGCCGCGACCGGCATACGCCCGCAAACCCTGGCGGGCTTCCTCGCGCTCAATCCGGCAACGGTGCAGGAAAAATGGTTTGCCCGGCTGTATTTCATCAAGCCTGCGATCTTCGTCGTCCTGCCCGTCTTCTGGATCGTGACGGGTATTGTGACGCTGACCACCGGCTATAACGGTGGCATCGAGCTGATGCAAAGCACGGGGGCTGGCATCTTGTCGGCGCCGACCGTGATAGCCGGTGCTCTTGCCGACATCGCCGTCGGCGCGCTCCTAGCCTGGCGGCCAGCGACGCGAAAAGGCCTCTATGGCGGCATCGCGCTCTCGCTCTTCTACCTGGTCGTCGGAAGCTTCCTGAGCCCCGATCTGTGGAACGACCCGCTTGGGCCGTTGCTCAAGGTGTTGCCGATCCTGGTGCTGCACTTTGTGGCCTTGGCAGTGCTGGAGGAGCGTTGATGCTCTATTTCCTGCTGAAATTTCTGCATGTCATCGGCGCATCCGTGCTGCTTGGTACCGGCGCCGGTATCGCTTTCTTCATGCTGCTCGCCCACAGGACCGGCAATGCCGCGACGGTTGCGGCGGTGGCGCGTATCGTCGTCGTCGCCGACTTCCTTTTCACCGCGACGGCCGTGGTCGCGCAGCCTTTGACCGGAGCCGCGCTCGCCTGGCAGGCAGGCTACTCGCTGTCGGAGGGCTGGATCGTACTTTCGATCGCGCTCTATATCTTCACCGGAATGTTCTGGCTCCCGGTCGTCTGGATGCAAATGCAGATGCGCAAGCTGGCATCGCAAGCCGCCGCTGCAGGCGCGCCGTTGCCGCCGCGCTATCATAGGCTCTTCTGGCTGTGGTTCGCCTTCGGCTTCCCCGCCTTCGCTGCCGTGCTCGGGATTTTCTGGCTGATGATCGCGCGGCCTGCGATCGAGTGGTAGGTCGCAGGCAGGTCCCACTGCGATAATGCCCAGTCAAAGCACTACGGAAAAATTCCGGCCCATGCAGCGCCATGTGCCGGAGCGGACCTGCGCCTCGACCTGTAAGTCGCACCGGAGTCCGGTCTCGTATCATTTCCAACCGCGCGCTCACCGCCATCGGCACAGGACAAGATCCCGTCTTGAGGCTGGTTAGGCTTCGCTTACCAAAAAAGATGACGTCTGAGGGAACACGGGAAGCACAGGCAAGTTCGGTGCGCAGTGGAGGAGATTGCGCCATGAACAGTGTTATTTATCTCATCGGCCTTGTCGTCGTCGTGCTTGCAATCCTCTCCTTCCTCGGATTCCACTAGGAGACACCATGCAGGACCAGGACGATCAGGGCCGTCAGACGGCCGATTTCGAGACCGCCAGAAGCGAGCTTTCAGAAAGACTACAACGGGAAAAGCAGACCGCGACGGAAGCGCTCCACGATGCGCGTGACGAGATCACCAGGAAAGCCGGAGATTACGCATCGGAAGCAAAGCAAGCGTTGTTCAACAAGGCTGAGGGAACGCAGCGCGACGTGAGCGCCAATCTCAAGGCCTTCGGCGGCGCATTGCGCGCGGCAAGCGAGCATCTTGCCAATAATGATCAACGGACCGCTTCGAAATTCGCCCTTGACGCCGCAGGCGGGCTCGAGCGGCTTTCCTCGTCTCTGAAGGATAAACCGTTCGACGAGGTGCTTGGCGAAATTCAGTCGTTCGGCCGTGAAAACTCGGGGGCGCTGATCGCCGGTTCGGTATTGGCAGGCCTGGCGTTGGGGCGGTTCATCAAGAGCTCGCCACCCTCTGCCCAAACCGGAGCACCGGGCCAGTCGGGAACAGGCCGGGCGCCCGAGACGGGTCCTAGCTCGAATGAGTCGGGATGGCGATCGGTAGAGGCAGTTGAGCCGGCCCCGCTAGGATCCGATCAGTCCGGCGATGACTGGGCCAATGCAAGCCTGGAGCGAAACCCATGACTGACAATCAGGACACTCGCAGCCTGACAACCCTTGTCAGCGATCTGGCACAGCAGGTCACAACACTGCTTCAAACCGAAAGCAGGCTGTTGCGGGCTGAAATGTCGGAAAAGGTAAGCAAGGCCGGCGCCGGCGCCGTGGAGGTAATGGGAGGCGCCATTTGCCTGCTCGCCGCCCTGATGGTGCTTTTGCAGGCGCTGGTGATTGCCTTGGCGAGCGCCGGGCTGGGAGCCGGATGGTCCTCGCTGCTCGTCGGCGTCGTGGTGGGAGTACTGGGCGTCATACTCTTGCGCTCCGGCAAGGCAAGCATGGCTCCCTCAGAGTTGACCCCCGACCGGACACAAGACCAACTTAAACGCGACGCACGCGTGATCAAGGAACAGATAAGATGACCGACAAATCCGCAGCCGAGTTGGAACGCGATGCTGATATTGCGCGCGCCAGAGTGGCAGATACCGCAGACTCGATCCGCAGCAAGATGACACCGGGCCAACTGATCGACGAATTCACCGGGATGTTCAGCGGCGAGGGATCCGCCATGCTCAGCAATCTTAAGACTCAGGTCAGGGACAATCCGTTGCCGCTTACATTGGTCGGCGCGGGCCTGGCCTGGCTGATGCTTGGCAAGGGCACCTCGGTAGACAGTTCAGCACCTGGTGCCTATTCGACCGGCAGGGAACCTGACGGCAGCCGAAACGTCTCTGACGAGCGGAGCTTGGGCGGGGCCTGGCAGGACTCACGCGGCGATGAGTACGGTGCCGAGGGCGAAGCTTCCGCCGGCTCCATGCTCTCCGATGCCGCTCGTTCGGCTGCGTCCGTGGCAGGCGGTGCGACTGAGGCTGTGGCAGACGTTGCGAGCGGCGCCAAAGAAAGATTGAGAAGCACAGCCGGGCAGGTCGGCTCGGCCGCGACCGATATGACGGGCCGGGTGCGGCAGTCGGCGCAGGACCTGTTCCAGCGCGAACCTCTGGCAATGGCCGCGGTGGGCCTTGCCGTGGGCACAGCCATCGGCGTGATGCTGCCTCACACCGCCGCGGAAGACGCGCAACTCGGCCCTTACCGCGACAAGCTTCGTGACAGTGCCGAAGAAGTCTTTGAAGAAGGCGTGGAGCAAGCCAAGCAGGTCGCCGCCGAAGCATATGAGACTGTAAAGGAAGAGGCTGACCGACAGGGTTCCAGCGGCGACGCCGAGACGTTGGTCGACCGCGTCGAGAAAGTCGTGAAAAAGACGGCAAGCAAAACCGAGGAAGCCATTCGCGATCGTTTGCCGGAGACCGACGAGGCTCCCAAATCGAACGAGTCTCCCGAAACGACGTGATAGCGCTGCGGTCGTTCGTGGCGATTCCAACCGCGGGTCGCCTCGCGGTTGAACATCGAAGTCGGCGCAACCTTCCGCAGACAAATGTGATCGCGGCGCTGAAGTCATTAGCCGAGGCGCTCCGGTCCGTTCCGATTCTTCGCTTGAATCCGTTCGGTTCTTCGGGCTGCATGAAGCGTGTCTGGCCAACGGCGTGGCGTGCAGTCTTAGCAGCACTGTCCAATAAAAAAACAACCACCCCGTCAATTCGACTGGGTGGTTGCCAGGAATTCCTCTCGGCCAGCGGCGGGGCGGCTTAACTTTTGGCGGTCTCTCCCGCCTCACGCAGCCTGGCGTATTGCAAGGTGACGCCGCGCAGGTTCTGCTTCAACCAGTCGGCCATTTTCTCTTCTTCGCTGAGATTCTGCTGAAGAGAGTTGATCGCCTGATTAAACCCTCCGGCCTCCCCGAGCACGAGCAATGAGTTGTAAGCCGCGATCTCGTAATTTTCGAATGCAAAGTTGGCGAAGCTGTTCTTGAGGATTTCGTCGCCGGCTACGGAATGTCCCATCGCGGCCATGCTGCCGACCATCGACATAGCCGTATCCTTCAATGTGGAATGGTCCTCACCGAGGCGATCCAGAATGGATTCCAGGCGGGCGATCTGCCCTTCGGTCTCCGTGATATGCTGCTGCAGGCGGTCGGCGACCTGCGGATAGTTCTCGATCCGCTTGACCTGAGGCTTCATGATCGACAGTGCTTGGTTCTCCATGGCGTGGGCATTGCGCAGCCCGACAATGAAGATCGAGCGGGTTTCGGAATTGACATCAGTGTCCATAGCATTTCCTCGCGGTTTGATCGGTAGAACCAAACCTCGGCCTTGCCGATTTGTTCCTGGCGAGATGTTGCAGCCAACCCTGCTCTTCAAGAAATGCTGCAACAAAGTCATTTCAGCGAGTAGAGGTAGGCAGCGACGTCCCGCGCCTCCTGCTCAGAAATCCTGGTCGAAGGCATTGCCGTATGCGGATTGATCTCCCTTGCCCCACGGATCCACCGAATCAGGTTCTCCGGCCTATTGCGCAAGACGCCGCCGACATAGACCCGGGTGGGCAGGCTTGCGTCGAGGCGTGGACCGACTAACCCTTGCGCACCGGGAACGCCGGTGATGGTGTGGCAACCGGCGCAGCCATTGGCCATCATGATCGGTATAGCGCGGGCGCTGACACCGCCGGTCGCATTGTCGGCCTTCTGCTCGACCCGACGGCTTTGCTCGAAGTACAACGAGATCCCGGCCAAGGCTGCAACGAGCACGACAATAACCGCAGCGCCAATTACGGCTTTAGACAGCGTGAAGCGCATGCGACGCCTCCCGGTCCTTTCGGCTGCTCGAGCGAATCCACAGGCCGGCCAGCAGCAACGCGGCCCCGCCATAAATCAAGCCGGCCGGAACCCACATCACCAGACCGGCGAGCTGCTGGTCCTCGAGCGGGCTAAGGTTCCACAATTCCGCGCCTGCTGCGTTTACCGGAAACCACAGCCTTGGCGAGACCAGCAGCAGCACCCCGAGCAGGCCGGTGTGCAGCGAGGTGAAGAAAAGGTGCATGACCGCGCTGCCATAGGCTTGTTCGCGGCCTGAACGCGGCAGCAGTACCCACCAGAACAGCAGCCCCGTACCGAAGAAGCTGGCATGTTGCGCATAATGCAGGACACTCTGTGCAAGCGCCGCCTCGAACAGCGCCGGAACGTGCCACGCCCAAATCGCGACGCCGTGCAAGAAGGTCGCGGCTGCAGGGCGGCTGACGGCGGTCCAAATGGTTCGAAGCACCTTCGCGTACCCGGCTGCGCCAAATGCCAGCCGCAGCCTGATCGGCAACGCCCACATCAGCGCCGCCGCCGGGCAGGAGGCGACCAGCAGGGGTGCCGCCACCGCCATCAACAGCTCGTGCTCGATCATGTGGGCGGTGAAGACGCGCTCACCCAATGCATGGAGCGGACTGACCAGTGCTGCCGCCAAAATGGCCCAGCCGGCCGCGAACAGCACGGCCTGCCGCAGTCGCAACGGCCGGCTGCGGGCGCTCCGCCGCCACAGCCGAAAGGCGCCTGCCGCGTAAAGCACTGCGACCACGGTTAGCGGCAGCGTGATCGGCAACGCCAGCGTCCAGCCGGCCTGCGGGGCGCCGGCACCGTAGCAGATCGAGGTCGAGAAGAGCGCGTCGAAGCTCATCGCAAGCAGCCGTCAAGAATGAGCGAGGCGGCGCCTTGCATGACGATCACCAGCGCAAACAGCACCGCGCTGAGAATGCCGATATTGGCGACGAAATCCTCGGTGGCGCGCGTACGATCCGGTTTAAAGGCGGCGCCGCCTTGCTGGCGCGCCCGCCACGACAGCACGCCGCCGAGCAAGGCCAGCACTGTCAGCACCAGCGCAATGACCGGTATGACGGGAATGCCATGAGCGCACTGCCACTCCACGAACGCATAATTCAGCTGCGTCGACACCGCCCAGGCCAAAGGCCCGGACAACAGCCCGCCCCATGATGTGCCCAAGCGAAGCGCACGCATCTCAGTCAAGCCTCGGCATCCAGTAGATCAACAGATACATCGGGATCCAGGTCGCGACCACGAAATCCCAGTAGAAGACGTTGTCGCCAACGTCCCCGAAACGCCGGCCGCTATAGCCATGGCGCGTGAACATCAGGACTGTCAGCACCAGCGTGTCGCCGACGTCGGTAATCAGATGCGTTGTGTGAAGGCCGAGCAGCACCCACAGCATTGAGCCGTACGCATTGGTATCCCAATAAATGTTGAGGGCCGGAAATTCGAACCACCGCACGACAAGCGGTGCAATACCGAGCAGCGACATGACGATCAGGCCGATGCGCACAGGCACCATGGCACAGGCTTCGGCGTAGCGGTTCAGTATGTGATTGGGCACCACGCTGGCGAGCAGCAACAGCGTGACGATGGTGCCCGGCCAATGGTTGGGCGGCGGCACGCCCAATGGCCATTCGGGCGACAGATAGGCAAGGTAAAGATAGGCGCCTGCGGCGAGCGCGAAACCGATGCCCTCGAGCGCCATGAAGGCGAGGGTGCCCCACCAGGTCGGGCTGCGTGGTCCGAGCCCGAAGGTCGGGAGTTCGGAAATGTCCGCGAACGGGCGCTGTTTCATTCCTCATCCTCCGGATCGCCTTTTGGCCAGAACCAGCCGATCAGAGTGACGGCGATCGGTCCGGCCCCCCAAATCACCGCCCACGGGCTGAAAATCGAATAAAGAAAGGTGGCGCCGATCGCGAGCGCGGCGAACAATGGCCAGATCGATGGCGTCGCCGACTTCTCGCGTACATCGGCATGCGCCTCTGCCACCGTCGAAACAACAAGTTCGCGAACGTCGACGCGAAGCCCGGTCGCAACCGGCAGCGCGTCGTGTTCGGCCCAGAGCGGCTTGGAGTGGGTAACCACCGGAATCCGGGCGAAATTATAGCTCGGCGGTGGAGAGCTCGTCGCCCATTCCAGCGTGCCGGCATTCCAGGGATTGTCCCCGGCCGGGGCGCCCCTCGAGGCGCTGTACACCAGGTTTGTAGTGAACAGAACGAAGCTTAGGAACAGGATGACCGCGCCGGCTGTGATGAACAGGTTGATGTTGCCCCAGCCGAGTTCCACCGGATAGGTGTAGACCCGCCGCGGCATGCCCCACAGGCCGACAATGTGCATCGGAAAGAACGCCGCATTGAAGCCTAGGAAGGCAAGCCAGAAGTGCCAGCGTCCGAGACGTTCGCTCATCATCCGGCCGGTGATCTTGGGGAACCAGAAATAGGTCGCGCCGAGCAGCGGGAACACCGACCCGCCGATCAGCACGTAATGGAAATGCGCGACCACGAAATAGGTGTCGTGTACTTGCAGGTCCAATGGCACCGACGCCAGCATCACGCCAGTCAGGCCGCCCGCAACGAACGTGAAGAAGAAGCCGAACACGAACAGCAGCGGCGTTCTGATTATCGGGCGTCCGTCCCACAATGTCGCCAGCCAGCAGAAGATCTGCAGCCCGTTCGGGATGGCGATCAACATGCTCGAGGCGGTGAAGAAGCTCGCGCCGAGCTTCGGCAGGCCGGTTGCGAACATGTGGTGGACCCACAGGCCGAACGACAAAAAGCCGACCGCAATCAAGGCCAGTACCATGCCCAGATAGCCGAATACCGGACGCCGGGCGAAAGCGGCGATGATCGAGGACACCATGCCGGTAGCCGGGAGGAAAATGATGTAGACTTCGGGGTGGCCGAAGAACCAGAACAGGTGCTGGAAGAGCAGTACGTCGCCACCCTCGGCGGGGTTGAAGATATGGGTGCCGACCAGCCGGTCGAGGATCAGGAACGTCGACGCGATCATGACCGCTGGCATGGCGAACACGATTACGAAAGAGGTGACCAGCATCGCCCAGACGTAGAGCGGAATCTTATCGAGCGACATGCCCGGCGCACGCTGCTTCAGCACGGTTACGATGGTGGCGACCGCGACCGCCAGCGATGACACTTCGGTGTAAGTGATCATCTGCGCCCACACGTCGGAACGCTTGCCTGGCCCGAATTCAGGACCGGACAGCGGCACGTAGGAGAACCAGCCGACGTCGGGCGCCATGTCGAGTGCAAACGACACCCAAGCGAAGAGGCCACCGGAGAGATAAATCCAGAAGCTGAATGCATTGAGGCGCGGAAAGGCGATGTTGCGGGTGCCGACCATCAGTGGCACGAGGTAGATGCCGGTCGCCTGAACGATCGGCACTGCAAACAGGAACATCATGGTCACGCCATGCATGGTGAACAGCTGGTTGTAGCGGTCGGGCCCGATCAGCCCACGCTCCGGCCCCGACAGTTGGATGCGCATGGCAACGGCGCTGAGGCCACCGAGGCACAGGAAGACGAAAGCGGTGATCAGGTAGCGCCGCGCGACAATTTTGTGGTCGACGCTCGAGAGCGCACCGATGATGCCTGGCGCCGTCTGCCATGTCCGCGCCAACCAGCCGTCAAGGCTGGCGTCGTCGAGGCCGGTATCGCGAGGACCGTCGCGTTCGGGAGCTAGGTCACCCTTTTGTGCTGCGGCGCGTTGCTGGGCGAGGTCACGCCCATGGGCCAGGTCGGCGCTACTCATTTCAAGCCCTCGAGATAGGCTACGATTGCATTCAGCTCGTCCCCGTTCAGTCCCACCACGGGCATGTGGGCACCTGGCTTGATCCCTTGCGGATCGGCTATCCAGGCTGCGAGATTGCCCCGGCTCATCGCCAGCGTTCCGGCAGCGAGCGTCCGCCGGCTTGCGATATGTGTAAGGTCGGGAGCGACCGTACCGCCGGCGATGGTGCCGCCGATCTTGTGGCACATCACGCATGGCCGTTTGAGGAACAGGTCGTGGCCGGTTTTGGCCTCGGCCGACACGGGGGCGGCCGCCGGCCGCAGCTGATCGTTCAGCCAGGCGTCGAATACAGGCCGAGGTTCGGCGATGATGAAGGTGCTCATATTGGCATGCTGCGCGCCACAGAACTCGGCGCACTGGCCGCGATAGACGCCGGGTTTGTCCGCCTTCAGATCGAGAACGTTCTCGTGGCCTGGAATGAGGTCCAGCTTGCCCGAGAGGTTCGGGACCCAGAAGGAATGGATAACGTCGGTCGAGGTCACTACAAGCCGCACCGGCTCGCCCGCCGGGATGTGGATTTCATTGGCGGTCGTCAGAATGCGGTTCGGCTGATCATTTTCGTAGCGCACCTCCCACCACCATTGATGCCCGGTCACCCGGATCGTCAGCGCCGCATCCGAGCCGATAGCAGCGAGCGTCCGGTTGGCGAAGTAGCTCAGCAGGGTCAGGCCTACCAGGATCAGGGCGGTAGCGGCGAGTGCGGCGACGACAATTCGCATCTTGCTGCGCTCGGCGGCAGCGTCGAGTACAAGCGGATCGCCGAGCGGCGCCGCGCGCCGGGCCAATGGCATGATCAGCACAGCCAGCACTAGAAGCCAGACCACCGTGCACAGCGCGGTGAAGAACCAGATCAGCCACGCAAGCTCACCCGCGGCCGGGCCTTTTGGGTCGAGCGCCGATTGCCAGCCGCTGCATCCTGCAAGGAGCAGCATGCAGGCTGCGCCGCAGCACACCCTGCAAACAAGGCGGTTCACGGCGACTTCCCCAGAGTCGCGGCATCCGGCAGGCGATTTTCGGATGGATGGGGCATCATGTCGTCGTCGCGGCTCGGCGCAGCGGATTTTGGCGCGTTGCCGCTCAACGCGCGGACGAAGGCGGCAAGCTCCCAGATCTGGTCGTCCGGGATCTTGTCGCGGAAGCTCGGCATGCCGTTTGGCCGACCGTCCCTGATCGTGGCGTGGATGCTTTCGATCGAGCTGCCATAGAGCCACTTCTTGTCCATAAGGGCCGGGCCCATGCCGCCACCGCCATTGGCATGGCAACCGGAACAGTTGAACCAGTTGAACAGACGCTTGCCCTCGCTGAGGTGGAAGGCGTTGGCCTCGAACACGCCGGCCTTGGTATCGGACGAGGCCGGCCGTTGGCCGCCCGGCTCGAGGGCCGTCACGGCTGCCGGTTGGTCGCCCGAGCCGAACGCCGACTGTGGACGCGTGTCGCGTTCCTCACGCTGGCACCCGGAAACCGCGAGGATCGCGAACACCAGCAAGGGAAGACCGCGCTTCATTTCAAGGCGCTCCGACAGGATCGAGGCGGGGCACCTGGTAGGTCGCCAGGATCGCGTCGATCTCGGCGCGGTGTCTGGTCAGGGCGGCGTTCACCTCGCTGCGCAGCGTATCGTCGCCACGGCGCACGCCCATCGAGATGTCGAAGATCATCGGCAGTTGCGGGCCGTCCACGCGCGGCGAAACCGGCGTGATCCGCAGCGCCACCTTCTGCCTGGCTGCAAAGTAGCCGGCCAACGGTCCCCAGACGACGGCCATATCGATGTCGCCATTCGCGACCGCCTCAATGATGCGTGCTGGCGGGTTCGGCGCCGAATAGTCGCCATAGACGGGGAAACCGATGAGATGGCCGACGATGCCACGACGGCCAAGCGCCTGGACGGGGGGCGAGTTGGCGCCATCGTCGCCTATCAGCTGGACGCCGATGTGCAGATCGCGCAGGCGAGGATCGTTGAAGGACGTGATTTCGGGCACATCTTGGCGTGTCACGAACACATAAGAAGACCGGTAGTAGGGCGCGGTGGTGCGCAGCATCTCGAGATTGGCGGGCGTGCCGGGCACAAGATCGCACAAGCCAGCTTTCAACGTGTTGCGGACGAAGCCGCGCCGCTGTGCCCACCACGTGTAGGAAACAGTCGCACCAAGCTCCCGGGCGATGAGTTCGGCGATCTTGTTTTCAAAGCCCTGCCTGGCGGCATTGGAGAACGGCATGTTGTTGGGATCGGCGCAGATCCTCAACTCGCGCGCATTGGCAACGGCGGCAACGAGCGAGAGTGCCAGTGCGCCAACCGCGACGGCTAACCGCCGCGAACGCGTTCTCCGTGGCCCCGCAACTCGGCCGATCGTCTCAAGGCAGCCGGAACACATACAGCGTACCTCCCGGCGTGGTTACATCCTTCAGATCCTTCATGACGTTGACGAAGCCGAGCGCGGCGGTGGCGTCGCGCGGGTCGAGATCGCCGGATACGATCGCGCCGGCCCAGCCACCGACGCCCGAAAGAATCGCGACATATTGGTGCCCGTCCGGGCCGCGATAGGTGATCGGCTGGCCGATGATGCCGGACGACGTCTTGAACTGCCAAAGCAGTTCGCCGGTCCTGGCGCTGACCGCCTTGAACCAGCCTTCCATAGTGCCATAGAACACGACGTTGCCGGCGGTGGCGACGGCGCCGCTCCACACCGGAAAATTCTCCTTCAGGCTCCACGCCGGCTTGGCGGCGGCGACATCCCAGGCGGTGAAAGCACCGCGATTGCCGCCCGGCCCGGGAATCATTCGCACGTTCATGCCGACATAGGGCGTGCCGGCGATGTAATTCACCTCGACGCCTTCTTCGTCCATGCACATGTTATTGTGCGGAATGTAGAGCAGGCCGGTCTTTGGCGAGAACGCCGAAGGTTGCCAGTCCTTGAGGCCAGATGCGGTGGGACAGATGTCGCGGACGACCTTGCCGGTGCCGGTCTTCTTGTCCGGATTTACAATCAGCCGGCCGGTCTTCAGGTCGACGCCCTTGCTGGAATTGACAGGCCCGAACGGCACTGCCGACAGGACCTCGCCCGTGGTGCGGTCCAACAAATAGACGTAGCCGTTGCGTTCCGGCCGCACCAGCACCTTGCGGGGCTTGCCCTGCCAGGTCATGTCCAGCAGCACCTGCTCGTTGATGCCGTCGTAATCGTGCAAATCGTGCGGGGTCCACTGATAGAACCATTTGGCTGCGCCTGTGTCGGGATCGCGGGCAAAGATGCCGGCGGTCCATTTGTTGTCGCCAGGTCGCAGATCCGGGTTCCACGGACCGGGATTTCCGGTGCCATGGAAGATCAGGTTGAGGTCCGGGTCATAGGAGATCCAGCCCCATACATTGCCGCCGCCGATCTTCCAGGCGTCGGGCGGCCACGACGTCACGCCGAGATCCTTGCCCTTGTCCATGTCGTAATGCGGCTTGAAATCGGGGCCGATCAGCACCTCGGCGTCCGGGCCGGTATTGTGGGCCGTCCAGACGACGTGCCCGTCGCCGGCGTCGAGGGCCTTGATCCAGCCGCGTACGCCCATTTCGCCGCCGGAATTGCCAACCAGCACTTTGCCCTTCACCACCAGCGGCGCCATGGTGATGGTCTCGCCGATATTGATGTTGCCGATATGGGTGTTCCAGACCGGTTTGCCGGTGGCCGCATCGACGGCGATGGCATGGCCGTCGAGCGTGTTGAAATAGATGCGCCCGTCGAAGAAGGCTGCACCGCGGTTGACCACGTCGCAACAGGCAACGCCCTGCGCCGCGGGCTCGGGATTGGGCTCAAACTTCCACTTCATCGGCGCGCCGGGCTTGGTAAGGTCAAGCGCATAGAGGATGTTGGGAAACGGCGTCACGATGTACATCGTGTTGCCGACGACCAAGGGCGCAGCCTCCTGGCCCTTGTTGACGCCGGTCGAGAAGGTGAAGGCCACCTGCAGGTTTTTGACGTTGTCTTCGGTGATCTCCGCAAGTTCGCTGTAGCGGGTGGAGGCGTAGTTCTTTGCCGGCATCGCCCACTGGCCGTCGTCGGGCGGAGCAGCTGCGGCCGGCGGATTTATCGCAGGGCTTGATGCTGGCTGAGCAACCGCCGCGGTTATCAGTGCAAACCCCGCCAGCAGCCTCCATCCCAGTATTGCAGCCATTGGCCTCTTTCCCCTTTTGCCAGGCACCCTATTTTTCGCCGCCACCAGTCGCGCTTGCCTCATTTGCTGTCGAGTTGCCGACGTTGGCGCAGAGCTCCATTAGCTGCAGCTGCGCCGTGTTTGTTGAACACTCTCCAACGCGTGAGCGGCGCAGAAGTGCCAAATGCAACGAAATAAATGTCGGATTCGGTTGGCCAAAAGTCGGGGGCCGGGCGCTCGGGACAGCCGATCCGAGTGTCCGCACTCAAGTCGGAAGTAATTCTATTCCGGCAGTGGTCCTGGCTCGGCTGGAACGGAGCGGCACCTATCGCAGTTGTGTCGAATGCTGTCTGCAGTCGAGCAACTGGCTCAATCGGTGAAAGAGCGACGAGCTATCTTGTTCGTTGGAGCCGGGGTGTCGATGAGCGTCGGCTTGCCGTCCTGGCAAAAGCTCATCGAGCACATGCAAAACGAGCTCGGCCTTCACGAGGACATGATCGGCGCACCGGAGGCCAGCTATCAGGCCCTTGCCGAATACTACCGGCTGAAGCAGGGGAGCCTCGGCCCTTTGCGCAGTTGGATGGATCGTGAATGGAGCGTCTCGCGGGAAGAAGTGCAGCGGTCGGCAATCCACAAGCTCATCGTATCGCTCGATTTTCCGGTCATCTACACCACCAATTATGATCGCAACCTCGAGGTAGCCTTCGAGATCCATGGCCGGCCCTTTGTGAAGGTGGCCAATGCAAAGGACTTGCCCAAGACGACCGGCGAGGTGACGCAGATCATCAAATTCCACGGCGATTTCGACGACGACAAATCGCTGGTCCTGGCGGAGACCGATTATTTCGACCGGCTTTCGTTCGATTCGCCGCTCGACGCGAAGTTTCGCGCCGACGCGCTTGGGCGCACCATCCTGTTCATCGGCTACAGCATGTCTGATATGAACATCCGTCTGCTATTGCACAGGCTTTGGCAGACCTGGCGGCGGTCGGGCTACGAGAAGAGCCGCCCGAAATCCTTTATCTTCATGTCGCAGCCGAGCATCGTCCAGGAGGCTGTTCTCGGCCACTGGGGCATCGAAATGCTGACCGAAGAGGCCGACGATCCTGAGGACGCGCTGCTCGCATTCCTGAACGAACTCAAGGACAAGGTCGGCCGGCCCGACGGCGCCTGAAAAGCCTGCGCAGCGACGAAGCAGTGGGGAACCGGTTGGCCCGATGTGAGTTGGGGACGCTAAGTCTCACGGGATCAAGCATGTATGAGCGGACGCAAACACAAGCGCAGAGTGCATGCCAAGGACGGCCTGTCGGCCGAGCAGGCCTATGAGGTCAATTTCTTTGCCCGCAGGTGCGGCCTGACCAGGGACGAGGCGCTCAAGATGATGCGAGATGCCGGTCGGTTGAAGGACGGCGCGAAGGCCTCCTACGAAACCGGGGCGAAGTAGCGGCATGGATCCTGCCTCGTGGGCGGCCTTTCTCGGGACGGTCATTCTGATGCAGATGCCCCCGGGGCCTGACAGTCTGCTGGTGATGGCGCGTGGCATCGGGCAGGGCCGTGACGTTGCCCTGTTCACCGTCCTGGGAATGACCATCGGCGCCGGCATGGTCCAGCTGCCACTCCTTGCCCTCGGCATATCGTCGCTGCTCCAGGCATCGCCCGTTGTCTTTGCCATGCTTCGATGGATGGGCGCAGCCTATCTGGTTTGGCTTGGATCGCGTCTGGTGCTGCTGCCGTCGGCCGGCGTCGCCGTCGAGGAGCCGCGCAGTGTCGGGCCGCTTGTGGCCGCACGCGAAGGAATGATCGCCAATCTGATAAATCCCTGGCCGATAACCTTCATGGTGGCATTCCTTCCACAGTTCGTCGATCCCGCGCGGGGATCGGTCACACTGCAATTGCTGCTGCTCGGCGGCAGCCAAAAAATAACCGGTGTGCTGGTGCTGGGCACATATGCGCTCGCATCCGGTACGCTCGGGGCCTGGATCATGAGACGACCGAAGGTAAGGCTCTGGCAGCAGCGCGTGGCAGGCTGCTTCGTCGTCTGTCTCGGTATCCGCATGGCAGTCGGTGGTGGCGCGCACCGCTGAGGATCGAGCGATGCAGCGGCCGCCGATGGAACATCCGCCGACAATTTTCGTTGACATGCTCCACAAGGCGAAGAGGTCGAGCATGTCGAAGTTCCAAGCCGCTACCCCGGAGCGTTTGCAGCAGCTCAGGCTTGAGGCGACGGCGCACTTTGCGCCGCTCATACTGCGCGAGGCGCTGGTGCGTCTCTGCCGAGCGTGTGGAAGCGAGAGCCTCGAACGGTTCGAGAAGACCATGGTCGACCAAATCGAGGCATCGCGTGACGAAAAGGCCGATTTCGACACAATGAAGGAATTTGCCATCGAACAGCTCTATGGCTCGATTCGAGAAGTCAGGTCTTCACCGGACATGACACAGCCGCTGGAGAATGTAGACACCCGAAGGACCCCTGGCCGCTCGGAAGAGCCGCAGACGCTGGAAGACCAGCTGCAGGCGGGTCTGGAGGATTCTTTCCCCGCAAGCGACCCGCCGGCTGTTGTTTCCACCGCGATCCCTGGAGGATCGAAGAAGCTGGTCGGAACCGACGAGGTCCTCAGGCAGCAGCGGGAGAAAAAGGCCGAGGAAGCCAGCCATTCGCGATAAACGGCTCTGCGGGGAAGCAGCCTGCCGGTTCGCCCGCCGTCCGGCATGAAGGCTGTCCGGGCATGCGTGTCATGCGGCTCGCCTTCGACAAGTATCTTCGCTTCCAAAGCCGCGTCGATAAATGCTTCGCGGGCTTCCGCTGCCGTAATCTGGCCGATCTGGGCGCCGCCAATGCATCTGCCGCCATCAGCGACAACGGGGCATTGCGGGCAGGCCATTTCTCGCTTTTGAGGCAGTAAGAAGCCTCGAAAATGGAGCTGACCATTCGCGATCGTCCCGGCTTGCCGAAGTAGATGCAAACCGGAGCATCGAACTTTATCTCCAGCATGGCGGTCCTCCCGATTCAACCACCCTTGATATAAATTAGCGTCAGCGGGTCACATGGCCTGCTGGGCATTTTAGCCGACGTCGCGAACCGCAGTGGGATTGGTGCCTGCTGGTATTTCGGCGGCGACATCGTGCGCCAGAATGCCCGCCTTGCGGGCGAATGCTTCGAACGCCGCGCGCACGGTCTCGGCATCGACCTCGTCAGCCAGCCCGGCGCGACAGGCGTCGAACGCCGCCTTGTGCGCCGGGCCGCGACTCGGCCATTCGTTCAAGACGTCATAGGCCTGCCAAATATTTTCGACATGGCGAGGGAAACCAAGGCCGACGAGAATTGGAACGGGGCGGCCAAACGATTTTTTTGTCATCTGTGTCTCCGCGAAAGAGCCTGTCGCATCAACGCTGGGCGGACGCGAGGCCCATGCTCTTTAACGCGGGATTGCTGCACGGGTTGCAGCGGGTTTGTTCGATCGTGCGCCGGCCGATGCTGGCATCATTTGTTGGTCCGCATCTTTTGCCGGGGATTGATACCGCCTTGAGGCGTGGTGTCGTTCTCGACATCGCCTTCGAACGTGTTGTCGCCCTGATCGAGCCGGTCGCCCTCCTTGATCGTGCCCTTGGAACTGCCGATGCCGGGATCGTTGGCAAGGTCGCTGTCGGCCGGCGTTTTGCCTTTGGCGTGCTTGTTTCCTGTCATGGGTTCCTCCTGTTTTGAGGTGGCGGACTGTCCTTGAGGTGGCGGCCCAGGCTCGCTGCGAAAATCGCGTTTCGACACGCCAATGGCGGCGCCCCGGAATTTCGGACGGCCTGGATTCCAACTCCGCGATACCGGTGGTTGTTCCGTCAAAAATATCACCGCCGGCTGGGTTGCCCAGCCAAGCCGCTCCGGTTCCCGATCCGGGTGATTTTCGCCAGCCGGAACGATCTTTCGCCCAATGCATTTAACTGGTCTGCGCTCACGAACTCATTCTGGACGGGAGCTGGACCATTGCCACCTACAGCCTACGCCTTGGCGACTCGCGAAACCGAAGAAGTTTCCATCGTCGACCTCATACCCGCTTTGAGGGCTTTCGCCCGCACCTTCTGCCGCACTCCTGATGATGCCGACGACCTGGTCCAGGAGACGCTGACCAAGGGCCTGGCCAACATTGACAAGTTCGAAGCTGGAACGCGCATGAAGTCATGGCTCTTCACGATCATGCGCAACACCTACTACACGCGTGTCAGGGCCGCGGTGAGGGAAGCGCCCGGCCTACTCGACTGCGCTTCGCTGCGGCCGATCTCGGAAGCGACGCAGGAATGGTCCGTACAGGGCAAGGAGGTCCACCAGGCCATTCAGAGCCTTCCCGAGCACCAGCGCGAGGTTCTGATGTTGATAGGCGTTCTGGGCATCAGCTATGAGGAAACGGCCGAAATATGCGGTTGCGCGGTGGGAACCGTGAAGAGCCGGCTCAACAGGGCACGCGCCGGCGTGCTGGAATACCTTGGCGAAAGTTCCTCGCAAACCCTGATGGAAAGGCGCAGCTATCTGTCCGAAGGACAACTGGACTTCGAAGCCGAGAGGCGCCGTTAATACACGTCACGTTAGTTGCTGGTTTCGCGCAAGCGCCTTTCGATAAGCGCATGCTGCAATTCGATCGCAAGTTTGGTCAGCCGGTCAGGAACCCTTTCCTGCTCGATGGCCGCAAGCAAGGAAGCGATTTCCCGATCTATCGTCAGATCGGCACGCCTGCTGCCGGAATCTTCCCTTGAGCGAGACATCGCGTTCTCTTGGCAAATGTTGGTTCCTTCACCTCACTCTGGTGGCAACAGTGCGAGTTTGCAAGAATTTGCAGGGCGTCCATGCGACCGGCATCGGTCCTTGCACAGCTTCGTCAGCGGTTGGCTTCTCGCCGCCTTTCAATTGCTCACCGGCTGCAAGCTCGCATGCTGCCGCAACGATCAGTCTTCAGGCCGCCGATCCGCTGAATGATCCTGGTACTGCTCGGATTTGACCCGATTGCCGTCGAGCCCGCGCTCCTTGGTGTGCTGCTTCTTGTCTCTGTTGGACAAAACAGCGTTCTCGCCGATCTTGTCCTTGGGAAGATCGGTCATTGCGCCAGCGCCAGCGCCTTTGCCGTGACTGCCGCGACCGATGTGCTTCTTGCTGCCGGACGCCATCTTGTCCTCCTTCATACTGTCGAATAGCGGCTTTTCCCGTTCGGCATCCGAACCATCGTTGGGCCGCAATGTTCCGTCGGAAAGCGTAAGCAGGAAGGCATCGCCGTCCCAGTACCGGAACGGCTTTTCGCCGTCGACGAGGACTTGCATGCCATTTGCGTTGGCGAAGTTATGGACATCGGCGCGATCCAGCGCCGGCGATCCGCGATATGAATAATTCAAAAGCGCGGCCATGCCCGGCCTCTTCAGCACGCGCGCGATTTCCACGAAATGTCGCTCCGCAAGGCCGGCCAGCACCAGATAGGGAAAGCTGTCGACGGCCAGCACGCGGTCGAAGCTGGCATCGCAAAAATCGGCAATATCGAAACCGCGCGCAGGGCGGAATTCTACATTGCCGAGCCCGGCGCATCGCCGGCGGGCGATCGAGATCATCGCAGGGGATATATCGCTGCCGACGATCCGGTGCGACAGAGCGGAGAGCGCCTGTTCGAACCGACCGATACCACAGCCGATATCCAGTATGTCGCGGTCACTGCCGGTAAAGCCTCGCCTCTCCAGCCAGGCAACGATCTCAGCCGTAGCGGCAGAGAGCTTTTCCTCATTGCCCAGCGATGACAGCTGGACGCTCGCCGCCGGGGAGATCGCCGCCGCCGCGTCAAACCCGGCCGCCAGCCGCTTGACGACCGCATCGTCGGTCTCGTCCTCGCCACGCTCGTGCCGAACAGCACCGCCTGTTTTGCGCAGCGTGGCGAAGATCTCGGGCCTGCGCCGAAGCAGGTCCGCAATCCGTTGCAGTTTTGCCGTGTTTCGCGGGTCAGCCGAGTGCGTGTTTTGCGCAATCTTCGCCAATTCTGCAGCATCGATTCCTGTCTCGAAACGGAGAGCCAGCCTTGCGATGACGGCTTCGACGCCGGCACCGTCTGCCATGCAATCCTCCAGCACCCGCCTTGCTGATGTCGACCGCCGAGATTCCGGTTGGGTCGCGCTCATCGCCCTTTGCTCCGCGTCCAGATCTTGCGCATCGTCCACCGGTCTACGGCGCCCCAGCTGTACTTGTAGGCCTCTTGTCCGCGCAGAAAATCGAACTCTTCCGCGCCTTCGCAGATCGCCTGCCTTATCGCCTGGCCGATGAGCAGCGCGCCGGGACTTTCCTCGGCATAGGCCGGATCGAAGCCACCGAGATAAGCGCAAGCGCGGCCACGATGATGGAACCCGTAATAGGCGCCCACGATCGCGTTACCGATCGTGATAAGCCAGCATCGGGCAAGCACCTGTGCCACCAGTTGCGGGAGCGCCTGACGGTGGAATGCTTCCACGCGGGAATCGGACAGAACGCCGTCGCCGTGTCCGGCCCAGCGCGCGCGGTGAAGGCGGATCAGGTGGTCGAGGAATGTCTGCGGATCGGACAAAGCGGGTTCGATGGAGACACTGCCGCGTCTCGACGCGGCCCTGTGGGCGCGGCGCAATTGGCGCCTCCGCCGCGCCGGAACACAGCCTTGAAGCGTCTGGTCGCCGGCGAGGGCGAGCACCGGGCAAGCGGCGTGACCGACGGCTTGGCACGATTCGAGCGCGGCATGCCTGATGGCAAGGCCGGCGCCGCCGGGAGGCAGGTCCTGCAAGATCCACTGTGACCAGCCCACGGAAAGAACGGCGCCACCGATGACTGCGCCGACCGGTTCGGCGATCTCGGGAAGACAAAGGACATCCAGATAGTCGCTCAACGAAATGCCGAGCGGAAGCAATCGCGCGCCGGCGTCGTGGCGTTCCAGATAGAGTGGCGCCAGGCCGACCAGATCGTCGCCACGCCAGATGGCGACCGTCGCTAGCTCGCCGGGAGCAAATGTTCGCCACCATGGCAGCAACCATGCGGGAGACTGGAACGGCGTCGCCGAGGGACTGCGCGACCAGAGTTCCCACCAGTGCGGCTCGAGGGCTTCGAGGTCCGCCGGATCGTCTATGATCTCACTGCGGAGCATGTCGCGCTCACTTTGCCGTCGCGAGCTGCTCGCTGTCTGTGCCGAGCCGTGCCAGCGCCCGATAGGCGTCCATGTAGGAGGAAACCATGCGGTCGAGTGAAAAGCGCCGCCGCGCCTCGGCCCGGCACGTCTCGGGGTCCAGGCTGGGTGCGGCAGCGATGGCTTCGGCCATCTCGTCGACATCCCCGACCAGATACCCGGTCTTGCCGTGCTCGACCACATCCGGCAGTGCGCCATTCGGGAAGGCCACCACGGGGGTGCCGCAGGCGAGCGCCTCCATGGCGACGAGCGAACTGGTTTCCGCGGCAAGGCTCGGGATGACTAGGCAGCGGGCTGTGTTCAGCAGGCGCCGCTTGGCGAGAAAGCCGAGCGGACCAAGGAAGCGGCGCCGGTCGTCCAGGCGGGATTCGACCTCGTCGCGAAAATACGCTGTGTGCGTTTCATAGGGGTAGACCTTGCCACCGATGACCAGCGGGACGCTGGCCTTGTTGGCTGCGTCCAGCGCCAGATGGATGCCCTTTTCCGGGCAGACGCGGCTGAGCACGAGCGCAAAGTCGTGTTTGGCCTGCGGCTCGCTCAGCGCGTCGACGTCCACTCCGTTGGGAATCGGCCCGATCAGCCTGGCGCCCGGCGGCGCGGTTCTTTGCTGAGCCGCCGATACCGCATGCAGCCACAGATCCTCCCGCGCCGGATTGAGAGCGTCGGCAGGATACCAGTCGAGCGGCAAATGCAGGGTCACCAATGTCGGCCCGTCGCCCGGCAGATAGGCATCGAAATCGATACCGTGCAAATGGACCACGTCGATTGGCCAGCGAGCGCGTGCGGTAGCAATTGCGGCGCAATGAGAACGCTGCGCCCGGCGCTTCGCCGCTTCATCGAGCACGCCCGGTTCGGCCGGCGTCTCGATGAGGACACCCGCAGCGCTCGAGCCCTGGCAGCCGATCACGATCGAGCGGTGTCCGGCCTGTACGAGCGCCTGGTCGAGCATCGACAGCACCTGCTCGGCACCACCGACCGCATCCGGCCCGACCGGGGCGAGGGGATAGGCGACGTTGAGGACGGTGAGCATCATGGCTGGAGAGCCGAAGCTCCTCACGCTGCGGAGGCGCGCAGCCTGCCGACCGAAGGGGCAGCGATGCTGCCGGCATATCGGCGCGTCATTGCCGCGCAGAAATCGGCGAATTCCTCCGGCACCAGCGGCGGACTGCTGTGGTGCGGCATCATTCCGCGGTGTTCCGGCGTGAAGCAGAAAGTAACCGTCACGTCGAAGTCGGCCAAAGCCTCCATCTGCCGGTCGAACCAGTCAAGTGCGTTCGGCCTGAAGCTGTCGGCCCAGGAAAGCCCGGTGCGCAGATTGGTGACGCCGAGCCGTTTCATCCAGGCGACGGCGTCACCCAGCCGGTGATCTTCGAAATGGAACCACTGCACCAGTCCCATTGCCGGCGTGTGGTGCAGGAACTCCTCGAGCGCGGGCTTTGGCGTGCCGTCCTGGCGGAGCAGGCCCATGTAGAAATGGCGGTAGTAAGACGAGCCTTCCGCCTCGCGATGGCGCGTCGTCGCTTCCCACTCGCGCGGCAGGTCGTAGAGGCTATACCATTGGATGCGCGGTGCGTTGCCGATCAGCAATTCCGCGGTCCGGCGCAGGCCCCAGACCTGTACCTCCTCGGCGCCGAAGGTCGACACGCCGACCTCGCTGACCCATACCGGAAGATCGGTGACAGCCGAAATCTCGCCGATCTTCTGCGGCCATTCGTGGATCTGCCAGAGGTTCCAGTCGAGCGGAAAGCCGTGCACGGCGACAGCATCGACATGATCGAGCACGTCGAACTCCTTCATCCGTGTCATGAAACCGGCATCGATCGGCGAGATGCCGCCAAGGACCTTGGTCAAGGCCGGATTCTCCGACGCGATCGCGTCGGCGGCCAGGGTTGCCATGTTGGCGAAGCGGCTCCAGTCGGGGTCGAGCTCGGGATCCCAGTGGGATTTGTTGTTGGGCTCGTTCCAGATCATCGCGGCTTCAATCATTTATTTGTCCTTTCGACGGGTAGACGACGCCGCCACCGGCCGGCACGTCGGCGGTGCGGCAGAAATAGACCTCCTGCTCCGGTTGCAGGACGATCTCGAAGCCGGCGCTGCGCAGCATGGCTTCGGTGCAGGCGCGATTGGGAATCCACCAGTTGGTCGGGTCGTCGGCATAGCGATGCTCGATGAAATGCAGCTTTGGGAACTCCGGCCGGTCGAACAGGTCGTGGGTCCAGAAATGATAATTCTGCTCGAGCGCCGGCACGTTGGTGCTGCCGCGCTGCATCGACTGGAAGATCATCAGGTCCCGGGCGACGTGCTCCCGGATCAGATCGAGTGCGAGCAAGGGATGGCGCAAATGGTAGAGCACGCCCATGAACAGCACGATGTCGAACCGCTCATGCAGGGCGCCAACGTCGTAGACCGAGAGCTGCCGGAATTCGATGTCGCAGTCCGCCACCTCAGCGGCAAAGCGCGCCTGCGCCAGGTAAGCCTCATCGAAATCGATGCCAAGCACGCGGCCGGCGCCGCGGCGTTTCATCTCGATCGAATAGAAACCCGCATTGCAGCCTATGTCGAGCACCGCCTTGCCGGAAAGATCGGCGGGAATCGCGTCCGCGAATTTGCGCCATTTGATCAGCGGATAGTTGCCAAGGAAATGGTCGGGAGCGGTTTCGATGCCGGCCAGTTCCATATTGTGGAACCATGGGCCGAGCGCATCGATACGGCGGCGGATTTCGGCATCGGAATGCAGCATGGCTAGCCTCCTTCGCCTGCGAGGACAGGGACGTGCTGGTTGCCGGGCAGCGTAATGGCGACTTGGTCGTCCTTGGTACCGGCGGCGCTTTCAAGCAGGCGAAGTGCGGTGCGGTAGCCGTTGAAGGTGCCGACGTCGACATAGGCGGTGCCAGCCTTGATGCCATAGGCATCGCCTCCGGCGGCGAGATAGGCATTGACCAGCGTGCCGATATATTCGTCGCACCGGTCCCGTTCCCGCCACAGCGCGGCGAGCTGGTGAAGGGTGCGGCCGGGCATCTTGAACGCACCCCAGATCCAGTTCGATTGGGCATTCTGCTGCTTGACCTGGATTTGCTTCACCCGGCTGTCCTGGTCGACAACGACGGCGTCGAAGAACTCCGGCTTGTCCACCGGAAACAGCAGGAAGGACAGGCCGTCGTCCGGGAGGGCAAGGAAGCCGTCTTCGGGAAACCAGATCGTATCGGGCAACCCGACCAGAACGGTCTCATCGGCTGTGACGAGCGGTGCGGCACGGAAGATGGCGTCGCAAAGGCCGACCGGAGAGGGCTGCACCACAAACAGCGCAGTCGCGTCGGCATAGCCGGCAGAATAATATTCGAGGATATCCGACTTACCCGAGCCGATGACGAAACATATCTTGTCGGCCCCCGCGCGCACCATGCGGCGCACCAGGTATTCGCTGACCGCGCAAGGCCGCTCGGTGTTGCCGTCGATGCGGCTGCCGACCGGCAGAAGCTCCTTCGAAAAGCCGAGCGGCTGGATGCGGCTTCCCCGTCCGGCTGCGGGCACGATGCCCAACATCAAACTGCCTCCTTCAACGGCTCGCCATGCGTGGAGCCGTGCAGTGCATCGGACAGGATGCGGTCGAATTCCTTCGCGCGCCGCGCCGAGGTGTGTTCGTCCAGCACCCGCTCGCGCGCTCGGCGGCGGATAGCGTCAAGCTCGGCGTCGGACAGGTCGAGCGCGGCGACCACGTCGTCGGTGCTGTTCGCCACGACGATCTCTTCGCCGGGCCGGAAAAAGGACTCCAGTCCCGGCCATGTGTCGCTCACCATCGCGGCACCGCAAGCGGCGGCTTCGAACAGCCGGCCGGAAGGACACCAGCCCCTTTCGGCCATCGCCTCGCGGGTCACGTTCAGCGTCAGCCGTGATGATGAAAAGAAGGCGGGGTGGTCGGCCGGCGGCAGATGCCGGACGAAGAAAATATTGTCGCTCCACGGGAATTCCTGCGGATATTGTGCGCCGCCAATGATGAAGCGGCGCTCCGGCAGGCGCGCAGCCGGACTGACCAGCAGCCTCTCGACCCCGGCCTGGCGGTCTGCCGCATAGGTCCCGAGATAGGAAAGGTCGCCGGCAAACTCCGGCCTGGGCGGGGCGGGCCGGTGTCGCTCTGGATCGACATGGCCGTAGAGCGGCATGACGCGGCGCGCACCCAGCATCGACCTCAATGCGTCGATCGCGGTTCCTCCCGTGTAGCTCAGCACGAGATCGAAATCGCGAAGCCCTTCCGGCCCGAAATAGGCCGGAGGCTCACCCTGTTCGATCCGCGCCAGCGTCACCGGCGTATCCAGATCGTAGAACACCTTCAGCCCGCGACAGGCCTGGTGGGCAAGGCGCGACGCGCTCACGGCATCGGGGCAATAGGAGGTGACGATGACCACATCGGCCTCATTCATCGCCTGCTCGGCAACGCGCTGGATGTCCTCCCAATCCTGATAAAGGACGAGGTTGCCGCCATCCAACTGGTCGAGGTCGCGCGTCCCGGCATAATAGGGAGTGTTGCGTTCGAAGAAGGTGATAGACCAGCCCAGCCCGGCCATCGCCCGGATCAATCCGCGCCACAGCGTGGCGTGCCCATTGCCCCACGACGATGTCACGGTAAGACCGAAAATGACCATGCGCATCCGGCAATTCCTCGTCAGGCAGCTTCGTTGAGTCTGATCAGCTTCGACCCCCAGTCCCCCCAAACAACCGTGGTGATCGACGCTGGGTCGATATCGAAGCGAAAGCAGTTTCCCAGCGACAGGCCGAGCACCTTGCACACGGTGGCCTTGATGACGTCGGCATGGCTGACCAGTGCGACGCCCTGGTTCTGGTAGGTGCCGCGGACCTGCTCGATCAATGAGACGACGCGTTGCTG
This sequence comes from Mesorhizobium sp. M0159, assembly GCF_040322295.1. NCBI lineage: Bacteria > Pseudomonadati > Pseudomonadota > Alphaproteobacteria > Hyphomicrobiales > Phyllobacteriaceae > Mesorhizobium > Mesorhizobium sp. M0159. Next base: position 82,489 of record NZ_JAMYTF010000024.1, read on the forward strand.
CACGTCCAGCATGGTCTCGCCGCTCGGTGTTCTCGCCTGCTGACGGTGGTCGTTCCACACCCGCCAGTCGGCATCCTGGTTCAGCTCTTCGAAGGTCTTTCCCGACCAGGTGCCGAAGTCGATCTCATCGAGTTCCTCGCGGATCACGATTTCACCGGCATTGCAGGCAAGCGCGATCGGATTGGCAGTCTCCTGCGTGCGTTCGCGCGGGCTGCAGAAGATTGCCGCTATCGCCTCGCGTGCCATGCGGTCTGCCAGATGCGAGGCCTGTGCCTTGCCGGCTTCGCCGAGGCAAACGCCCGCCATCCGTCCGGCAAGATAACAGCCGACATTGTCGTGCGCGGCGTGGCGCACCAGAAAGAACGTCGTCGTCATTCCGCGGCATCGAGCATCGGCTCGTCCTTGCCGGCGATGAAAGAGAGCGTGCGCTGGCGGGCTTCCGCGTCGGTGAACTGCTCGGGCGGCGATTTCATGAAATAGCTGCAGGGACCGGTCAGCGCGCCCGCGATACCGCGGTCGAGCGCCAGCTTGGCGCAACGCACCGCATCGATGACGACGCCGGCCGAATTGGGCGAATCCCACACTTCCAGCTTGAGCTCGGCATTCAGCGGCACACCGCCGAAGGTCGTGCCTTCGACCCGGATATAGGCCCACTTGCGATCGGTCAACCACGGCACATGGTCGCTCGGCCCGACGTGAATGTTGCCGGGCTCCAGGGGAACGTCGATCTGGCTGGTGACGGATTGCGTCTTTGAGATCTTCTTCGATTCCAGCCGCTCGCGTTCCAGCATGTTGAGGAAGTCGGTGTTGCCGCCGAAATTGAGCTGGTAGGTGCGATCGATGCGCACGCCGCGCTCGCGGAACAGGTTGGCGAGCAGACGATGTACGATCGTCGCACCGACCTGGCTCTTGATGTCGTCGCCGATGAGCGGCAGGCCGTGCTGCTCGAAGCGCCGGCGCCACTCCGGCCGCGAGGCGATGAAGACGGGTATGCAGTTGACGAAGGCACAGCCCGCCTCGAGCGCGCACTCGGCATAAAAGCGCGTTGCCTCCTCCGAACCGACAGGCAGATAGGACACCAGGATTTCGGCGCCGCTTTCGGCGAGGATCTTGCTGATGTTGGCGACGGGTTCGTCGGCCTCCTGGATCTCGTCGCGCAGATATTTGCCGATGCCGTCCAGTGTCGGCCCGCGTTCGACGCGAACGCCGGTAGGCGCCACATCGGCAAAGCGGAAAGTATTGTTCGGCGCGCTGTAGATCGCGTCTGCCACATCGCGTCCGACTTTGCCCTTGGCGACATCGAAAGCGCAGACCACCTCGATGTCTTTGACATGGTAGCCGCCAAGATCGGCATGCATCAGCCCGGGGATGGGCTCATCGCTCCTTGCGTCACGGTAATAGGTGATGCCCTGAATAAGGGAGGAGGCGCAGTTGCCCACGCCTACTATTCCGATCCGAACTTTCTTCGATCCCACGAAACCGCTGCCTATGCTGTTGAAGGTAAGTTCTTCGTGCCAAACCACCTGCCTCGCTGATTGTTCCTTGCCGGCTGCAAAAATCGTGCAACCGATGGTGGATCAAAGTAGCGCTCGCCGAGTTGTGCAGCTGGGAGTGAGGCCAACCGGGACGGAACAATGATCGTCTATGGCGACCACAAGCGAATTGAGAGCGCGCGATATGTTCGCGGCTCGGCCTGCGAAGCGGCCGGGCACATTGCGGATATGCCAAGCGGGATCGGACGGCACGCAGCCCTGGTCGGCCTGTTCATCAAGATCTCGGAATTGGTCCAGGGCCTTGCCGATGCTGAATTCGAGGCCAACGGCATGGACAGGAATTCCCGACAGCGGATCGCGGGCGCAAATCTCCTGGTCGGCTTGGCCCGGGACGTGGGCAGATCGTGGGCGGCCGGATTCGCCATCGACGGCCCGGTCGATGCCGAAGTGCCGCGAATGCTGGCCGAACTCGATTGCGATGGCGAAATCCTCATCGGCACGGCCGAGGGCTACGCCCATTACGCGCTCTATCCGGAGAGCTATTTCGTCGCCGCACGGCAGTCGGGTCTCGATGCGAACACATGCGTAATCGGCATCCGCAGCATCGGCCTGGGATTGGCAGCGATGGTGGCGGCAGCCATCGGCGCGCCGGCACCCGTCAGCGTCCGTCCGACCGGTCATCCGTTTCGCAGGCGGCTTGCCGCCGATCCGGAACTGATCGGCGGCTGGAGGACAAGGCCATCGGCCCATTTCGCTGTCGTCGATGAGGGCCCGGGCCTGTCCGGCAGCTCGTTTCACGCAGTCGTCGCATGGCTGCAAAGGCTGGGCATCGATGCCAGGCGCATCCATCTGTTCCCAAGCCATTCGGCTGGCCCGGGCCCCGAGGCATCGACGAACAGTCGGGAGGCATGGACGGTTTGCCAAAAACACAGCGTGGATTTCGAACGGACTTTCCCCGCTGGATCCGCTGTCCCGACGTTGCGGGATTGGGTGGCCAGGACGATCGGCAGCACAGCGGCCAGCCTGACCGAAATATCTGGCGGAGAGTGGCGTCGCTTTCGAGACAGGACGGAGGAACATTGGCCACCTGTTCACCGCGGCTTCGAGCGGCGAAAGTTTCTTGCTTCTGCGGGCCGGGAAAAATGGTCGGTCAAATTCGTCGGCCTCGGTGAAATCGGAATGCACAAGGCCGAGACTGCCAGGAGGCTGAATGACGCAGGCTTTGGCCCGGACATCGCCGGGCTGTGCCATGGCTTTCTCGTTGAACGCTGGATCGACGGTACAACGCTGGAGCGGGCAAGGCATTCGAAAGAAAAAATGGTCGCTCATCTCGCGCGCTATCTGTCCTGGCGCGCAGCCAATCTGCCCGCCTCCGAACAGGGCGCCTCGCTGGAGGCGCTTGCCGACATGGCCGTGCGGAATACAAGTGAGGCGCTGGGCGAAAGCCGCGCGGCGGAGCTGCAGACCTGGTTCTCGAAACAGGCTCCGCCCAAGACCATGCAGCGGGTCGAGATCGACGGGCGGCTTCATCCGTGGGAGTTCATCCTTTCGCGCGGTGGAAGGCTGGTCAAGACGGACGCCCTCGACCATTGCCGATCGCACGATCTGATCGGCTGCCAGGACATCGCCTGGGACATTGCCGGCGCCCGTGTCGAGTACAGCCTCTCCGACGCAGCGACTGCGGCACTGTGCAAAGCTGTCGAGGCGACTACGTCTCGTCCCGTCGATGCCAATCTGGTCCACTACTACGAGCCCTGCTATCTCGCCTTCCAGCTTGGCTTGTGGAGCATGGCTGAGCGATCGGGCGATGATCGGGAACAGATCCGGCTGGCGGCCGCGGCAAGACGTTACGCTGCCGCGCTGCTTCGTTTCCTGGAAAGCCAAGGCGACCTGCCGCCGCTCGAGCGGGATCAGTCCAGCCGGCGAAGCATATCCGCTTCCTTTTCGAGGATGGCCGCTACCTCCTCGCGCTGAAGATGCGTCATCATCAGGCTCACACAACATTCCAGATAGGTGATGGAGGCGCGCCGCAGGAAGGCAGCCGTCTCCTTTGCGGCCATTTGTTCGATGTCTTTGGCGGATCGCTTCGGATGCACAATCGTCTCCATGCCGGTACCTTGGCAGAACCAGAAGCTGGACGGGTTGTTCCCGCGACGAGAAAAAGTGACCAAATCCGAGACGACGGCGCTTTCCGTCGTGACCAAGCAGCGGCCAGACGCTCCCCGCCTTCAGGCCGGCAGATTTTGCAGCCGGCCTGATGCAGAACGCACGGTGGCGGCAATTCGACGTCTTCCGTCGATCATCTGCGCCGTCTCAAGCTCGGCAAAATAGCCGATTGTGCGCACCAAACCCTGCCTGAGCGGCACTTTTGGCGACCAGCCGAGAAGCTTCCTTGCGCGGGAAATGTCGGGTTGCCGACGACGAGGATCGTCTTGCGGCAGCGGCAGGAATTTCAAGCCCGATTTGGTTGCGGTCATGCCTCTCACCAGGCTCGCCAGTTGCAGGATGGTGAACTCCCCCGGATTGCCCAGATTGACGGGCTGGCTCGGATTGGGATTGACCTCCATCAACCGGATCAAGCCGTCGACCAGATCGGAAACGTAGCAGAACGACCTGGTCTGCAGCCCGTCGCCGAATATCGTCAGCGGCCGTCTCTCGAGTGCCTGCATGATCAGATTGGAAACGATCCGTCCATCCGCAGGATCCATCCTGGGACCATAGGTGTTGAAGATGCGCGCTACACGGATATCGGTTTTTCCCATTCTCAAATAATCGAAGCACAAGGTTTCGGCGGTGCGCTTGCCTTCGTCATAGCAGGCGCGGGGGCCGATGCAGTTCACGTGGCCGACATAGTCTTCCTTCTGCGGATGCTGTTCGGGATCGCCATAAATTTCGCTGGTGGACGCCTGCAGGAACCGGGCGCCATTGCGGGCGGCGAGCTCCAGCAGATTGAGCGTTCCGATGACGCAAGTCCGCGTCGTATGGACCGGGTCGGCCTGGTAACGCGGCGGCGAGGCCGCGCACGCCATGTTGAAGATGCGGTCAACCGGTTCGCCAAGCTCCAACGGTCGGCAAATGTCTTGCTTGATCAGCCGAAAATCCGGACGATCGGCGATCGATGCTATGTTCTCCATGCGGCCGGTAAGGAAATTGTCGACGCAGATCACGCGCCAGCCGGCCTGGAGCATTGTCTCGCAAAGATGCGAACCGAGGAAACCTGCGCCGCCGGCGACAAGCACGGTCTTGGTCCGTTGCGCCTTTCTTGATAGCTGCATCTCTATCTTCTCCCGTCTGCGGGTCATGCTGCGCTCTCGACGTCCAGATCGAGAACAGAACGTGGCGATTTGGCCTGCGCCAGCAGCGAAACGAATTCGCGGGCTCTTGCGATGCTTGTGTGAGCTGCGAGGATGAGCACGCGCGCCTGCCTGGCCATGGCAAGCCGGGCGCCGTCGGATTCCCCAGACAGGATACCGATTACGTCCTCGGTCCTGCGCGCCGTGTGGATCGTCCGCTCTGGAAACAGGCTGTCCAGTCCGGCCCAGCTATCGCTGATGATCGCCGTGCCGCAGGCGGCTGCCTCGAAGAGGCGCACGCTGGGCGACCATCCGGCCGCGATCATGGAACTGCGCGTGACGTTCAACGTGTAGCGTTGGCGGCTGTAAAAGGCGGCGTGATCTGCCGGCGGCAGGTGTTCGATGCGATCCACATTGTCCGGCCAGGCGATTTCGCGCGGATATTGCGAGCCTGCCACGACGAAGCGGCGCTCCGGCATGCGACGCGCCGGTTCGAACAGCAGGGCCTCTAGCGTCGCCTGGCGGTCGGGGCTGTAGGTGCCGAGATAGCCGAGATCCCAGCGGATTGGATCACCGGTTCCGTGATGCCGTTCCGGGTCGACGGAGCAGTAGAGCGGCTCGGCCCGCCTCGCGCCGAATTCCGCCGTCAGACGGGCAAGCGTCGGCCCGCCGGTGAAGGAGAAGTAGACGTCGAAATACGGGACCTGCCGCCTGGCAATGTACTCGCAATCATCGGTCGAAAGCTTTGCCAGCGTGATCGGCGTGTCGATGTCGTAGAAGCAGAACTGACCCGTGCACAGCGATGCCACGACGTCGATGATTTCAGGGCCTTCGGGAACGAAGGAGCCGACGACCACGATATCGGCATCGCGCAGACAGCGCGCAAAATTGCGGCGAAGATCATCGATCGTTTCATAGTAGCGCAAGGCGCAGAAATCGGGATCGCGCAGATCCCGGTGACTTGCGTACCACGGCACGTCGCGTTCGAGAAAAGTGACGCGGTGGCCGAGTTCGTGGAGACCTTTAAGCAGCCCCCGAAAGGTGGTGGCGTGGCCGTTTCCCCAGGATGAGGAGAGCGACAGGCCAAGAAAGACGATGTCGAGCGGCTTTGTCATTCGGCCGCCTCCACGGTCGGACGCTCGAAATGGCGCCTGAAGATGGCGTCGGCTAAAACGGCACGTGTCGTGTAGGTATGTTCGCCAAGCACGCGCCGAAGCGCCGATGTCCCGATCGCCTTAGCCCGTTCGGCACTAAGGCTTTGCATGATCTCGGCGACGTCCTCGCCATCGCGCGCGACCAGGATTTCCTCGCCGGGTTTCAGGAACAGGTCCACGCCGAGCCAGGCGTCGGTGATGAGGCATGCGCCGGCGCCCGCCGCCTCAAAAACGCGCGTCGCAGGTGAAAAGCCATTGGCCGCCATGCTGTCGCGGCTGATGTTCAGCACCGCCTTGGCCGTGACGTTCAATGCATTGTGGTCGCGCGTGCCGACATGGCCGAGCCATCGGACATTGGCGGGCATCTGCTTGTCGCCCCAGCCCGATCCGCCGAGCAGGAAGCGCTGATCGGCGGAGCGGCCGGCCGGGTCGAGGAAGAAGGCTTCGACGCGCGCCTCGCGGTCCGGCAGCCGGTTGCCGAGAAAGGCGAGATCGCAGGCAAAGCGCATGTCCTTGCCGACCGGATGATGCGTTTCCGGATCGAGCGCATTGTAGATCGGCACGCATTCGGCCGCCCCCATTGCCCGATAGGCCCAGACCACCGGGTCGCCGCCGCCATAGGTCAGCACGAGGTCGATTTCCTGCAGCGCGCGATGCAGCGGATGGTCGGGCTCGTCGCGCAACTGGCCAAGCGTCGCCGGCGCATCGACATCCCAGAATACGGTGAGCGCACCGGCACGGGCGTGATCGAGCACCGCCCGCAACAGCGCGTCGTCGGCGAAACCGACGCCGCTCGCCTTGACGACGATATCTGCCTCCGCCGCCCGCGCCGCCACCTGCATCAGCGCCTGTGGGGTCGCCTCATAGACGACGACGGCACACCAGTCCGGCGCCTCGATGTCGCGGTTCTTCTGGCGATCGTAGACATCGGGCTCATAGAAGGTGATGTCATAGCCGAGCCTGGCCAGAGCCTTGAGCAGCCCGCGGTAATAGGTGGCCGCGCCGTTCCAGTAGGACGACAGCAGGCTTGACCCGTAAAATGCAATCTTCATTCGGCGGCCTCCGTTGCAAGAATCGTGTCCGCGGCTTGGCGGCGCCCGCATTCGGCGAGCACGCCGAACAATTGATCCGCCCGGTGCCGGCATGTGTGCCGCAAGCGGATGGTCTCGAGGCCCGATGTCGCCAGAGAAGCGGCGAGATCCGCGTCGTGCAGCACGGCGCGAAGATGACGCCGCATCTCGGAACCGTTGTTTGCAAACAGAAAATCTACGCCGGGCCTGAACAGGCGTTCGACATCGGACCACGGCGCCGAAACGAGCGGGATGCCGCAGGCGAGCGCCTCGAACATGCGGATGGTCGGGATGCCGGGCAGGCTTTCGCGGTATGGACGCCTGGGGATGTGCACTGTGATGCGGTTTGCTGCAAACGCCTTCGGCACGTCGGCGTTGGCGATCCAACCTTCGTAGCGCAGGCCGGCGGCCGCAAGGTCGGCGAGCGCTTGCCGTGGATAGCGAACGCCGTGGACAGTGCCGCTCAATCCGAGCTCACGCACCGGCTCGACCAGGAATTCCCTGATTTCGGCGCTGCGCTCGTCGTCGCCCCAATTGCCGATCCAGATCAGGTCGGCGCAGCGCTCGATTTCAGGATGGGGCTCGAACAGATGGTCATCGGCTGCCTCGTGCCAGGTAAAGACCCGCTTGCCCCATCCGGCGCGAAGATAGCTTTCCCGCAGCGCCTCGCCGAAGGCGAGCACGCCGTCGTAATGTTCAAGCTGCAAGGCAGAAATCGCTTGCGTGGCCGAGATGGCGCGATGGTGCGTGTCGTGGAACAGCAGCGTGAAACGGCCGCCAGTTGCTTTCGCCTTGCCCAGCCGCGCAACAAGGTCCGGCTCGGTCCACTCATGCACGATCACCACATCGGCATCGGATATCCAGGCTTCGTGGTCGAAAGCGGCATCGTAGGTCACCGGCATCAACTCGGGGAAATCCTTCCGGAATCGCTCGATCGCGAAGGACCCTTTCTCGGCTACCAGGTTCGACCGGCTCCAGCCGTCGGCGGGTTCCAGCGCGATCGCCTGGTGCCCGCGCGCGACCAGCTCGCGCATGATGCCGCGCAGGAAATGTGCGTTGCCGTGGTTCCAGTCGGAAACGATCGAATGGGTGTAGAATAAAAATCGCATAATCAATTATCCGCCATGGTGGCCAGGGCCGCCTTGTCGTAGACGCCGCGCATGGCGGTCGCCTGCCTTGCCAGTGAAAATCTGCGGCTTCGGCGCGCCGCCGCCTCACCGAGTTCTCGCCGGCGCTGCGCGTCATTGCAAAGGCCATTGATGCAGCTGGCGAGATCGCCCGGATCGCGCACGTCGTAGAACAGGGCCGCGCCGTCCCACAGTTCCCGGTAGGTCGCGATATCGGCGAGCACCAAGGGCGTTGCCGACATTGCGGCTTCCAGCGTGGCCAGGCCGAACGGTTCGTAGAGCGACGGCGATACGAAGATACCGGCCCGAGCCATCAGCGAGCGCACTTCCTCATGTGGCACCGGCCCGAGGGGAACGGCGCCACTGAAGCCAACATGCTGGCCGTCCGGCCCTTGCTGCGAGCCGGCGACGAAGACCGGCCATTGCGTCAGGGAGGCGGCCTGGTCCAGCACCGCCGCATTCTTTCCTTCGTCCCACCAGCGCGCGGCGGCGAAAACGACCGATTCCCGTCTTTCGCTCTTCGCGCCGGGCCGCGCCCCGTTGCCGACGACGCTCAGGCGCGCGATCGGCCCGTAGCAGGTTTCGAGCATGTCGGCATGGCTGCGGCTGGGCGCAACGACCATTCCTGCTTTGTCGAGACCGCGCCGGTTGCGGTCCTTCTGCCAAGCCCATTCGCCGTCCGCCGCCTGTCCCTTGACGGCGTGGAACCATGTCACCACGCAGGAATGCGACACCGCCACGACGGGGCAGGGCACGTCGAGCCCCGCGGCCTGCGTCGGCGCGTTGAGATGGACGATTTCGACGGCGTAGTCACGTATGAGCGGGTGCAGCTCCTGCTGCAATGTGTCGAGGTCGTGCTCGTTGCGGGTCATCCAGTCGGGCGGCGTGTTGAGCCATGTCAGCGTTGCGAATGACTGGGCCTCCTCGGCCTGCTGCCTGGACGGTTCCGGACCAAGCCCGGCAAGCACGACGCTGTCGCCGCCGGCGACCAGTTGCCTGGCCAGATCGAGCGCATAGCGCCAGACGCCGCCAACCGCATCGACAGTCATCAGGATACGCCGCGGCCGCGGGCTCAGTGTCCGCAACATGTGGCCTCCAATTCGGCCAGCGGACGCGGCCGCTTCTCCTGGATGTCGCTGAACGTTCGGAAGGATGCGAGATAATGTTCATGCGCGCGCTCCCAGGCGAGATCGTCCGGCTCGCCCCAAAGTTCGCGGTAGCTCGGCGAACTCGGATAAGGATAGAGCGGCACCGGTTCGTTGGCCCAAACGCCGTTGTCGATCAGGTGCTTCCGCCAATAATCGACGAGCGCGGGATCGTCCTCGACCACGCCGATCAGATTGGCCTGCACGAACGGCACGTGGCGCCTTGCGTCGACCAGCAACGCGGCCAGCTCCTCGGTGCCCAAACGGCAGCGTTTTGCCAGCATGGCGCGGCCTTCCACCGTCAGGCTTTCGAGGCCCGCCTCGATCGAGACGCAGCCGGCGGCACCGAGCAGCTTCAGCAATTCCGGCTTCCAGAGGTCGATACGGGTCTGCACGCCGAACTTCACATCACGATCGACCAGCGCCTCCAGCAATGCCTTTTGCGGCAGGAAGATCTCGTCGATGAAATAGATGTAGCCGACGCCCTGTGCGATCAGCCGGTCGATCTCGGCGATCACTGCTTCGTGGTTCCGGCGGCGATAGGCATCGCGGAAATCGATCTTGGCGCAGAAACTGCAATTATACGGGCAGCCGCGCGACGCCTCGACCTCCGCTCCAAAGCCGACCTGGTCGTCGTCGAAGCGGTGATGATGGTGCGAATGGGCGGCAATCCAGTCTGATGGCCATTCGAGCGCTGGGTGATCGATGAACGAGCTCGCATGCACGCCGCCGTTCGAGACCAGTTCTCCATCCTCGAAGTGGGCGGTGGACGGCACCGCACTCCAGTCGTCGCGGCGGGCAAGTTCCGCGACCACTTCCTCGCATTCGCCGCGCACGACGATGTCGACGCCAAGCTTGCGCAAAGTCGGCGTCGGCGTCGCCGAGCCATGCGGCCCGACGGCGACGGTGCGACCGCCGCGCCCGGCAAGATGGTTGAGGAAATCGGCCGGCACGCGCAACTCGGGCGGTGCGCAGCGCCAGAACAGGTAGGTCGGCGCGGTGCTGACGATGGTCATGTCAGGCTCGAATGCGGCGACGCGATCGGCGAGCGCGGCGTTGTCGAGCTTCTGGATCTGCCCGTCCAGCATCAGCACCTCGTGGCGGGCTGCTTCGAGCAGCGCTTTCGAATAGCCGAGTTCGAGCGGCAGATGCGGCTGGCGGCAGCCGAAATAGATGCTGTCCTGGTACGTCCAGGACGGATTGACCAGAGCGACCCTCATGCCACGTACCTCGCCGGTTCGGGATGCGGGTCGAGGCGATGACGCTGCAGCCAGTCGGCGAGGTCGCGGATGCCGTTTTGCCACGGGACGTGCGCTTTCCACCCCAGCGCCGCCTCGATCGCGCGCGTGTCGGCGACGAAGAACGGTTGGTCGCCGGTGCGTTCGCGGTCGTAACGAATCGGAACGTCCCGTTTCGTTATGTCGCGAATCTCCTTCAGCAGCATGCGCAGGCTGACGGCGTTTTCCGGTCCGCCGCCGAGATTGAATGCTTGGCCCTTGATCGCCTCGATGCGGTCGAGCACGGCGCGATAAGCCGCGACCGCGTCGGCAACATGGAGGATGTCGCGCACCTGCTTGCCATCACCGTAGATGGTGATCGGCCGGTCGGAGAACGCGTTAAGCAGGAAATGGGCGACCCAACCCTGATCCTCCGTCCCGAACTGGCGCGGTCCATAGATGCAGCTCATGCGCAGCACCGCCGTCGGCAGGTCGTATGACTTGGCGTAGTCGAGGACATACTGGTCCGCCGCGCCCTTGGAGCAGCCATAGGGCGTGCAGAAATCGAGGCCGCGCGTCTCGTCGACGCCGTGCGCTCGGACGCCCGCGTCGCGAGGCGCGTATCTGCCGTCTTCTTCGCGCATAGCAAGGTCGGCGAGGCGGCCATAGACCTTGTTGGTGCTGGCGAAAACGACGGGGATGCGCTTGCCGCTGCGGCGAGCGGCTTCCAGGACGTTGAACGTCCCGCGCAGGTTGATGTCGAAATCCTCGTCCGGCCGAACCAGGCTCGTGGTGACGGCGGTCTGCGCGGCAAAGTGGAAAACCGCCCTCGAGCCTGCCACCAACGGCGTGAGCGCCTCGGCGTCACGGACATCGGCGATTTCGACAGCGAGGCGGTTGCCGTGCTTTTGCGTCAGCCATTCCAGGTTCTGTTCGATGCCGGGACGGCTCAGATTGTCGATGACCAGCACCGGCTCGCCGTCCGACAACAGGCTGTCGGCGAGGTTCGAGCCGATGAAGCCGCTGCCGCCGATAATGGCGACGGGCGCTTCGCGAAAATTGCGTGAATCCGGTCTCATGATACCAGCCCTCGCGCTTCGAGTTCCCGCTTCATCTCGGCGCTGCGATCGATGGCGACCGTGTTACGCACCCAGGCGACGAAATCGCCGAGCGAATGCTCCAGCCGGTGCTGCGGCTGGAAGCCGAGCAGTTCGCGCGCCTTGGAGATGTCGGCAAAGCAGTTGCGGATATCGCCGGAGCGTGCCTTGCCGAGGATTTCCGGCTGGCGCCCAGGCACGCCCATCGCTTCGGCGAGCAGCCGGGCGACCTCGCTGACCGGGTAGGCCCGCCCGCTGCCGATGTTGATGACGTGGCCGCGCGCCTGAGGCTGTTCCAGCGCCAGCCGGAAGGCGAGGGCGACATCGCGTACATGAACGAAGTCGCGCTGCTGTTCGCCGTCTTCGAAAATCAGCGGCCGCTGGCCATTGGCGATGCGCGAGGCGAAGTTCGCCAACACGCCGGTATACGGGTTGGAGAGTGCCTGTCCGGCGCCGAAGACATTGAACAGGCGCAGCGCCACCGCATCGACGCCATAGGCTTCGCCGAAGATCAGTACGGCGCGTTCCTGGGCGTATTTTGTCAATGCGTAGATCGAGGCGAGGTCGACCGGTTTCTGCTCGTCGGTCGGCAGCGGCAACAGGACTTCTCCTTCCGGCGACAGGGGATTCCATTGGCCGCTGCGGATGTCGTCCAACTGCCGTCTTGCATTGTCGATGCGCTGGCCGTCCGGCGTGGCATAGAGACCCTCGCCATAGACGCTCATCGACGAAGCAACGACGATACGTTCGATCGGGCGTTTGATCAGCACTTCCAGCAACGTGGCGGTGCCGAGGTCGTTGGCGCCGACATAGCGGGCGATCTCGTACATGGACTGGCCGACGCCCACTTCAGCCGCCAGGTGAATGATCGCGTCGACATCGTCGACCGCCTCTGCGATGGCGTCGCGATCACGAACGTCGCCTTTGATCAGCTTGGCGCCTGGCGGCAGGCTGATTGCCTCGCCGCCATGCACCTGGTCCAGCAGCGCATCGAGAATTGAAACCCCATAGCCATGTTCAACGAGTTCCTGGGCGACGTGGCGGCCGATAAAACCGCAGCCTCCCGTGACCAGTATACGTTTCACGACAACTCCTCATACGAATGGCTTTGCCGCCCCAAACTTCCGGGCGAAAGGTTTGTTCCCTTGCTTCAACAAAGTTCAGGAGGCTCGCCGGGGTAGGTTCAACCAGGCGTGGGAACATCGAAGGCTGCTTGGTGTTAGGAGCCATGTTCGACCAACCGCGCACATGCCGGGCAGCGATGCATCTGCTGGTTGTGTGGAGGCAGACCGGCAACGCGGGGGTCTCGCGGTCTGCGGTGGAATCGAAGGGAGATTGCGATGTCTGAATCGAAGACGACCACCGATCACGACGAAATCCGCCGTTGGGCCGAGGATCGCGATGGGCGGCCGGCGGTGGTGCGCACCAAGGGCGAGGGCGGCATACTGCGCATCGACTTCGGCGAGCCTGAAGAGACGTTCGAGCCCGTCGAATGGGACGAGTTCTTCAGGATCTTCGATGAGAACGAACTGGCGTTCCTCTACCAGGATGAGACCAGCGGCGGAAAGACTAGCCGCTTCAACAAGTTCGTCGAGCGCAGCCGGAAAGGCTAACATCGTCTAGTACCCCTGCATGTCGCGTTGGCCGCAGAACTATTCGAGACGACGGAAGCGATCGAGCGCGTCCTCGTCATAAGGGATGCCTCCCAACTCTCGGGGTGCGCCGAGGCTAGACTTCGCCTGGAAAAGGCGACGACGCGCATCATCGACTATGGCAGCGGCGACCTCACGCAAGAACCCTTTCACGTGAGGATCGTGCTTGCAGATGGCGTCGCCGCCTACGTCGGATCGGCCAACCTGCTCAGGCGCTCGAAGGTAGCAAACCCGAGTGCGGAATGTTATCGAGGGTCCGGCTGTTCATGCCGTCAAAGTGCTCGTCGATGCGGTTGCCAACATGGCGGAAGCAATCTCCACGAGGTGCTGACCACGAAACGGTATCATGGAACTATTGCCAATGCCGTCATGGCGAGAGTGTTAGCGCAATCGCTGTCACCGGAAGCGCGCGCTTATGTGCCGTGCTGGAATGCACATGAAGAATCCGCGTCCGCGCGGCCTCGTCGATTTCCTTGCCTTCGAGGAAATCGTCGATCTGTTCATACGTGACGCCATGGGCATCTTCGTCAGGACGAAGCGGGACAAGGTTCTCCAGGTCGGCGGTCGGGATCTTGTCGACGAGTTCGGGCGGAGCGCCCAGATGCGCGGCCAAGGCTCGCACCCTGCGTTTGTTTAGCCCCGAAAGAGGAAGGATATCGGCGGCGCCGTCGCCGAACTTGGTGAAGAAGCCCATCAGTGCCTCGGCCGCATGGTCGGTGCCGATGACCAGTCCTCGGCTGGCGCCGGCGAGCGCGAACTGGGCAATCATGCGCTGACGCGCCTTGATGTTGCCAAGCAAGAAATCCTCGCGGCCTGCGTCGCCGAACTCGACACCAGCCCGCTTGATCGAATCTAGCATTGCGTCGGCAGCCGGCTTGATGTCGACCCGATGCACTTCGTCCGCCCCTATGGTGTCCAAAGCCCGCTGGGCGTCGCTCTCGTCGGCCTGGTTGCCATACGGGAGCCGAACGGCCAGGAATTTGGCGTCGTATCCAGCCGTTCGCAGTTCCTCAACGGCCCGTTGAGCCAGAAGGGCCGCGGCAAGTGAATCCACCCCGCCGCTGATCCCCAGCACATAGGTGCTGAGCCCCGATGCACGCAGATACGTGCCGAGAAATTCGATACGCCGGCGTGCCTCCAGCGCGACGTCAACACTGGGAGCGACACCCAACGCGTTGATAATCATTTCCTGTTCGGTCATTGGCAGTGGGTGGTCCTGATATCACAGCATTCCGTCTAGTACCTCTGCACAGAGGATTCAATTGGTTCGATGGGTTGTAGCCGGGGAAGCCTATCGGGTTCGACAAGCAATTCAATGCAGCGCGCGAGGCTGGTTGCCTGCGGATCAATCCAGCGCGCTCAAGGGCGAGCACCATCTGATGGACGGAAGGTGCGGTGACGCCGAAGAAGCGCTGCATGTCGCGTTCGGCCGGCGCGCGACCGTTTAGCAGGCCGTAGATCCGGATGAAGGCGAGGTACTGGCCCTGCTTTTAGCTGAAGCAGGGTCGGTCTGGCGGCCGTCCGTCAACTAATTGATTCATTTTCTGATTCTTCCGGAACCTCCGCAACCGAAGGAGGCCTTCCGGATGAATGTACGCTATCGCGTCGATCTCGACCAACCCGAACGCGACGAACTCACAGCCATGCTGGCAGGCGGCAAGCATCCGGCGCGCAAGCTCAAGCGGGCGCAGATCCTGCTTGCTGCCGATGCCGGCCGCAGTGACGAGACCATTGCCACAACGGTGGCGGTCGGCGGCTCCACTGTCTACCGCACCAAGCGCCGCTTCGTGGAGATGGGCCTGGAGGCGGCGCTCAGCGAAGAGCCACGCGCAGGCGCGCAACGCAAGCTGACGGGCAAGGAAGAAGCCCTGCTGGTGGCACCGCCTGCTCCAGTCCGCCGCCGGGTCGGGCCCGTTGGACACTGGATCTGCTGGCCGATGCGTTCGTCAACCTGACCGAGCACGAACAGCTGTCGCGCGAGACGGTGCGCCGGCGCCTGGCCGAGAACGATCTCAAGCCGTGGCGCAAGGACATGTGGTGCATTCCAAAGGTTGACGCGGAGTATGTCGCGCGCATGGAGGATGTGCTCGACCTCTATGCCGAGGCACCGGACCCGAAGCGGCCGGTGGTGTGCTTCGACGAAAGCCCGACCCAACTCATCGGCGAGGTGCGTCAGCCAATCCCGGCCGCGCCGGGAAGGCTGGAGCGCTACGACTGCGAGTACAAACGCAACGGCACCGCAAACCTGTTCGTCTTCCTCGACGCGCATCGTAAGCGCTGTTTGCCTCGCACCTTGACCACGACGCCGTTGTGCCGTTTCGAAGACTGCCGCTGTGACGGAGATGGCAACAATGCGCCAGGGAACGAACCCGCTCGCGGGAGGGGCGCGGGGTTTGAGGCGTGAGCTTTGTTGGCAGCGTCGGTGAGGCTTTAATCG